>JAFAMM010000119.1 GCA_019233375.1 Acidobacteriaceae bacterium
TCATCGCCTGCTCGATGTGAACTCTCGTGCTGAATGGTTTCATGATGTTGATGGGTCGCGTACCGGAAACCGCGCGAACTATGGCGAGCTAACCGCCGGAGTTAACTTTATGCCCACACGTGCCGTCAACTTCCGCCCGGAAGTCCGTTGGGACGTAGCCGGGAGTGCCGTATTTGGTCCGACGGTCGGGCCGCGGTTGCATAGCAATCAGTGGACGTACGCGATCGACATGCTGATCAAATTCTAGACTGCTGGTGCATCATACTCAACGCTTTCCGTTACGAGTGAGGCGACGCCGTTTTCTGTGCTACGGCCACAGACTTTCCCTCGTACTGAATCACACTGTCCGGATGAGCCGTGGAATCAATGCCAACACCATGACCGTCGCCAACGAATACGACTGCGAATCTGAGCTTTTGAGGCATGCCGTCGTACGCTCCCTTTCGGTCTCCAATCGTAAGTGTTCGGCGCGCATCGTTCCAGCGAATCGGAATGATCGCGCGTGCTCCTTTCTCGTACGCGTATGTGTTCCCGTCATCCTCATAGATCGTGAAATCCCCGTCCGCCCCTGGATACACGCGCAACTCAATTGGTCCCTCCGGTTTCTCTTCCGCATACTCCACGTCGGGACCCATCGGAACAATGGAGCCGGCGCGCACATAAAGCGGCAGCCGGCTTAACGGTGCCGGCGCGTCTACATCGCACGGGCCTTGTTTCGCGCTCCCGTTCCAGAAGTCGTACCATTTCGCCTCCGGCAGATAGAGATGACGCGACGAAGCGCCCTGCTCGGTCACAGGACTCACCAGAATCGCCGGCCCGAACAGATATTCATCGCCGATATTCTGTGCCTTCACATCCGTGCGGAAATCCATTACCAACGGCCGCATCGGCGTGTATCCTTCACTCGTGATCCTCCAGGCGACGGAGTAGATATACGGCATCAGCCGGTAGCGCAGCCGGTCAAAGCTGGCCAGAATCGACTCCGCCTCCGGGCCGTAAGACCACACCTCATTCTCATTGGGCGTCCGCGTCCCGTGTACCCGAAAAATTGGGCAGAACGTTCCATACTGAAACCACCGCACAAACAGCTCGCGGTACCTCGGATCGTTCGGATGTCCCAGAACAAAGCCTCCAATGTCCGTTGTCCAGTACGGAATGCCGGAGAGTTCAAAGTTCAAGCCCGCTGGGATCTGCCGTTTGTAGGTTTCGAAGTCCGACAGAATATCGCCCGACCATGCCGTCACCGCATAGCGCTGGATGCCTGCGAACGCTGACCGCGAAAGGATGAACACGCGTTTCTGATCCGTCGCGGCCCGCTGGCCTTCGTAAACGCCCATCGTCGTCATTAGCGGATAAATGTTTGAATACCGCGCCCCGTTCCCGGTGAACACATGATGATCGAAAAGAATATTCTCTTCGCGCCCCTCGGTCTCCGGCTCCGTCGTATCCATCCACCAGGCATCCGCGCCTGTCTTGAATAAGGCGTCATCGACGAGATTCCAATAGTATTTCCGTGCCGCGGGATTAAACGCGTCATACAGTGCCGCGCCCTTCGGATGAAACGCTGCCACGCTGGTCTTCGCGAGGAAATAGCCTTTCTTCTCCATGTCTTCGTACGTCTGTGAGCCCGGATCGAAAAACGGCCAGATCGACATCATCAGGTGAAAGTGCTCTTTGTGCAGCTTGTCCATCATGGCCTTCGGGTCCGGATAGTGCTCATTGAATTTGAACTCTCCGGTCCTGGTCCACCAGAACCAGTCCTGCACGATGTTGTCGATTGGTATGCGCAAGTCCCGGTATTTCTGCGCCACGCTGAGTATCTCTTCTTGAGACGCGTACTTGTTCTTGCTTTGCCAGAAGCCGTAAGCCCACTCGCCGTATAGCGGTGCCGCGCCGGTCACTTCACGATAATCCGCAATAATCCTGTCGAACTCCGGCCCATAGAAAAAGTAATAATCGATCAAATCTGCTACATCGGAGCTTAGAAACAGATAATGAACGAAGCGATTATTGAAGCGGCTCGCGGAGGTGTTGTTCCAGAAGATGCCATACCCCTTGCTCGATAGGAACATCGGAACAGAGATGTTGGTGTTGTCCTGCGACAGATCCACCGATTCACCGCGATAGTTCCAAACGCCTGCTTGATGCTGCCCCAGACCGTAGAATGCTTCCTCTGATCCATAAATTTTCAGTACATCGTCAGCATGATACGTGTGCTCATTGTTGACTACCGCTGGTACCAGTTGCTTTGGACCTTCCGTCAGCAGATTCGCTCCGTCCGCTCCGATATACGTGATGCTTCCTTCTTTCTTGTCAACCGTCACCTTTACTCGTGCGGTGCTCAGCGTCACCCCCTTGTCATCGGATTCAACTTTCCACTCGACCGGTGGCCACTGCGGCTTGATCACCACGTAATCTTTCCGGTCGGGTAATGGCCATACCGGCGCGTAAAGCACCCGTATTATCGAATCCGTGCAGAACTCGAGCTTCAAAACGCCGGTCTGCATCCGAAACAGCACACCATCAGCCTGCTTCTCGAATTTGCTCACGGGATTGGGCGAAATCCATTGCGCGATCGCGGTCCGCGGCCAGATGTTGGCAACAACGAAAACCAAAGCCAGCGAGAACCCAAGTTTTTTCCTTACCAGTCCCTTGAGAGAATTCGCCTCGTTACCTCGCTTATTCGCATGAAGGGCTACAACTGCATCAGGAACCGGAAGAATCGCCATGCCATTTAAGATCTCAGAGGAGCAGCGCGCCGCACTCGAAAAATTTATTGGTCAGCGGGCGAAAGCGCAACGTACCCACGAACAATTCCTGAAGAAGGAGATGAATAAGAACCCAAAGCAGACCGCGTTTCACTCCATCTCCCGCCACGGCTACCAGACGGGCTGGGAAGCGCAGCTCGTTCGCCTGATGACTGGCGAAACTCCGGATCAGCCGTTCGCTCCAACCGGCGTTCGCGCCAAAATCCAGCAATGGGAGAGGTCCACCGGCGACAAAGTAACGCTCCCCGCGCCGGGCGGCAACCTTCGCTACGCGGCAGCCGACAGTACCGGAGCCTTTCTCGGCCCTGAAGTCGAGGTCGCGGCGATCAATTGGGCCGCGGGCAAAACCCGCGAGCTGCAGGCCGGCATGTTCGCCGAGATGGAGAGCGGTCCTATGATCAACCGGGTCAAGAAATGGGAGCCCTACAAGTACATCGAGTGCGTTGTGCGCACGCAATACCCATACGCCGGAATCAGTTTCGTTCGCGATAAAACGAAGGAAAAGCCTAAGAAAGAAGTCTTCGAAGAAGCGCTGAATGACTATTTCACAGGCGAGAAGGTTCTCAACGAGACCGCATCCCTTTATGACGAAATGCTTCTTCGACAAGCCAAGGCCAGCGGCAGCGGTATTCCCGCTAAAGTCCAGGCCAAAATGCGCGTGCGTTTTCCCAACCTGGCGGACTTGCTGACGTTCTTAAATGTCGAGGCCATCATGATGAAGCATGTGCGAATCGTGCTGAAACGGGTGCCCGAAAACGGATTCAGCTGGAAGTTGCACACCGCGTACGCAGTCAATGATGGGATTCAGTTGAGACCGGATGCGCCGGGTAAATGGACCGGGCGCATTAAAGCGAGACAAGACGGACCCGTCGTGACCATCAACAACCTCGCCTTCTAGCTACGAAACTGGCCGTATACTCAGGCTTTGGAGGAAACCATGGCCGAATGGCAGTATCAGATCCATCACGTTGACCTGGAAACCGGCGCAAACTTCGACACTCAGCTTGCCGCCACTCTTTCCGATTTTGGAAAGCAAGGATGGGAGCTGGCCGAAGCCCTTCCCGAGAAGGAAAAGCCGGGCTCCTACCTGCTCATTTTCAAGAGCGCGAAGCCGCTGGACTAAGCGCTATCACAACCTCGCCCGCGCGCTTCACTCAGCCAGCGTAAACGCGTATAGCGAGTCGCCCGCTCCCACAACCAGGTACTGCTTGCCGTCAAGCAGATAGGTCTCCGGTCCGTTACTGACATTCGCCGCCAAGCCTGCGTGCCACAGGATCTTCCCATTTGCCGGATCAAATGCGATCAGGTGATTCGACCCGTCACCTGAAAAGAGCAGCTTTCCAGCGGTGGTTAACAGCCCCGACAAGCCGCCCCCGCCCGGATAATTATGCCGCCATACCAGGTTGCCTGTCTTGTAATCGATGGCTCTCAGCGTATGTCCCAGGCCGCCGGCGTTCTTCTCCGCCGCGCCCCATCCCTCTGGATGCGGATCCGTATCGGTCAGGTAGAACTCGCTGTACGACGTTGAAGTGCTGACATAAAACAGACCCGTCTCCGGATCGAAGCTCGGCGGCGGCCAGTTGGTCGCGCCGCCCGAAGGCGGAGAAACAAGCACGCCGGCTACCTGCGGTTCTTTCGCTGTGTTCGGAATCGGTTGGCCCGCGCCATTCACACCCTTTGACCAGTTCAATGTCTCGAGGAACGGCTTCGTCACAATGTTCTTTCCGGTCGTCCGGTCCAGCACAAAGAAGTACCCGTTCCGGTTCGCCTGCGCCAGCAGCTTTCGCGGCTTGCCGTTTATGACGCCGTCTATCAGGACCGGCGTCTGCGCCGAATCCCAGTCGTGCGTGTCGTGCGGCGAGGCCTGGAAGTACCACGCCATCTTCCCCGTATCGATGTTCAGCGCCACAATCGAACAGGTAAACAGGTCATCCCCTTTGCGGCTCTGCCCGGCCAGCACCGGGTTCGGATTCCCCGTGCCCAGATAATACAGGTGCAACTCCGGATCGTACGTTCCCGGAATCCATGTCATTCCGCCGCCGTGACGCATCGAGTACTCATCCGGCCAGCTTTCCGCCCCCGGGTCGCCCTTTTTCAGCGGCTCACTCCACCAGCGCCACTGCACCGCCCCGGTCTCCGGATCACGCGCCTCCAGAAACCCCGGCACGTCCAGCGAATCGCCGCCGGTCCCCACAATGACGTGATTGCCGACAACAATCGGCGCGGGCGTCGAGAAATACTCCTGTTTCACGTCCGCAATCTCCACGTGCCATCGCTCTTTCCCGGTCTTCGCATCCAGCGAAACAAGATAGTTGTCGGGCGTTTCAAAAAACAGCCAGTTCCCGTACATCCCGACCCCGCGGTTCCCGATGTGAATGCCGCCCCGCGTGCGCCAGAAGTAGTGCCAGATCTCGCGCCCTGACCGCGCATCCACCGCCCAGGTGTTGTCCGGAGTCGTGAAGTACAAAACTCCGTTCACCATCAACGGCGTCGACTTGATCTGTGCTCCCCACCCGTCGTCACCATTTCCCGGCGTTGGCGTACCCTCGCCGCCCACCACCGCGCCTGGCGTTTCGCCCGGTGTCGCGCGGTAAATCCAGGAGAGATTCAGTTTGTTGATATTCGACTGGTTGATCTGCGTAAGCGAACTGAACCGGCGTCCCGAGTAATCGCCGTTATAGGTAGGCCATGCGTCCGTTGCCGGCTTCGTCAGCAAATGCGGATCAAGAGTCTGCCCGCTTATGGCAAGCGCTGCAAGCAAAGAAGTCAGAACAAAATGGCGGATACTCATTTCAACGTCACCAGATAAGCGGTCAAATTGTGAATGTCGGAGTCGGTATACTTCGCCAGCAGGTCGAAGTGCCCCTTCATGGGATCGTGTATGTCCACTTTGGGCGTATCGCCATTCCGCGTAAAGCTGTGTAGATCTCCGTTCGCATCCACAATCGAAACGGTGAAATCATCAATGCGGGTAAGCCGGCCCTTGAACGATTCACCGCTAGCCAGTGTCACGGTCGCGGTCACCGGCGCGACCGGCGGTCCGTCTGTCTGGCTTCGTCTGCCCCAATGCTCTTCGCGCGGCATCACTATATGTTGCTGCACTCCTACTGCGTCATACTTCGAGCCGATATGCGCCAGGTCGCCTCTTACCGAATGGCAGCTTGTGCATCCGCCCGCTCCGTTGAAATAGGCCTGACCCGCCCTGGGATCTCCCACAACGATGTTCAGCACCTTGTAGGTATCGCGCAGCGCCGCGGCTTTAACGCGGTCGTGCAGAAATATCGCGATATCCACGATCTGGTCGTGTGACAGGGCAAACTTCGGCATGCCCTTGTCCGGCCGCCCGTTCAACACTACTTGTCCGATCTTGTTCCCGTTCTCGTCGTCGAGCACTACAACGGAGCGCAACAGATCAGGCCCCGTCTCGCCGCCTTTGGCATTCGATCCATGGCAGAACGCGCAAGTAGCCACGAACGTCTTTTGTCCTCGTTGCACGGCTGCCGGGTCATACTCCGGATACCCGTCGCGTTTCACTGCCTGTTTGGGCGTCGGAGGGGCCTGCGGCGTCTGTTGGGCGGGAGTTGCCGGGGTTTGAGTTTGAGCCCCGGCTTGGGCCAGGATTCCGGCAAACATGGCCAGCACAGCACGAATACACGTCGAACGGAACTGCATAGTAACGTAAATCGCAGTTTAACCCGGCGCGTTTTTTGAGGGCGGGGTTTAGTCCGCGCGCAGCTTTAGCCACGCCCGCTATCTATACCGGTACCGCCGCTGCCACCGGCCGTTTCATCACTGCCCGCAGGATCAGGTTCACAAAGATCATCAGCACGGAAAAGATCGGAATCAGCATCAGCGCGCGATGGTAATCATTGCCTTCCGCCATTGCGCCGATGATCTTCGAACTCACCGCCAGCCCCACCCATCCGAGCGTAATTACCACGCCCATGGCGGTCGCCGTGCCTCGCGGGAAGGCATCGCCCGTAATTGCCAGTGTGGTCGGAAACACCGGCGCCATGCTCAGTCCGGCGCAGAACACCGCCGCCGTCACCGCCGCGTAAGAGTGCAACTGCAGCATCGCATATGTGGTGATCGCCATCAGGATCGCGGCGGTCAGCGTCACCGTAAGCGCGGGAATCTTGATCAGCACGCGCGACACCACCACGCGTCCAACCAGAATTCCAAACGCGAATCCATAACTCACCACATGGCCGGCCGTTGTCTGGTCGAAAATAGCTGCTCCATCCGCCGTTCGCACCGTCATCAGGTACGTCTTGAGCCAGTTCCAGACGCCCACTTCGCAGGCAACATACAGGAACAGAAACAGGCACAAAAGCAGCAGCGCCGGGCGCGAAAGCAGGGCCGGTACTTCGCTCACCTTGAAACTCGCGACCCCGGACGGCGAGGGCATCTTGGTCGCTGCATTCACCAGCAGCGCCACGGCCGTCAATGCTGCAATCCCGTAACACACGTTCGCCGCGTTCACGTGCTCGCTCGCTACGTAGGTCGTAATGATCCCGCCGAGCCCGAAAAACAAATTCAAAAAATTCAGCGCCGAACCGCGCCGCCCCGGTTCCACCGCTCCCACGAGCGCGTTCGCGCCCGTTACCACCGTGCCCCCGCCGAAACCGAGAATGAAATAAACAAACAGCAGCCCGCCATAACTGCCCGCATTCGGTGCGAGTGCGAGAGAGATCACAATCAGCGCCAGTCCTATCAACAGCCCAAGCTTATTGCCCTTTATGTCGATCATGGGGCCGGCCGTCAGCGAGGCCAGAATCAGTCCGACCGCCTGCACCGTCGCCAGCATGCCCTGTTCTCCGGCCGATAAACCGTACGTCGGCAGAAGTGCACCCAGAATAGGCGCGATCAAGCCATAAACAAAGATTGCTAGCGTGGCCGAGAGTATGAGCACCGAAGAATAGTATCAAACAGAAACAGTTACAGGCGCTTTTTGCCGCGTAATATCGGCCGCCGCTTCTATCGCGCGCTCGCACTCCTCGCGAGTGACATCCACATGCGTCACCATCCGCACATGCGTGGCGTTGATGCCGTTCGCCAGCACCCCGCGCTGCCTCAGTTCGCGGCTGAACTCGCTCGTGCTGATTTGAAGCCCTGAAATATCGAAGATGACGATATTTGTTCGCACTCGCTCCGGCTCGATCCGGATTCCAGGAATGTCCGCTAGCCGCTCCGCGAGAAATCGCGCATTCTCATGATCTTCATGCAAGCGTCCCGGCGATTCCTCGAGGGCGATCAATCCCGCTGCCGCCACCACGCCGGCCTGCCGCATGCCTCCGCCCAGACGTTTGCGATACAACCTGCCGCGCTCAATCGCTTCCGCCTCGCCCGCTAACAGGGACCCGACCGGAGCTCCCAACCCCTTCGACAAGCAAAACATCACCGTGTCGGCATCGCGCGTAACGCGCGAAACAGCCACGCCCAGCGCCGCCGACGCATTGAACACGCGCGCTCCGTCCATGTGTACCTTCAGCCCGCGCTCGTGCGCTTTTCCGCAAATCTCATCCAGATCGGCGAGTTCATACAAAGTCCCGCCTGCCATGTTGTGTGTGTTCTCGAGCGACACCACCGTTGTCGGAGCGCTGTGCGCGCCGCCCGGCCGCAGGTGCGCCTCAATCTGCTTCCACGACAAAATTCCGTTCTCGCTCGCCACTGCCCGCGCCAGGCACCCCGAAAACCACGCCAGCATCGAAAGTTCCCAATCGAGAATGTGCGACCGCGCATCGCAGATCACTTCTTCGCCATGCTTCGTGTGTAGCTTGAGCGCGATCGTATTCCCCATTGTTCCTGTCGGCACAAACAAGGCCGCTTCTTTGCCCAGAATCTCCGCCGCGCGCCGCTCCAGCCGGTTCACCGTAGGGTCTTCGCCGTAAACGTCATCCCCCACTTCGGCCTCTGCAATGGCTCGGCGCATTCTCGCGCTCGGCTTGGTCACGGTATCGCTTCGCAGGTCAATCCACTGCTCAGGCATGCAGAAAATCCTGGAAGATTTCGTTTGAGAGCAACACGCCTCCAGGCGCCAGCCGCAGCCGTTCACCCGCGCGCTGCAGCATGCCGGTATCTAACCATCGCTCAATCGGACGAGCAAAACGCTCCCACTCCGCTTCCGTCGGCTCGATCCCCTCCATCAGCCGCAAGCCCACAAAGAAATGCTCTTCACCGGCATCCGTCGCGATCGCTTCCGGTACTTCGCGTCTGGAAAGATAAGCCTGCATTTCATCCGGATTGCTCCAGCGACGCTGCCCGTCGAACGAGTGCGCATCCAGCCCAAACCCCACATACGGCTCCAACAGCCAGTACTTCAGGTTGTGCCGCGACCGGTGCGCCGGCTTGGCAAAGTTTGATATCTCATAGCGCTGAATGCCCATCGCGGCGAGCCCGCTAACCGCCCGCTCGTACAATTCCGCCACTAGGTCATCGCCTGGCACGCGCCCCGCGCCATACCGGACACCGCCCAGCAAGACCTCCTTGCCCAGCCGGCTGTCTTCGTCCACTTCAAAGATGTAAATCGAGACGTGCGGCGGATGCAGCCGCTGAATCCAATCGAGCGACTCTTGCCAACTCTCCCGCGTCTGCGCCGGCAATCCCGCTATCAGATCCAGGTTGATCTCGCCGAGGCCGGCCTCTCGCAGCACCTCGACATCGCGCTGCACCATCTCCGCCGTATGCCGCCGTCCGGTTTGCCGCAGCTCCTCGCTCACGAAAGACTGTACGCCCAGGCTCACACGGTTGACCCCCGCGCGCCCCCAGGCCGTGGCTGTCTCGCGCGTGAACGTTCCCGGAGCGCACTCCATTGTCACTTCACTCACTCTGTTGCCCGGAATCGCCGCCATCAGCTCGTCCAGCAGTTCCAGCGGCATCAGGCTCGGCGTGCCGCCTCCGAAATAAACCGTCTCGGGCCGCCAGGCCCACTCGTGCCCGCGTATCTCCTCCACCAGCGCCCGTTCATAAGCGCGCCGGCTCTCCTC
>JAFAMM010000164.1 GCA_019233375.1 Acidobacteriaceae bacterium
GGCCAGCGCGCCCACGTTGCGAATGACAGCGGTTGTACTCTGCTCGGCCTCTTCACCTACCGCGAATGATGTATTCGCCTGTGGCGCTTCCCCGCCCCGCCGGATCATCTGCGTGTCGCCCGTCTGCCGTGTCACGGGAGCGATCGCGAAGATATCGAGCGTAATGAAACCCGATTTCAGGAAATTCTCCGTGCGCGTGAGCTGCCCCTTATCTTCATTCGCGTACGGGACGGCCGTATTCGCGCCCGGAAAGAAGTGCGAATGAACTTTGCCGTCGATATTACCGGGATCATGCGAACTCACGAGCGGCATATGGCAGTCCTGGCAGGTGCTGGATTTCGCGGGATAGTAAAACGAACGCGCACCCTGCCCGGAGACTCCGCTGGCCTGCCAGTTGTCGTATTCATTGAAGCCGCGGAACCAGCGGTATTGATTTACGGGAACATCCAGGTGCACTTTGTGACAAGCTGCACAGAACTCCGAACTCGTGCGCATAAACGGCTTCATGAACGTGCGCCGGTGCGCTTCAGGAGCAGCATAGGTGACAAAGCGCTCCAGATTTCGAATGACAGGGTTCGTGCTGCTCGCTATCTCATGAAGAGGCGGATAGGACATCGTAAAATCGGCGTTGCCCATACTGCCATTCACATGCACGATGGAATGGCAGGACATACAACTCAAGCCGGCCTGCGCCTCCGGCGTATCAATCTGTTCTTTTATCGGTCTGTCAAACCGTCCATTGAAGAAAACCGCGTGATCGTGGCAGCCAGCGCACCACTTGCTCGGCCGCGTACCCACGACCGATTGCATGTATTCGATCGATTTCCGGTAGAACTGATTGTTGAAGCTCGCGAAGTGATGCGCCGAGGCCTTCCACTGGTTGTATATGTCTGTGTGGCACTCGCCGCACTTCTTCGATTCCATGAAGAATGAGGACGGGACGATTTTGCCATCGGACGTATTCGCGGCCGACGGGAAAAAGGGACTCTTCGGACCAGCCCCTTCCTGATCCATCGAGAGCGGAACGACAAGCGAATTCGCAATCTTGTCATTCGGTCGCGGACGGAAGTGATTGGCAACCGCCGCGACTCCGATAAGAGCCGTACCGGCCAAGGCAAACTTTGCAATTGTGAAATTCGCCCGGCGAGCAAACAAGACCGCGACGGCAACAAGAGAAATCGCGAGATGAATCAGCAGAACGCTTTTGTGATCACGCGTGTTTCCGACGACAACGAGTACAACACCGGAAACCGCCGCCAAAACGGTGTAGATGAGCCGCGGTTCCAGCCGCGCGAGCGCAATCGCGAGCACACCGACTAATGCGCCCAATCCGATATGCAGCAGGAGATTGGTGACATTGAATGCGGTGGCGGTTGGAAATGCAGCGAGCAGCGCGCTGTTCACGAGTAGCATACCGAGGGCAGTGCTACAGAGCCAGAGAAGACGGCGATTCAACAACTAATCTCCCGTATTCGTGCTTGCGAGCGGCCGGATCAGCTCGAGCGCCGGGCGCGTGAGATATTCGCGAATATATTGCTGGTGTTCGGCATCGGCCGGAAACTGTTCATCCTTCTTATATGGATAAGCGCTCATCGCGTGGAACGGAAGTGGCGTGACTGTCTGGCTGAACGCGGTATTCGGGTCGGCATCTTTGGCCCAGCCGTCCACCAGGAGAAGAAAGTCGCGCGTCCATCCTCGCGGAATGGCGGGCAGCCGATTTGCCGGATATTCGAGGCGCAATTCATCGCCCGAGCCCATGACGACCATCCGGTCATCCGCCTCTCGAACCAGCGGCCTAACGTCGCCGTATCGGGTGTAAAAGCCGGGGGTCGGGTTCCATTCAGTGGTCGGCCGCACCTGATCGTATAGGAACTGCTCCGGCTGCTCGCGCCTGGGATCGATCACGGCGCGCGAAAAGCCACGAAAGTGAACATCGGCTGCACTGGGTTTCAAGGTCGTCATGCGAACCTGCGGGAGGTCAGAGTTCTCGATCAAAAAGATCTCGTCCCAATAGACACACAGGTTCGTCACGATGCGAACCTCGCGGGAAGACGACAGGAATTTGCCCGCCAAATCCACGACGATCGTCTTGGGCTTCCCCGAAGGGATCCCCATATCCTGAACAACCGTTTTCCAGTTGCCGGCGGAGTCTTTGACCTGCAGATAGGGAAATACGAGACCCTGCCCGTTTTGCGACGCGCCCAGGAACGTGCTGCCGTCCGCCCAATCCACCCAGCCGTTGAGTACAAGAGCCGCGTGATTCGATGCCGCGGCCTTTCCAAAATCCAGATCGAGCGTATGAAGTTCAGCTTCTCCCGCCGTATTGTGAGCGAAAGCAACCGGATACTTGTGATCGACAGCGGCCAATGCTGCCGTCGCGTCCACACCGTCCGCATCCGTCGCGTGGATCGGATGAATTTTTTCTTTCGATCCGAAGAGGCGGAATTCCGGATACGGCGGCGACTTGAACTTGTCGTTCGTATAAATGTTTGTGTTTACCGGATGATCGACAGCGATCAGCTTCACCTCGTCGAGGTACGAAACCTCATGCAGTTCTTCGGTTATATGAATCTTGTAGGCACCCGTTTCGGCTTTGAGCGCTGAACCTGGGATCTGGATGTACTCGTCATGGTCGACCGGGAAGTAATTGCCATCGCCGGAACTCGCCCCGAGCGGCGCGACTCCCAGAACATCGGTAATGAACTGGAACTTATCTCCATTCCAAGCGAAAATCATGGGGCAGGAACCCGAAAGCCGCTGCGCCTCGGCGATCTTCAGCGTGCCCTCGCCTTTCTGGTGCGTCTCATTCTGAATAAGACCGTTCGGCCACGTGATGCGGACCGCGTCTATATCAGCGCGTCCATCGATCGCGAACGGCAAGGGTACGCCATTGTAGACGCGCTTCTCATAATACGCGCCGGACTTCATCTCCACCGTTGCGCCGACTGCCTCTTTGAGATTTTTGACCCCTTTGATCTGCGCTGTCACCCACCTTTGGTTGGATGTCGTGTTGAAAAATATGTGCAGCGACCCATCGGGCGTAAGCTGAACGTAATCTTGCCTGCTGTCGCCATTGAAGTCCGCACGAATGTTTGAGGGTGCGACCTGCGCGCCAGCCAGCGAGGCGAATTTACCCGACGCGTTCACGACGGTTATGAGATTGGGCGCGTAAGCGACCAGATCAAGCAGCCCGTCATGATTGAAGTCCTGCGCGTCAAGCTCGGTCGCCCCCGCGGGGATTTCCGGAAGGTTCGATGCTTCGAAAACGCCGTTGAGCTTGTCCGTGTAGAGAACACCCGGGTGATTGGCATACGAGACAACAACGTCGCGCGCGGCGGTATCCCCGCGAACGGCCGTGACCACTGCATCCAGAGCTTGGCCTTTCACAAAGGGAAAAGCCGCTGTTTTGTCTTCGAACTTGCCGTTGCCGTCGTTCCGCATTAACAACGGATCGGGGCCGAAGAGCAGAAGGTCGAGATCGTAATCATGGTCGTAGTCGAGCCACAGGGCTTTCGTAACACCCGTGGTCCCCGGCAGCTCGGCATGCTTCTTGAACATGCCGTGGTCGTTATGGAAGACGACAGCGCCCGTTCCTAATACAATGCATAGATCCGCTAACCCATCGTTATCGAAGTCGCCCGCCGCAATATCGCGAATGTCTTTCAAACCTTCTAACCCGGAAGGCGTCGCCTCCGTACCGCGCTTCAGCAGGACGATCTTGTCGCGTGACCAGACCAGAAGGTCTGCGTGGCCCGAGCCGTCCGCGTCGATCAAGAGCATGCGCGTCGTTTTGGGATCCCAGCCTCGGCTTACGATTCTGTCTTCATATCTGGTCGGTTCATCCGCGCCGGAAGGCCGGGCATCCGGCGGATCGTATAGTTCGGCGTAGAAATTCCATTCCATGTCCTCGGGAACAGCGGTGCCTTCCTGGCGCTTTTTTATCTCCTGGAACACGGCGAGCTCTTTGGCAGCGGGTCCGCGATCGCCGGCGCGCT
>JAFAMM010000214.1 GCA_019233375.1 Acidobacteriaceae bacterium
CAATGTGGGCCACATAGGGAACGGTAAGTCTTAGGTCAGTATCAGGAGCGATTCGGCGAAGTGCACTCGCGGGAAGTGGATGAAGTTGCGGTGCCGAATCGCTTTTGATACTGGGACTTGAATGAAGCCGTTTGGAAAATTACACGTTATGGATTTTCAATTAGCGGAATGGGCCTCGCGGGATCGGGATGAGGGGAAAGCTGGCGGCTGGAGTGAAGAGCTTCCGAGGCGCGCGGATAAGCAGCCCAATCATGGCGGATAAAGTACACACTGATGCTGTTCGCGTCGATGCGGATTGCAGATTCGAGATATGTTGCGTACGTTGTCATGGGGCTGAAGGGAGCAGATCGGGCGGAGCACGGAGACGAAGTTGTAAAGCGGTGAAGCGCTCGAGGAGCAGCATTGGGCGCTTGCATCGAGGACAGAGCCAAGACGGGTGAGTTTCTTCAGCGTGAGACGTTCGTTCTTTGACTGGCTGTCCGGAGGCTGCTTCGAGTAGCCGGACGCAGATTGGAAGGAGCTTGGAGCGGTTACGTGTGCTGAGGAAACCGAAATGCCGGATGCGTACGAAGCCGGGCGGCAACATATGTAAGAGGAATCGCCGCAAGAACTCGTTGACATGCAAGCTCATCAGCCGTCTTTTGTTTCCATGCTTGGAATCGCGCCAGCGGAAGGTGACTTGGTCGTCGGCAAACGACACCAGCCGGTGATTAGAAATAGCCACCCGATGTGTGTAACAGCCGAGATAACGAAGAGCGTGCTCGGGGCCGCCAAACGGCCGTTTCAAGTAAACTACCCATTTCTTTCGAAAGGTCAAGCGCAATAACTGGGCGAAGGCTTTGGGACGGGCGAACGTTTTCATACTGCCGTAGAAGCCGAGCTTGCCGTTGGCGAAAGCTTCTTCTAAGGCCTCGCGAAACTTACCTCGGAACACTTCGGCCAGCACATCGCCAGGCAGAAAGAACTTGCGTTGAGAGGGAATCCAGTGTGTGTGATCGGGAGCTAAGCCACCGGCCGGCACCACACAATGAATATGCGGATGGTGTTCGAGTTTCTGATTCCAACTATGTAGCACGCTGAAGAAGCCTATTTCTGAGCCCAGATGCTTCGGGTCGCGTGCGATCTCGAGCAGCGTCTCGGCGCTGATCCGGAACAGCAGGTCGTACATCACGCGTTTGTTCTGTAGAGCCAGTGGCGCGAGCTCGTGCGGAAGAGTGAAGACAACATGGACGTAGCGTGTTGGTAGAAGCTCACGCTGACGCGCTTCGAGCCAGCGATCGCGAGCGTTCGCCTGGCACTTCGGACAATGCCTATTACGGCAGGAGTTGAACGAGATGGCACGATATCCACAACGCACACATTGATCCAGATGGCCGCCCAATGCAGCCGTGCGGCAGCGCTCGATGGCCGTCAATACTTTCAGGTGCAACCGGTTTAGCCAGGAGCGATTGCGTTCAATAAAGTCACGTCCGGCGCTGCGAACAAGATCGGCCACCTCCAGTGGTGGCCCGTGCATTTATTCGCGTTTGGTTTCTGCGGCAGAGAGCGGCAACTTATCCAACGGGCTCGCGGTCGCGCTGAGGTGCAGCTTGGAAAGATGTAGATAAATCGTCGTCTCCTCCAGATCGCGGTGGCCGAGCAGAATCTGAATGGTGCGCAGATCCGCTCCGTCTTCCAGCAAGTGCGTCGCGAAGCAGTGCCTCAGCGTGTGTGGATGGATATCATCACCGAGTCCCGCTCGTTGTGCCGCTTGCCGGCAAGCATGCCAGACGACCTTGGTATCAATAGGTCTCTCTCCGGTATGCCAGCGATTACCCGGAAACAGCCAGACTTTCGGCCTGCGCCGCAGCCCGCGCCAATACTGCCGCAGTTCGTCCAACAGTTTCGGACTGAGCATGACGTCTCGATCTTTGCGGCCCTTTCCGCCTTTCACATGAATGACCATGCGCTCGCTGTCGATGTCACTGACCTTTAACCGGGCCAGTTCAGCGCGCCGCAACCCGGTGGCGTAGAGCGCCATCAGGAGCATGCGGTAGAACGGAGTCGGAGCGGCATCGATAAGCCGCGCTACCTGTTCCGGGCTCAGAATCTTGGGAAGCCGAAAAACCTTTCGGGGATAGGGCGTTTCCGCAATCGACCAACCCTTCTTGAGCGTTGCGACGAAGAAGAAGCGTAACGCTCCGGTTCGCTGATTGACCGTGTTCGCATCCAGCTTCCGTTCCCGGAACAAATAAGCCTGATATTCGCGAATATGCTCTGGGCCAAGCTGGTCGGGTGGACGCTTGAAATACTGCGCGAAATCCTCCACTGTTCGGACATAGGTCCGTACAGTACTCTGGGAGTAATTACGACGCTCGAGCTCTTCGAGCATCAATTTTCGTAGATGGGTCACAGGGACCTCCTTTGTGACCCAAAACTATCCCAGTCTCAATTACCCCCGAACAAACGCGCACGCGAAGCGTCTGCCGTTAGGCTTCGTTCAAGTCCCGTTCACACCTGCGAAACGGTTATACAAACGCTGGCCGTCAAGAGAGCTATGACAGCACTGCCGAGCTCCTTTTCCTGATCGATCCGAGCTCAGACCCGGCGTATTTCTAACAGCTCGGAATCATTCCTGTCTGGTTCTTT
>JAFAMM010000246.1 GCA_019233375.1 Acidobacteriaceae bacterium
TGTGTTCACGGTTGCATTTTCTCCGGACAATAGGCGCCTCGCTCTCTCTGGTATGGTCTCTCAGATCTGGGACGTGGAAAATTCGAGAATTCTGGCCGATATATCGCCTCCGTTTGGCGGATCGGCGTCACTCTCGTTTTCGGGGGATAGCAGTGAGATTGCCACTGCCGATAATGACGGCCATGTCCGCGTCTTCGATGCCGCGACTGGGAGGTTGCGAAACATCGGGACAGCATTTCTGGTTGAGCCTCTTGCGGTGGCATTTTCTCAGGACGGCAAATCTGTAATTGCCGGTGGCGTCGACAAGACCCTCTCGATCATCAACCCTGAGAGTGGCAAGGTTCTGCGCACGCTCCCCAGGCAACCCGGACTGATTATGTCTCTCGATGCCTCTTCGGATGGGAGACAAGTCGCGGTTATCTACGGGCATGCCGATCACCTTATGACTCTCGATCACCTTACGTTGTGGGACGTGCAGACGGGAACCATTCTCGCCGATTTTCAGAAGCCGGGAATCACCATATTGGGCGGAACCTTTGTCGGTGATCATTACCGCTTCGCAGCCGTGTCCGGCAACCAACTCGGCGTTTGGTCCATGCGCTGATGATTTCGCGCCGAGGTGCATGCAGCGAGGTGCTTCTGTCCTGAAATTACGACGGAGTGCAAAGCCTAAGGCGAAAGGCAACTCATCTCATACATGCCCAGACATGAAGAGCTCACGATCTGGACCGCTAAAACGAAGAGGCCTGTGGGCCATCTGGGGCTCAGGACGGACTTGTGCAAAAAAGGGTTTATCGGGAATGTTCAGGCTGCTGATTCAGCATCGCCTCTGGGCCTAAAAGAAAATAAGTTCTCGCTCCGATGTCGACGAACCATGTCGATCCGTGAGTTCCAGACATAACTCTGACCAAATCACGAACCCACGGTGACGCAGACGCGCGTATACTACTCGCGTGCGACTACCGCGCTCGAGTAGCCCTTGGCTAACGGCGCTAACTGCGCGCCGGAGTCTTTCCATATTCCTGGCCGGCGTCGTCTGTCTCGCCTTTTGGCAAGTCTGGCTCACCTGGCATCTCATGCAGCAGGACCAGAGCTTAGGATGGCAGCACTCCCGGGAACGTCTCGAGCAAACGGCCGATCTCGCAATCGCACAGCTCGGGCGAAATCTAGGCAACTGGGAACTGGCTTTGCGCGAACTCGATCGCCTGCCGCCAGCGCGTTCTTTGGCATCGAGGTTCCCGCGCGGCACGATATTTATTCTCCTCTCGCACGATGGGATAGCGATCTATCCACAACATCCGTTACTCTTTGTCCCCGAGCCCCGAGCGCATACTGTGGATACACACGCTTTCGATATCGCCGACCAGCTCGAACTGCGGGATCAACAATTCGATGCCGCCATCGCTGCGCTTCAGCCACTCGTTAAGAACCAGTCAACAAGTCCTGAGGCTTTGCTTCGGATTGCCCGGATCGAGCGAAAATCGGGCCGGCGGGAAGCCGCGCTGGCTACTTACGGGAGCCTGGAAAACGAACCCGCCTTCAATATGTCAGGTGTTCCTTACGGATTGTTAGCGGCGCAGGCAGAATGCCGGCTGCTGGAAGAGCTCGGAAGGCATGCGGAGGCCGCAACGAAGATTGCAGCTCTCCGCTCTGATCTTCTGGGCGGCCGTTGGCCGATCCGGCGCGAAACCTTTGAGTACCATTGGGCTGAACTATCTGTTATCGACAAATCTGCCGGGCAGCCGCCGCAATCCGAGGTCAGATTGGCTGTACTCGTTTCCGAACTTCACGATCGATGGATAGCCGCCAATCGCTCTGCGGCAAGCGCGGATGGAAGAGAGCCGCAGCCGGACAACTCTCTACTCCTCTGGACTACAACACCTGAGCGTGCCGGCGGAGCCTTGACAGCACCGAATTGGCTCGAGTCGAGCCTCGCAGTTCCTGCAAAGGCGTCCGACGTTGGCTGGAAGTTTTCTGACGGCACACCCGGCGCCACGGGTCTGAACGTCTCGCGTTCGCTCAATGAAGTCCGCCTTCCCGGCCGCATTTCATTCTTCACCGCACGTTCTACTAGCAGCACAACTACCGGGCGTCGCACAGTGTGGCTCTGTGGGGTCGCGCTGATGCTGATATTGGTGCTCGCTTCGGGCTACGCCGTCCATCGCGGTGTAAGCCAAGAACTACGAACGTCACGCCTGCAGTCTGACTTTGTTGCCGCCGTATCGCACGAATTCCGATCTCCCTTAACGAGTCTTCGCGCTATCAGTGAGCTTTTGGCGCAAAACCGTATTGGGGATGAAGCGCGGCGGCAGCAGAGCTACGTATTTCTCAACCACGAGACCAATCGCTTGCAGCGGTTGGTTGAGGATCTGCTTGATTTCGGGCACATGGAATCGGGCCGCAAGCAATATCGCCTGGAACCGCACGATGCCCTTCAGCTGGCGCGCGCGACAGTGATCGATTTCAGTACGGAGGCAGCCGCCAACGGCTTCCGCATCGAAACGAACATCGCTGCAGCAACCGCCACCGTGCACGCCGATGAAGAGGCGTTCCGGCGCGCGCTGCGCAATCTGCTGGAAAACGCCGTCAAATACTCACCGGATTGCAAGACGGTGTGGGTGGACGGCACCATCGAGGATCATCGAGTCGCAATTTCGGTTCGAGATCGCGGCATCGGCATCGACCCAAGCGAGCAGCGGGACATCTTTCAGAAGTTTGTACGGGGCGCCGCTGCCAAAAAGGCTGGAATCAAAGGCACTGGCATCGGGCTGTCGATGGTGCACCAGATTTCTCGCGCCCTCGGGGGCGAGATTCGGCTCGAGAGCAAGCTGGGCGTGGGCAGCACCTTCACCCTCGTGCTGCCTCTCATCGAAAGCTGAGGAATCGTCGATGACCAAAATACTGATTGCCGAGGACGAGCCCGGGATAGCCTTCGGGCTCGAGAGCGACCTTCAGGCAGAAGGTTATGAGGTGGTCCTCGCAGGTGATGGAGAGCAAGCTATTCATCGCGCACAGGAAGAGCGCTTCGACCTGATTCTGTTGGATGTCATGCTTCCCCGTAAAGACGGATTCGAAGTGTGTCGAGAACTACGCCATACCGGATTAACCACGCCCATCGTCATGCTCACCGCCAAAACCAGCGAATTCGACAAGGTGATGGGCCTCGATTTAGGAGCAGACGATTACGTAACCAAGCCGTTCAGCCCGCGCGAGCTGCGGGCGCGAATCCGCGCCGCCATGCGTCATAAATCCAGCGAACCACCGGGCACCGATTTGCATCGCCAGCTAAAGGTCGCTGCCGACGTTCAACGGCGGTTGTTCCCGCAACATCGCCCGGTGGTGGCTACCCTGGATTATGCGGGACTGTGCCAGCCCGCGCTCGGCATGAGCGGCGATTACTATGACTTCCTGGATTTGGCGCCGGGCAAACTTGGTATCCTCATTGCCGATGTCGCGGGCAAAGGCATTCCGGCAGCGCTGCTGATGGCATCTCTTCACGCTTCCATTCGTACACGCGCTCCCTTTTTTGAGGACCGCTGCGGCGAACTGTTAGCCGATCTCAATGCGCTGCTCTACGAGTCGACTGATTCGGCAACCTACGCAACCATGTTCTACGCCGTGTACGCCGACTCCTCGCGCGTGCTCACGTACGCGAACGCCGGAAACGAAGCCCCGCTTTTATTGCGCGGCGAATCTTCGAACCAGCGCGAATGTTTGCGTTTGGATTCCCGGACGCCGCCCGTCGGTCTGCTTCCAAAGCTCCCCGCTTCGCAGGCGAGCGTCCAACTCCAGGCGGGAGATTGGCTCCTGATTTTCACCGACGGAGTGACCGAGGCACGCAATCAGGACGGCGCCGAATTTGGATGCGAACGCATTCTTGCTGCGCTGAATAACTATTCCGGCGACACTGCGGAGCAGGCGCGCGATCACGTTCTCGACGCATTGAAACACCACAGCGGCGGCGTACCTCCAGCGGACGATGTGACGCTAATTGCCGCGCACGTGTTAGATGCCGCGCCTGAGCCATGACTAAGATCCTGATCGTCGAGGACGAACCTGGCATTGCCTTTGGGCTCGAGAACGACCTGCAGACCGAAGGCTATGCCACCTCGGTGATCGGGGACGGAGCGGAAGCCGTTCGCCGAGCGCGTGCCGAAGTGTTCGACCTGATATTGCTCGATATCATGCTCCCAAATAAAGACGGATTCGAGGTCTGCCGGGAGCTGCGGCGCGGCGGCTTGAAAACGCCCATCATCGTGCTTACAGCTAAGACCCAAGAGGCCGAAAAAGTAATGGGCCTGGACGTGGGCGCGGACGACTATGTGACGAAGCCATTCAGCCCCCGTGAGCTGCGAGCTCGCATCCGCGCGCTACTCCGGCGAGCGGCCCCGGATACTGAAGATCTCTACCGCTTCGGAAAATGCGAGCTCGACTTGGGGCGCTTCGAACTGCGCCGTAACGGCCAACCGCTCGATACGACCACTACGGAGCTCAAGCTTCTAGCCGCATTTCTGCGTCACCGTGGCCGCGTACTCACACGCGAGTCTCTTCTCGATGAAGTATGGGGTTCTGGGATCTCCATTACGGATCGTGTCATTGACAATCACATCGTCTCGCTTCGCAAGAAGATCGAGGACGAACCTACCGCGCCGCGCTTCCTCGTCAGCGTGCGTGGATTGGGGTATCGCTTCGATGGATGAAAGAACGAATGTCGCAAGACGTGGATCGAGCTCTTACGCAAACGTGACAAAACTGCCATTCTGAGCTCACACCGCTCTTTCATTCTGGGTCTGTGAAACCAGGAGGTGCAGCATGAGACCCGCGATTATCGTTCTGCTGGGCACAGTTGCTTGCGGCGCGTTTGCCCAGTCGACGTCGGCCGTGCGACTTGAAAGTGGCATTGCAAAGGAAGACGCGGATGGCGATCTGAAGTCGGCGATCGATATCTATCAAAGGATCGCATCTGATTCGACGGCCCCGCGCGATGTGCGTGCAAAAGCGCTGCTCCATCTGGCCGGATGTTACGAGAAGCTAGGCCGTAAAGCGCGCCAGGTTTATGAGCAGATCGTGCGAGATTACGCCGATCAACCCGTAGCCACAGAGGCGCGTAACCGGCTGGCATCGCTGAAGCAGCAGGAACATCCGGCAGTTCCAACCACGATGATGGCGCGCAAGATCGAGTGGTCCCAGTTCGGCCTCATCGGTGAGTCCGACACAGACGGACAGCGTGCCGTTTTTCAAGACAGCCAAGGCCAACTGTTTTTGGGCGACTTGGCTGCCCATAGCAAGCGGATGTTTTTCAAACCCAAACCGGGTGACGCCTCAGGCTGGGTTCCCTCCAGGGATTTTTCTATCGTCTATATCCATTCCAATCGGAAACCCAATCGCCCACCGATACTCGCTGTTGTGAAGACCGATGGGACAGGCTATCGAGAGCTGATTCGAGATTCAGACGGTACCGTTCTCGGCGACATGAGCAGTGCAGCTTGGTCCTGGGACAACCGCTTCCTTCTGGTCTGGAGCTTTCGATACAAACACGGCGCACATCTGTTTCTGGTGTCTGTCGCCGACGGGAAACGCCGTGAGCTGGCGAGTAGCGACACGGGATACTTCAACAAAGCGGTCTTCTCGCCCGACGGTCGCTACGTCGCCTACGAAGTTGCGCCGCTGCCGGACCATGCCGAGACCTCGCGCGTCTTCGTGATGCCCGTTCAGGGTGGACAACCGCGCGAGGTTTACGAATCGGCGCCCAAACCGGCGCAGAATGTGCTTGGCCTCGAGATCTGGACTCTTCTCGATTGGACAGCCGATGGGCGCTATCTGGCTCTCGCCGATGCTCCCAAGGGCAAGACGGGACTTTACCTACTTCCCACACAGACTGGTTCCGCAATTGGCGCTCCCGTTCTGGTTCGATACGGGAACTTTGAATCTGCGTTCACCACTGCGTCCGGCGCGCTCGTGTATCGTGCGGGTGGAACAAGAGGCCGAGTCGACCTCTTTCTTGCATCGCTTGATGCGAATTGGCACTTGGGAACTTGGCAGCGTTTAGAAGTTCGTGCCGGTCACCTAAACGATCCTTTAGCTTCTTTCACGCCCGATAACGGCCACATCCTCTACATGGCTCAGGATGACGACCCAGCGGGCGGGGCGAGCCTTATTCTGCACGACGTTTCGACTGGCGACGAGCGCGTGCTCTATCGCTCGGGGCGCTATCTGTTCTGTCAGTCCGCTAGACACGAACCGCTCGCCTTCTGTACCGAAGACAAAGGCGGCGGGAAGACCGACCTGGTATCCGTCTCGTTGGAATCGGGCGAGGTCCGGTTAATCAACACTTTTCAGAATCCC
Source organism: Acidobacteriaceae bacterium (assembly GCA_019233375.1). Taxonomy (GTDB): domain Bacteria; phylum Acidobacteriota; class Terriglobia; order Bryobacterales; family Bryobacteraceae; genus Bog-105. Next base: position 6,346 of record JAFAMM010000246.1, read on the forward strand.
AAAGGAGTCGTTATATTTAACGCCCAGTCTACGGGCGACGATAAAGCGCTGTATTTGATGAAGGCCGATCTCACGGAAGACAACGGTCCGATGGTTCAGTGGGATCTTACCACGCGCCATGAGATCGTGCTCGAACAACCGTCTGAGGTCGATCGATTCCCTTGGCCCGTTCCGTCCGCCGACGACCGGTTCGTCATCTCGAGCAACAACGAGGCACTGTACGTCCGAGCCGTTTCCGGTGGGGATTGGAAGTCGTTGGTGCGAGGTAATTGGTGGCCATTTTTGTCGACGCCGGACGGGAAATGGGTTCTTTACAAGAGTAAAGACTCCGTTGGAAAGAGTGCTCTGTTTCGCATTCCGATCGAAGGAGGCGAGCCCCAGCAGATAGGAGAATTGCCGGCGCTCGGGTATTCGGAACGGCTCTGTATCAGTTCTGATGGACACCAACTTCTGGCCTGGGGCTTCGATTACAACAGACGCGACCTTTGGGTGCTCGACAATTTCGTTCCATCGGTCGCTAAGGCATCGAACGGGGGTGCGCAATGAAACGCGCTGCGCTCGCGTTGATGCTCGCATCTATCGCTCTTGCCCAAACCACATCCGCCGTTCGACTCGAAAGCGGGATCGCGAAAGAAGATGTCGACGGCGACCTGAAATCCGCCATTGACATCTATCAAAAGGTCGCATCTGATTCAACGGCGCCGCGCGAGGTACGCGCTAAAGCCCTGCTTCACCTTGCCGGGTGTTACGAGAAGCTCGGCCGGCAGCAGGCGCGTCATGTATACGAGCAGATCGTGCGCGAATACGCTGATCAATCGGCCGCGACCGAAGCGCGCACCCGTTTGGCCTCACTCCGGCAACAGGAACATCCGCCATTGCCAACCACTGTGACCGTGCGAAAAATCGAATGGTCCACGCTCGGTCTCATGGACGCCTCCGATACCGACGGCCAGCGAGCGGTTTTTTGGGATCCCGGGGGCAATCTGTACTTTGGCGATCTGGCAGGCCATACCAAGCGAAAGATCCTGAATGCCCAACCGGACGCTCCACTCTACTTCTGGAACGCCTCCAAGGACGTCTCCATGGTGGCCCTGCGATTCCTGCCAACGCCGAAACATCCGGCGACTCTTGCCGTTATCAAAACCGACGGTACCGGCTATCGAGAGCTGATTCGCGACGATCCACAAGGGACTATCCTCGGCAGCGAACGCTTCGAAAACCCCTGTACATGGTCCTGGGACAATCGGTGGCTGCTGGTCCGCAGCAATCGGCCGAAACACGGAGGAAGCCTGTTGCTGGTTTCAGTTGCCGACGGGCAGCGCCGCGAATTAGCACGAATTGCCGACGGGTACTTCAGCAGGGCCGTCTTTTCGCCGGATGGGCGTTTCGTTGCCTACGAAGTAGCCCCGCTTCCGGATCATGAAGAGACCTCGCACCTCTTTGTGATTCCCGCGCAAGGAGGAGAAGCGCATCACCTGTACGAGTCCGTTCGCAGGCCCGCGCAGTCCAATTACTTCCGCGAACACTGGGTCCTGCTCGACTGGACAAGCGACGGCCGTAATCTAGCTATCGCCGACGCTCTGACCGGCAAGACGGCGCTGTATCTGCTGCCAGTGAAAGATGGTACCGTCGGCGGTCGGCCGGCCTTCGTTCGCTATGGCGAATTCGATTACGCCTACAGCACGCCATCAGGCGCGCTGGTATACCAGACAATGCGGCCAGGCGGCGAAGCTGATGTCTTTGTCTCGGCATTCGATTCGCAAGGAAAACTCGCACCCTGGCGCCGCGTCCCGACGAGAGGAGGCAACATGATCAATCCCATGGCCTCCTTCTCAGCTGATGGCACGCACCTGGCGTACGTAGCCGAAGACGAAGATCATGCCGCCGGCTCGTCTCTCGTCTGGCATGATCTGTCCAGCGGGCAGGAACGCGAGCTCGATCACTCCGGCACATTCATTCTCTGCGAGTCCGCGCTGCATGGCCCCACAATCTTCTGCAGCGAGGACGAAGGGGGCGGGACCATGGACCTGTTTTCTGTTTCTGTCGATACGGGTGAGGTCAAGCGGCTGAAAACCTTCCACGAGCCACCTGGCATCGTCACCTTTCTAATCGAGGCCGGCCCGGATGACAACTCGCTCGAATTCATGAAGCTCGACCTCTCGGAGGATTTCGGCGGACCGCTCGTCCGGTACGACTTGGCAACGCAAAAGGAGACTGTTATCTCGATCGATGCCGCCCTTCGATGGCCGTCCCTGGATGGCAAATGGGTTGTTGGTATGAACGAGGGAGCGCTATCGGTTAAGCCCGTGACCGGCGGAGACTGGAAACCCCTCGCGTCATCCAAGACGGGCGGTTGGCCCTTCACGACGACCCGGGACGGTAGCGCCGTGCTCTACATGGACATCGACCCCGCTGGAAAGCGCGCTTTGTACCGGGTATCGATCACTGGGGGAGCCCCTGAACGGTTGGGTGACGCGCCTGTTCTTTCGGAGCCATTCCAGGACTTGCAGGAGATGCACATCAGCGCTGATGGTCACCAGATTGTGACCGCAAGTATCGATCCAAATCGGTACGATCTGTGGCTTCTCGAGAATTTTGTTCCCCGCAGCAAACCATAACGGAGCTTCGGAATTGGACCGCACGAACGGAAGTATAGCCCGGCTGCGGGCGGCTCCGCGCGCTCGCGACGAGCTGTCTGCAGCGGCGGCGAGCTACGACCAGTTCGCCCTCAATCTGAAGCCCATAATTGACGGTCCGCAATCTCGGACCTTTGTAATCCAGATACGGACCGAGAAGTCCCGTTCACACCTGCGAAACGGTTATACAAACGCTGGCCGTCAAGAGAGCTATGACAGCACTGCCGAGCTCCTTTTCCTGATCGATCCGAGCTCAGACCCGGCGTATTTCTAACAGCTCGGAATCATTCCTGTCTGGTTCTTT
>JAFAMM010000254.1 GCA_019233375.1 Acidobacteriaceae bacterium
ACCCCGGCCGCGCTGGAAAAGTTCATTGATTCAGGTTGGGACGCATCCGGACAGGCAGACGCGGCGGCGAAAACCGGCAAGAGCGGCGGAGCCTACTCGGGAGCGGCTTCGGTTGCGCCCGGTGTGTGGGTGTACCAGATCACGACGAAGGGTCTTGCTCTTCAGTTGACGCTCCAGGGCACGAAGTACTACAAGAACGACGACCTAAATAAGTCATAGTGGCAAGAGTCTGCCGTGAATTGGACGCACCGAAATCCGCGTCCCGCTGATCTCTCGCTGCGGTCGCCAGATCAAAAGACGGTATCTCACCGCCCCTCACTCCGTCCGCAGCGCTTTCATCGGATCGATAGAAGCAGCCCGGGCCGCCGGTATCAGGGCGGCCAGCAATGCGGAAACAGCAAGCATTGCCACCGCTATCGCGAGTGCCGGAAAATCCCAGCCTTTGATGCCGTACAACTGAGCCGAGACAAGCCGTCCGGCGCCGATCGCGAGTGGAATGCCGAGCAATAAGCCGATTATCACTGTCTGAAACGCCCCGGCAAGGACCAGGCGGATGACCGTTCTGGTGCCCGCGCCGAGAGCGATGCGAACGCCGATTTCGCTCGTGCGTTGCGCTACCGTGTATGCCGTCACGCCGTACAGCCCCACTGCTGCCAGCAGCAGCGCGATCAGTCCGAAGAGCCCAGCCAAACTAGCCACTGCGCGCTGCTGGTCAAATTGCAAATCAACCTGCTGCTGCAACGTTCGCACGTTCAAGATGGTGAGATTGGGATCAACCGCTGCGAACACCTTTCGAAGCGACGGCTCCAAGGTTCCCGGCGGTGTAGGTGTTACCAGCAAAACTCCGCCGATGAAATGCGATCGCAGTTCGAGTTTTGCAAGCAGCGGATTATCATAGCTCACCACCTGTCTGAGCGGAACAAAAAACATGGGACGCACCGGACTGCCGGGCTGCGTATACTTTGCATCCCGCACCACGCCGACAACGCGAAATTTACCGGAGTTCTCGGGTAAATCAATCCCGAAGTGCTGATCGATCGGATCCTCGTGCGGGAAAAATCTGCGCACAAACTCCTGGTTCACGATCGCTACTCCCGCTCCTCCGTCCCCATCGTGCTCCGTGAACGATCTTCCACGCGCGAGCGTCTGTCCAAGTGCCCGGAAGTAACCTGGACTTATACGGTCCCATGACGAATTTGAGTTCTCATTGATGCCCGTCGCGTTTTCGTGGCCTTTGACAAAAATGAGTTCGCCCCAATTGTCAGTAAGAGGGTTGTACATAGCCAGCCCGGCCTGTTCCACGCCAGGCATGTGGATCAAACGCTCTTCTAAATTGCGGTACAACGTGCTCAGCCGTTCCAGGCTGTACGTCGCCGGTGCCGAGTTAAGATTCACCAGCACGCGGTTTTTCACCTGAAAGCCAAAATTCTGGCCTTCGAGGTTTGTCAGACTCCGGGTGAGCATGCTTGCGCCGGCAATCAACACCACTGAAAGGGTCGCCTGCAACGCGAGCAGCGCCTTCCTTGAGAGCGATGAGCCCTCGCGCGTGCTGCGGTTTGCTCCGCGCAGAGCCTCGACTGGATCCGCCTTGGTCGCGAACCAGGCGGGCGCCGCGCCAAATAGAATTCCAGTCAGGAGCGAAAGCCCGAACGCAAAACCGAGCAGCGCAAGCGATAGGCTCGTATCGATCGGCAGCGATTTAGCGTCATGGAAAGCCAGTCGCAGCATCAGCTGTGCGGCTCCGCTTGCGACCGCCAGTCCAGCCAGTCCTCCGACCAGCGATAACGCAACACTCTCCGAAAGCGACTGTAAGATGATTCGCCTGCGCGACGCCCCGATCGCCAGCCGGATGGATGTCTGTGTGCGCCTGGCCATGCCGCGCGCCAGCATCAGGTTGGCTACGTTGGCGCACGCGATCAGCAGCACCAGGGCGCAGACACACAGCAGAATCTGCAGGCTGCGTCCATACTCTTCCTTCATCTCGGCGACGCCGCTGCCGGCAGGAATTACGTGGATTATTTGCTTCGGCAGCGCGCGTTTGATTTCCGGCATCCACACGGCCGGGTACCCGCTTTCGTTCTGTATCCAGTCACGCAAAACACCTGTCAAACGCGCCGACATCCCGTTTACAGAAGCGCCTGGTTTCAGCCGTCCGATGACTCGCAGCCACGCGGAAACCGATTGCCGCAGGAGCGAACCGTGGCCGGCGATCAACGGCTCTTGTTGCAGCGGCATCCAGAAATCCGGCGGATCGCCCCGGAGCGTTTCGCCAAAGAACCCGGGCGGCGAGATGCCGACGACGGTGAACGGATGATCCTCGATGATGAACGTCGAGCCAATCACGGTGGGGTCGCCGGCATATTGCCCTTGCCAGGCGCGATAGCTCAAGACGGCGGCGGGCGCAGCCGGGGCCTGATCATCGGCCCTGGTCAGCAGCCGGCCCGCAAATGGCTTGATGCCGAAAACATCGAAGTAGTTGCCGGTGACGTACTCGCCACGCAACGGCTTGGCAAGCAAATCAACGCCGCTGCGGCGTACGCTGAACTGCCATCCACCGGCCTGAAACGCCGTTATCTGCTCAAACTCGGGGCTCGAAGTCCTCAGCCGTTCTACGAGAGGATAGGAAAACATTCCCCAGTTGTCCTGCGGCCCACCTTCTACGCAGCAGTCATTGCCATCACCAATGCGGTAGAGGCTCCCCGGGTCGACGACCGGCAACGATCGGAGCATCACAGCATGAATCAGAGAAAACATGCCCGTAGTGCCGCCAATTCCGAGGGCCAGCGTCAAGATTGCCGTGAGCGTGAACACGGGCGCCAGCCGTAGCTGCCGCAGTGTGTATCGTAGGTCCCCGAACAGGTTCTGCATATTGACCTGATACGAGTAAAGAGCCCGCCGGGTTCCCGTCAAAACCCCGGATCGCCACCGGGGTTCCAGAGCCGCAGGCACGCTTAGCACGAAGCGCGTGCTTCGGCGAGCTCGATCAGAAACGAAGGCAATCGCGCCGGCGCAGTTCTACTTGAACTGCGTTTTCAGGTACTCGTAACTGCTCCGCAGTGCGTCGATGGGGCTGCCGGGGGTCTGGTCCTGCTCAACGAAGTAATTCCGCACGCCCGATGCCGCCGCGATCGACAATATCGCCGGGAAATCCACCGACCCGCTGCCGACTGAGGCGAACGCATCGTGCGGAACATTCTCGTTGAACTGCGTCTTCGTGAAGCTTTTCGCTTTGTCTTTCAAATGAACGAGCGGCACGCGCCCGGCGTACTGCTGTAGAACCTTCACCGGGTCGAGTCCAGCCACGCTCACCCAGAAAACATCCAACTCGAGCTGCACGTACTGGGGATTCGTGGCCTTTAGCATCAGCTCCAGCGCGTTGCTGCCGCCCATCGCGCTGAAGTCGTGGGCATGGTTGTGATAGCAGAACGTCATCCCTTGCGCGACGGCCTTTTCGCCCATCGCGTTCAGTGCATCTGCGGTGCGCTTCAGACCGTCCATGCCACCCTTGACAAGGTCGAGGTACGGTACTACTACGTATTCGAAGCCTTTCTGCTTCAGGTCATTCAACGTCGAAGTATATTTGTCACCGGATTCGAGTCCCGCCAAGTGAACGCTGACCGGGCGCAGGCTGGTCTGTTTCAAAGCCGGCCAGATCTGATTCAGGTTGCCCGATGTGCACTCGAGTTCTTTGTAGCCGATGTCCTGAATCTCATGCAGTATCTTCGCTGGGTCCTGGTTGATGATGTTTCGAACAGTGTACAGTTGCACACCAAGGTTTTGAGACGTCAGCGGCTCTCGTCCGAATGCCATCCGGGCCGCGGGCACCAGGGCAGCTGATTGCGCGACGAACATACGTCGGGTTATGCGTGACATGTCCTATATACTATCCGCCGCCTCGCTCGAAGAATGGAAGCATCAAATCCGTATTATGAGATTATGTCCGCAACCACGGCGCCCGAGACAGCATTGAACTCTTCGCTCGATCAGATCATGGGTCTTGAGCGCGAGTATCTGCTGCAAAACTACAGCCGGTACCCGCTCGCGCTGCATCGTGGGAAGGGCTGCTACGTTTATGATCTCGCTGGAAACCGTTACCTCGATCTGATCAGCGGCATCGGTGTGAACTCTCTGGGATACGCCCACCCGCGCATCACCAAGGTGATCCGGCAGCAGGCCGGGCTTTTACTGCACTCGTCCAATCTTTACTATCACGAGTATCAGGGCCGGCTCGCCGAGCGGCTTGCCAAGGCCAGCGGCCTGCGGCGCACCTTCTTCTGCAACTCCGGCACCGAAGCGATGGAAGGCGCACTGAAGATGATTCGCGCGCATGGGAACTCAGTCACGCCCCAGAAGACCGAAATCATATCGCTCGACAATTCCTTCCACGGCCGGACACTCGGCGCCATATCCATCACCGGCCAGCCGAAATACCGTAAGGATTTCGAACCCCTCCTGCCGGGGGCGCGTTTCGTCGCGCGCAACGATGTGCGCGCTCTTGAGGCTGCCGTCAGCAGCAATACCGCGGGCATCGTGCTCGAGTTCATTCAGGGCGAGGGCGGCATTTATCCCGTTTCCGAGGAATTCGCACGCAAAGCGCGCGAGCTGGCAGACAAGTACAATGCGCTTCTCGTCTTCGATGAAATTCAATGCGGCGTCGGCCGGCCGGGCGCGTACTTCGCCTACCAGTTAGTGGATCCAGTGATTATGCCGGATGTTGTCCTGGCCGCCAAGCCCATGGCGTGCGGCATTCCGCTCGGCGCCGTCATCGCGAACGAGAAAGCGGCGGCAACCATAAAGCCGGGTATGCACGGCTCTACATACGGCGGCGGACCGCTAGCCTGTCGAGTCGCACTCGAGTTCTTTGAGATCCTCGATGAGCTGCTCCCCTCGATCAACAGCGTCGGCGGGTACTTCCGTATGCGGCTGACGGAACTCATGCGCGATTTCTCCTTCATCAAGGAGGTGCGCGGACAAGGTCTCATGATCGGCGTTGAACTCAACTTCTCCTGCAAGTCGCTGGTGCTGGACGGCATCAAGCAAGGTCTGCTGTTCAACTGCACGCATGATACGGTGTTGCGTTTTCTGCCGCCGTACATTTTGACCGAAGAGGATGTGGAACGCGCCATGAGCGGCCTGATTAAGGTGCTCAAGAACGCGCAGCCGCCCGCGGCCTGAGCGGGACGGGCGCTATAGCAGTTCTTCGCGGGCAGCCAAATCCAGCTTTTTGACGATCTTGCTGACGTCTTGCGCGCTCGCCCGGTTCGCTACCAGCAACGCATCAGGCGTGTCCACCACAATCAGGTTTTCCACCCCGACCAGCGCCACCGTCTTCTCGGAGTCGACATAATTGCCGCGGCTGTTCTCGATGATCAACTCGCATTTCGATGCGTTGCTCTCGGCATCCTTCGCGGCCAGGGCATAAACCGCTTCCCAGCTGCCGACGTCGTTCCATCCGATATCGTCAAGCGCCAGGCCCACGACGGCTGTTGCCTTTTCGAGAATCGCGTAATCGACCGAGATGTTTTCGCAGAGCGGATACGCGGCCGCCAGTTTGCTCATGAACGCACGGCTGCGAAACGGGGGCAAGCCGGCCAGCAGCGTGGCGGTCTTCGGTTGGTGATGCCGCGTCAGCTCTAAGACCGCAGCGGCTCGCCAGAAGAACATCCCGGCGTTCCAGAAAAAGTTCCCGCGTTCCACAAATCGTTTGGCGGTTCGCGCGTCCGGTTTCTCGCGAAAGCTGGTTACCGGAACCGGATCGGCCACGCCGGGCCGCACATTTTTCGGGAACTCGATGTATCCGAATCCTGTTTCCGGCCAGCGCGGCTCGATCCCGAGCACAACTACCTCGTTGCTCTCCGCCGCTTTATACGCACTCTTAAGGAAGGTTCGGAAGCGGGCTTCTTTCAAAATGAGGTGATCAGCCGGGAAAACTCCAAGAATGGCCTCGGGGTCGGCCTGGTGCAGGATGTGGGCCGCGAGGGCAATACATGGAGCGGTGTTGCGCTGCGCAGGCTCAGCCACGATCTGGTTTTTTGGCACATCCGGCAATTGGCTACGGATTTCGCCCTGCAGCAGATCATTTGTGATCACCCATATGTTCTCCGGCGGGATCACCGGTCTCAGCCGATCGACCGTCTGCTGGATGAGAGTGCGTTCTCCAAAGAAGCGCAAGACCTGCTTCGCGTTTCGCTTGCGGCTGCGCGGCCAAAAACGTGTACCGCGCCCTCCGGCCATAATCAGGCCGTACCGGTGACTGGGCATAGAACTCTCAGTGTAAGATGAGCCAAGCCGGCGTTTCCGGAGCGTGTGGCGCAATCTGAGCTGTTTGCGTTTCCGTCAGACCACTAATTGCGATAGCTCAAAACGGAAAGCCTCGGCTGCAAGATCAAGCTAAGAAAAACGGCGACTACCTCCCGCGTTTTGTCCCTTGTCAAAGACAACTTAACAGGAAGTTACTAGCATACTGTCCAAACAGCTTTACAACGGTAACATTGCGAAGGGTTTCGCACCCCTGGGGCCCTCCGCTTGAATACAGAACGCGAAGTGAGTGTCCGTGGTCGGGTGCTCCTTTGATTACCCGGTGCCGGCTGACATGTGCCGTCCGGTTGCCCGCTCCTGTTTTGGAGGATCGCAATGCTCACGATCTGCTCAATTCCCACCACCGCCCAGCGGTTGCTGCTGGCCACGGCACTTATCATTCCTCAACTGGCCTTCTGTCAAACACAGTGGCAGGCGAAGGTTGGCGTCCAGTTTCCGGACTGCTTGTCCGGCGCTACCGGCGATCAAAAGCTTGCTTCAGGATGCCAGGCCGAACAAGTGATGGCGTTCGTGCCCAATGAAATCTGGATTCACCAGAACGACAGTATCACTTGGACCCACGCAACGGACGAGGGGCATACGGTTACCTTCTTGTATCAGCCGCAGCCCGCCACAGTGGGCGCGCCGTATCCTGCCGCGCAGCAGCGTCCTTCCGGCGCGGTAGGTTGTACTGCTTATGGAGGTGCTACATCTGCTAATAACTCTGCCTACGACCCGTCAGGTGCGAATGGGTTGCAATGCGTAAACAGCGGAACCCTGGCGAACAACCTCGACACCTACACCATCAGCTTTCCGTTGCAAGGCAATTACAAATTTACCTGCCTGATCCACGCCAGCATGTTCGGAACGGTTCATGTTCTCGACCCGTCGGCGACGCTTCCCTATCAGCAAAGCGCCTATAACGCCCAAGCGGTGGCTCAGGCGGCGAACGTACTGGACCACCTGATCCCAGATAATCTCCCGAGCAACGGAGGTAACCCGCGTGTCTTTACCGCTGGCCATGTGGTGGCAACTGGAGGCGGATGGCAGTATGGCTCGCTATTCCGCTTCGTGGATGCGCACGGGAACATCATTAGTCAGAACTCACCACTAATAGTTCATAAGGGGCAGACGGTGGAATTCACGAACGTCGATCCCGTCGAGCCGCATACCATCACGTTTGGCTGTCCAACAGATGACTCGACGTGTCCACAGTCTCCAGGCCCTGGCGGTTTTGTCGATACGAACGGCCCGCTCGGCTCCGCCGGTGACGGTGCGCACTTTGCTGTAATGAACGGGCCCTTCGATCCAGCCGACGAGCAGCATCGGGACGCGGGCTCCATCGATCAAATCAACTCCGGCCTTCTGATCGCGCAGGCCCAAGATCGTGCTAACGGAGCCGCGCCGTTGTCGGGAACGCCGCCAACCTCCGTACCGATCGCGCAGGTTAGCCCCACGTTGAATCGCTTCCGGCTAACTTTCAACACCGTCGGGAAGTATCGCTTTATCTGTGAGCTTCACGACGATTTAGGCATGATCGGCTGGGTCAATGTTGTCCCGTATCAAGGGGACTGACGCGCTGCATAAGCTCTCAAGGTGAACATGCACTGTTTCCACTTGTTCGCGGCGGCGCTCCTGATCGCGCCGGCGGCTGAGTTTGGCTTGGCTCAGGCGCCGGCAGCCGGATCTGACACGCACCCGGAAGATCGCGCCAAACTTGTGTATCATGGCGGGCTCGTAAGCCCGCCTCTGCCAAAGCCGCAGTTCACGTTGACGGACACGTCAGGAATTCCATTCGATTTTCGATCGAAAACGGACGGATATGTCACGTTACTTTTCTTCGGATACACCAACTGCGCCGACGTCTGCCCCATGCACATGTCTTACTTAGGCAGCGCGTTGAAGAGGCTGCCCAAGAATGTGGCCGGCCGCTTCAAGGTCGTGTTTGTAACCACAGACCCGGATCGCGACAACCCTCGCACGCTGCGCGCATGGCTGAATAACTTCGATTCGGATTTCATTGGACTCTCCGGGACCGTGGCCGAAATCCGCGCGGCGCAGTCGGCTGCCGGGGTGCCTGCCGCCAAAGGGCCGCCGAGTTACGACCACGCGGCATTCATTGTCGCGTACAGCGCGGATAATCTCGGACATCTTGTATATCCGTCCGGCATTAGCGAGGCTGACTGGTTACAAGACTTGCCTCAGCTCGCAAAAGAAACCTGGTCGCGATAACTGGCCAGCCTAACGCGGTTTGCCTGGATCACGTCAAAGCGCAAACGCTCACCGGTCGTACGGCCATAGTGAATGGGTTTGCCCGGTTGATCGGCCCAGCCGCCTCGCCCTGTGACTGTCGAAATGGAAACGATCCTGAACTGGGCCGAAACAGGCCGCCGACGGCCGACCGGAGGCCTGCGCTAAACGGCGATCGAACCCTCAGGTCACCGCTTTCTTGACGATTGCTGCGATCCTTATCTCCTCGGCGGCGGTCATCTCCTTTAGCGCAAAAGCCGTCGGCCACATGTGGCCGTCGTCGAGATTGGCTTTATCGCTAAAGCCGAGCGTCGCGTACCTGGTCTTAAACTTCTGTGCACTTTGGAAGAAGCAGACTACATTGCCGTCTTCCCTGGCATAGGCGGGCATCCCGTACCAGGTTTTCGGCATGAGGTCTGGTGCGTTGTCTTTGATGATTTTATGCAGCCGCTCGGCCTTCGCTCGATCGGGTTGTGGCAGGTCCGCAATCTTTGCCAGTACCACGCTTTCTCCATCCGCCTGGGCCGCACGCGGCCGGCCACGCGACTCGGCCTTAAACTCTTCGATGTGCTCCCTCATCGCGGCGCGTTCTTCGCTGGTGAATGCTGTGGGCTCCTTTCGGGTCGCCGTCTTGCTCTTGTCTGACTTCCGTGTAGGCTTCTTGGCAGGTTCCATCGCACGTTCCTGACGACGAGGGTATCAACGCCGTACTGACGTAACGATAACTTCCCGGGAACAACCCGCCCCGCCTGTGCGTACAGATATGTGAGACCTCGATATAATGGGGTCCAATATATGCCTGCCAACTCGCCCGGCCAGGAATGGAAGAAAGGGAGCGCCGAACTGCTCGTGCTCTCGCTGCTTGAAGACCAGCCCCGTCACGGCTATGACATTGCGAAGCTTATCGAGCTCCGGTCCGGCGGTGTCCTGCGATTTCACGTGACGTCGCTCTATCCGTTGCTGTACCGGCTTGAGGAGCGAAGTTGGATCAAAGGCCGGTGGGTGGAAAAAGACGAGCAGCGAAGAAGGCGTTATTACAGCCTGACGACCGAAGGCCGTAAGGTGCTTTCGTCGCAACGCAAGAGCTGGAAGGAGTTCGTGGCCGCCATCGGACGGGTAACAGGAGCGGAACATGCCTGACTGGAAAAATGTTGTCCGCGAGCGCTTCGCCTCGCTGCGTCTCGACGGAGCCGCCGAAGAGGATCTCGTTGAGGAGGTTTCCGCCCATCTCGAGGACCGCTACCGCGAACTGTGCGGCGGTGGAACCAGCGAAGAGGATGCGTTTGGAGCCGCAGTTGCCGAACTGGATGAAATTTACGCGTTCCGGGTGAATGCTGCCCGGATCCGGCCGCTCGCCGCTCACGATGCAGTGCCGGTTGGTGATACCAGGCGCGCTAACTTTTTGGAAGATTTCTGGAGAGATCTCCGCTATGCCGTTCGAAGCCTGCGCAAAAGCCCGGCGTTCGTGATTTTCGTGATCGCGACCCTGGCTTTGGGTATTGGCGCCAACACCACCGTCTTTACCGTCATCAATACGCTGATCCTGAATCCGCTGCCGGTACCCCATTCTTCGCAGTTAATCGCCGTGAATAACGCAAAAGCGCCGGCCAGCTCGAAATCAACTGTTGCCCTGCCGCTTTCCTATGCGGATCTCAAGGACATCCAAGCCAGGAATACCGTTTTCCGCGCGTTCGCAGGTTACTCACCTGTGCACGGCGTGACCTGGCAATCGAATAACGTATCGCAAGGGCTGTTTGTGGAAACGGTGACAGCCAACTACTTCCCGACCCTGGAACTCACACCCGCCAAGGGACGTTTCTTTCTTCCCGAGGAAGAAGGTTCTCCCGGCGCGCATCCAGTCGCCGTCTTGAACTACGGGACATGGGAGACGCGTTTCGGCGGAGCGGCCGATATTGTGGGCAAAACGATGCAACTGAATCATGTAGTTTTCACCGTCGTCGGCGTCGCGCCCCAACACTTCATTGGCGTCAATGCGATATTCGGACCCGATCTATGGGTCCCAGTGTCTATGGCAGAACAACTCTTTCCGAATGATATGCGCAGCGTGTTCTCGGATCGCGGCAAGGGGGTGTTCCAGGGGGTAGGACGCCTCGAGCCTCACAGGACACAAGCTGAGGCGCAAGCCAACCTTTCCACCATCGCCGCGAATCTGGCCCGCGAATATCCAGCAACGAACGAAGGCCGCACCGCCATGGCTCGGCCCATCAGCGACGTGCTCTTTGCGAACAGCAGCAGCACCAGCACAGCGCCCGTTATCTTTGGGAGCGCCGGCCTGCTGATCGTCGTCGGGATCGTATTGCTTATCGCCTGCTCCAATGTAGCCAATCTGCTGATGGCGCGTGCCGCTGCCCGCCGGCAGGAAATGGTGGTCCGTTTGGCGCTCGGCGCCAACCGCAAAAGGCTTCTGCGCCAGTTACTCACGGAAAGCGTGTTGCTTGCAGGTATCAGCGGCGCGGCGGGTTTGTTCGTCGCGTATGCGGGGCTACATCTTCTTTTTAGCGCGCTCCCTTTGGCAGCGAACTTCACCCAGCCCAAGTTTGATGTCCGGGTCTTTACTTTTGCGCTGGCCGTGTCGCTTGCCTCGGCGTTCCTGTTCGGCACGGCCCCTGCTTTTCGAGCCTCCAATGTCGAACTGGCCGGCACCTTGAAGGAAGAAACCCGCACTATGGGCAGAAGCCGCGGCCGTGTCACGCTTGCCAACGGACTGCTGGTAGGTCAGGTGGCGTTCTCATTTCTCCTGCTCGTCACGGCGTGCTTGTTCCTGAGGAGTATCGCGCGCGCCTACACCATCGATCCCGGATTCCAGACCGCGCACCTCGCGATTTTCGCCACGAGCCCTGGCCAAGCGGGATATGGGAAGGCGCAGACCCAGGCTTTCTACAAAGACGTTCGCGAGCGTACCGAAAGAATTCCGGGCGTCGAGTCCGTCTCTTGGGCGTCGAGCTGGCCGCTTTGGGCAAGGCTTGTGAATGGCTTAGAAGTTGAAGGCCGCCAGGCGCGCTCTCAGGCCGACAAAATCGCCGCCATCATCAACACCGTTGATCGCAATTACTTCGAAACCGCGGGTGTCGCCCTGCTCGCCGGCCGCGGGATTACCGCATTAGATCAGGACAACTCAATGCCCGTTGCCATTGTGAACGAAAAGTTGGCGCACGATTATTGGCCGGGCCAAGCTGCGCTAGGCAAGCGGGTCCGGCTGCCCGGCGAGACACAGTTTCGCCAGGTTATCGGCGTCGCCAGAACCGCAAACTACACGGCTTGGGCCGAGCCGCCGCAACCATGCGTGTATGTCCCGCTTACGCAGAACTTTTCGGATGGAATGATGCTTTATATCCGCAGCAAGGGCAGCCCGCAGCCGCTGATAGAGCCCATTGAACAGCAGTTACGCGCGGCCGGACCGCACGTCATGATCTCCAGCCAAACCGGCCCCGAGATCATAAAGCATGGCTTATTCTTCACCGAGGCAGGGGTAGCGCTTCTGATCGTGTTCGGCTTCCTTGCGCTGGCCCTGGCAAGCATCGGCCTCTACGGAATTCTCGCCTATGCTGTGAATGAACGTAAGCGTGAAATCGGTCTGCGGATGGCGCTGGGCGCCGGCCGGGCAACGGTTCTTCAGCTCATCCTCCGGCAAGGTATGTCGCTGGTATTGATTGGAGTTCTGATCGGCTTCCTGGCCGCGCTGCTGGTAAGCCGGCTTCTGAGCAAACTTCTCTACGGCGTCAGCGCAAGCGATCCTCTCAGCCTCGCCGGAGCAGCCGTTGTGTTGCTCTCCGTCGCGCTCCTCGCTTGCTATCTGCCTGCCCGCGGCGCAAGCCGGGTTGATCCGCTGGTCGCTTTGCGCGAAGGGTGATCATGCGAGCGTCATCACCTCAAACCCCGCGTCATCCGTTATGGCTCTTGATCGGCTTCTGGTTCTGCGTCGTCATCTCCATTGCGGTGGTTGTCCGAAGGTTGATCGAACTCATTCGCGGCCCGCAGAGCGGGACAACGCCGCTCGTCCAGATCAACGACACGTTCTCGTCCCACGCCGCTTTGACTAGCGCGCATATTATTCCCGCAGCCATTTTTGTCGTCCTCGCCACCGTCGTTCTCTTGCGCCGTGGACCGGTCAAAATATGGGAGCAGCTTTTCTTCCCGTTCGGCGCCGTTACCGGCGCGACCGCGTATGCGATGAGCGTTTACTCCATCGGCGGATGGATTGAGCGCTCAGCGGTTCTTGTCTTCGATACCTGGTTTCTCTTCTGTCTGAGCCGCGCCTACGTGCTTTACCGGCAGGGTGACCAGGAGCCAAAGCGAGCGTGGATGATTCGCGCGGTGGGGGTTCTGCTCGGTATCGCCACTACTCGCCCGGTTATGGGTGTGTTCTTTGCAACCAGTATGCTTACCGGACTACAGCCGAAACAGTTCTTCGGCGTGGCGTTCTGGATCGGCTTCGCGATCAACACGCTAACCGTAGAGCTTTGGCTGCGCTCCAAACGCCGCGCCCTGCTCCATCGCAATGCTACGCGGAGAACTTCTGCGCCATATCAAACGCCTGTCGCAAGATAGACTCCGCGGTATCTTCCGAAACGCGCTTCGGATCGTAGGCGCTCTCCAGGCTCAAACCCGTTAATAACGCTTCCAGTGTGATTCGCTTCACCTCTCGAAGCGCTGCAGGTTGCTCCAGCGCTGCCGGCAGCAATCGCTCGACCTCCGGCTTTCCGATTGTCCGCACTTGACGGTGGGCGTCGGCCAGGCGCGCGCGCAGGTTTCCATGCCGTAAGGCGTATAGCTTGAATTCGATTACGAGAATCGCCCATTTTTTGTCGGCGAGCAGCGACGCATAGTATTCCCGAAGACTGCCGATCCGCTCCTCCTCCGTCTTGCATTTCCTGAGCATCGCCCCCACCACTTTTCCATGACGGCTCGATTCCTGCTCGATCAGTGCCAGAAAAAGCTCTTCTTTCGTGCTGAAGTGCGCGTAAAAAGCGCCTCGCGTATGTCCGGCGGCCGCCGCGATGTCGTCGATCCGCGCCGCTTCGAATCCATCGCGAGTAAAAATACGCAATGCCGCCTTCAACAGGCGCAGCTTCATGGCCTGCGTCTTCTGCTGGTGCTTGTTAAGCCGCTCCGGACGCGCGCGCAGTGTGCGCTCTCTCGAACGCGGCTCAATCGAACGGAACGGCATGTGAGTACATTACCACACATCAGAAGGAATGTGATACATGTATGAATGTATTCAATTGCGGGAGAGTAATAGATGAAGGGAGTCTTCTTGAGGGTTTTTGAACGGCGCGGCCGAGGGGTCTGCATACTCGCGTGCCTGAGCGCCTTAGCACTCTCGGCCCAAACCAGCCCGTCCGGAGGCGGCGCAACGCCGCCTACGCGTCCCGCGTTTCTGCCTTCCTCCGGCGTCAGCCAGCCGGGCGCGGTCATCGCTGAGCAAGCGGCCCTTCCCGGCTCGGGCGTGAGCACGATCTCCAGCACCGTTCAGGTTACCGGCGATTTCGCCGGCAGTGTTCCACAACCCAATGTCGCCGAAGGCGCCGTGACGCTCTCACTCGCCGATGCCGTTCAACGCGGCATCCGCGCCAATCTGGCCGCTCTAACCTCCGATGATGCCGTGCGCACTGCCGGGGCCAATCGCCAGCAGGAACTCAGCGGGCTCCTGCCGAACATTTCCGCCAACGTCAGCGAAACCGTGAGTCAGGTCAACCTCGCCGCGTACGGCTTCCAGTTCAAAACGCCACCTGGTTTCAATTTCTCCATCCCCTCCGTCGTCGGCCCGTTCTCTTACTTCTC
>JAFAMM010000148.1 GCA_019233375.1 Acidobacteriaceae bacterium
CGGGAGCGGGCAGGAACATCCAGGCGAGAAACAAACAAAAACACAGCCACAGCAACGCCAGCGTGAACTTCTGCAAGCGCGATAAATGAAGACGCCAGCTACAAAAGAGAGTTATGGGGGCGAGCCAGAAATAACCTGAACCCTCGCACATATTGCCGAGGGCGGCAGGGAACCGCCCCTCCGTCTCGGTCCATTGCATGAAGTGTGACAACAGGAGATAACCAGGCATCTGGCCGGGCTGGTCCCGGCGCTGGCCTGGGTAAACCGTATTGCTCACCGCAACAATTGCGTCGTGAAGGTCGCGGTATGTAATGGATCCGATGGCCGCGACGATACCGAGGGCCACGCCGATTGCCAGGATTCTAAAGCTCGCATTACTTGAATCAAAGATGACCTCACGTTTCGCGCAGCACCAGCCGGCGAAAAACAATATTCCTATCCAAGCAAGCGGGATGATGTGAGGCAGGTAGGCGCATAAAGTAAAATCGACGAGACATGCGGCAAGCCCGACACCCGCGGCGAGCAATCCGATCCTGTTTCGGCCGATGGTCAAATAGCACGCCAGGATCGTGCCGAAACACATCAGCCCTATCATCTCGGGCAGGGCCGATGCCCAAGAATAGTCCCATTGCGTCTCAGGCGAGAAGAAGAACCACAGGCTACCTGTCGCCGCCCAGAGCGTCGAGCGCGTGAACAGCAGCAACCATGTGAAAATTCCTGATATCAGCAGCAGGGCCTTAAACTGCCAATTGACCGCGAAAGCATAATCCGCGGGCAGTACAAAGTAACTCCACAGCTGAGGCCGGAATAGAGTCGAGATGTGCAGGACCGGAATGTTGCCCGTCAGCCCGATGAAGTGCCCGCCTAATTGAGTGCGCTCTGCCGCGAAGCGATCCGCCCGGAACACCTGATTCATTATGTCGGGAGTGAAGTAGGACCACTCGTCAGATCTTGATCCCCTGGGCGCGCCCAACAAGATCGTGCTATCCGGGCCGTGATGGTAGTCCTGCGCCATAATCTCCGCGGATGAACCGTTCAGATCGCCTGCCGCAGCGATGCAAAAAAGAAGGATGCACACTGCATAGAACCAGATCGCGTAGGAGTCCAGCGTCAGGAAATCTGGATTGGAGATACGGCTCGCGACCCGCCCGAAAACCCCGTCGATTCGTCTCACAGGGGAGACTAAAATCGGCATGTACTGGATGACCCGATCGCGGTAGAAAATCATCGCGGCGCACAGCACGAGCAAAACCGCCACCCCAATCACCAGCCTCCGCATGCGTTGCAGCAACCGGACATGCCGCAGCCGGAGCGGTTCATCGAGTCGGAAGATCACGCCAGGGTCGGTTGCCGGCGTGAGAGTTGAAAAAAGTACGGCGTTGTCTTCTTGTTGCCTCGTAGCAATCTGATTGAAGGCAACGATGTCTGAGGCTGGAATACGCACGAGTACGGTTTTACCCGAGCGCACTACAACATTGCGAATGATAAATGTGCCCGCCGTCATCAGCGGATCAAAACGGAGATTCCGAATCGTTCTCACCGGCAGGTCGAATGTCAAAACCTGGAACGTTGTCAACGGCCCGCCGCGCACAAACGCCTGCCGCGAATCATTTTCCGAGTAACCGCCGCCCCCGCTATAAAAGAGCTGTGCCCTCGATGTGTGGCTCGAGGACATTTCGAGCGTTAGGCGGAAGTCCGTGCGCCGGCTGAACGCATACGCCGCGATAACAGCAAGCGCCAAGAGAAAGAAACCTCCAACTTTGATTTCGTAACTTAGGCGGGAACGCTCTACGACCGTAGATCCGGCGGCGGTAGACATCAATCACAATTCTCGCGAAGGGGGTTCAGGGAATTGCAAAACGAAAGGGGGCAGCCGTTTCCAGCGTTGAACCGAACGCCCCTCACTTCAGCGCCGATTCTACAATTGAGCCCGAGAAGTTTGACGCAACAGTTGTAAACCCAAGCGTGTTCTTTCCTGGCGTCACCGGATCAACCGCGAACACCCCCGTTGGGCAAACCATTACCACATGTCCATTCAGTCCGGCGGCCACCCGGCCCGTTTCCGGGTTCACAACAGCTTCGATCAACTGTTCACCATCCGGCGTGGGGAGTTGCGGCGTGCTTACGCACAGCGGAGCGGTCCAGTGATCGAATAGCAAGCTGATTTGTCCATCGGTTCTATAACGCACGCCCAGCATGTCCGCCGCTCCACGAACGTTACCCAATTGGAGCAATGGTTCAGAATCGTTCGCCGGGTGGTCAGGAAGGTTCACCTTCAGTCTGAATCTCCTGCTTCGCACATCCCCGCCCAAGCCACTGTCGTCCCGCACAATAGAGCCCGAAAATGTGGCGGTTACGCCAGGCAATCCAATGCCATTCGCTCCCCAAAACTGACGACTGCCCTCATGCGGGTACACGCCCCTGTCGCAATCAAGCAAAGTTCCCTGGCCAACGCGTAGGCGAAAACGCTGGAACACATGATCGAAATCAACGGATACCGGTACCGGAATGCCCGGCCGGACTTGGTAATCGGCACTCGAGCAGGGCGTGCTGGTTCCGTGCCTGTACTCGAATGAGACACGATCGGCCGCCATGTACCTGACGCTCAATGCGTCCGTCGCTGGCGGGGTTCCGAACTGGAATATCGGCTCAATGCCAGACGCGGTGTTTCCAGCAAATAGCAGCGAGAACTGCACGGAATCGCCGGAAGCCAACTCCCAAATTGATCCGTTGCTTTTGTACAGCGTACTGGGGTTGCGAATCAGCCAGAGCGACTCCTCAGCATCAACCCTCGGTACGATCTCGGCTCCGGATGTGACCGTCACGTGCGGAGTCGCGTCAAATAGTACCGCCCGGATCTCTTGGGCACGCCGCCGAAGGCGTACGTCGGACGCCCGCTCGGCTGCGCGGTCCCAGAGTATGAACTTGTCAGTTCGACTCACAATCAGGCCAGCCGTTTGATCTGCCCCAATAAGAACTTGTTCTACAAAGCATAGCCCGAGCACAAGCAAGAACAACGAGCGTGCCGCGTTCCGCAACGTGACTTGGTCAATGTGTCCCATGGCTCGCCAGCAGAACACCACAACTTGCATTACGCACAAGCCCA
>JAFAMM010000020.1 GCA_019233375.1 Acidobacteriaceae bacterium
CCGCGGGACCATTATTCAGGAGCCCTATGATCTGGAGGTCGGCGCGGGCACCATGGCTCCGGAGACTTTCCTGCGCGTTCTCGGACCGAAGCCCTATAAGGTGGCCTATGTGCAGCCGAGCCGTCGCCCCGCCGATGGGCGTTACGGCGAGAATCCGAACCGCCTTTATAAGCACCAACAGCTGCAAGTCATCCTGAAGCCGGCGCCGGATGATGTCATCGAGCAGTATTTCGGAAGCTTGCAGGCGATCGGCATTGACCTTCGCAAGCATGACATCAAGCTCGAAGAGGACAACTGGGAATCGCCCACGCTGGGTGCCTGGGGTATCGGCTGGCAGGTGATGCTGGACGGTCAGGAGATCACGCAGTTCACCTATTTTCAGCAGTGCGGCGGCATGGACCTGGATCTTGCGCCCGCTGAGATCACATACGGGCTGGAGCGCATTGTCGCGTTCCTGCAAAACGTGGAAAGCGTGTACGACATCGAGTGGGCGCCAGGGTTCAAGTATGCCGATGTGCGCCTTGCCGATGAGCAGCAGTTTTCTGTTTACAACTTTGAGATGGCGGACGTGGGCGCGCTCTGGCAGGAGTTCGACCTGCATGAGCGCGAAGCACACAGGTTACTGAAGCTGTTCCATGAGAGCAAGCAGAAGCAGCGGTTCCCGGTACTGCCGGCCTATGACCATGTGTTGAAGTGCTCGAATGTTTTCAATCTGCTTGATGCGCGCGGGGCCATCAGTGTCACGGAGCGCGTGGCAGTTATCGCCCGCGTGCGAAAGCTCGCTGTAGGTGTGGCGCAAGCCTGGGCTGAGCAACAAAACTCCGCAGCGGAGGCCGCGGCCTGATGCCGGATTTTCTGTTGGAAATCGGCACCGAAGAAATTCCGGACTGGATGATTGAGGACGCCCTGCAGAGCTTGCGCCTCAATTATCAAAACTCGGAGGCCGGGAACCTGCGCGGCACGATTGATCTGCTCGAAGCCACGCCGCGCCGGCTCACGCTGCGTCTGCGCGAAATGGACGCACGGATGAACGATGTGGAAGAAGTGCTTGCCGGGCCGTACGTTTCGGCTGGTGAAAAAGCGGCTCAAGGTTTCGCCAAGAAGAACAATACGACCGTAGACGCTCTGCGCCGCGAAACGGACACAAAGGGCGAGCGCTATTTCGCTGTCTCAAAGCGTACGGGTGAAAGCGCGGAGGCGATTCTTTTGAGGGCACTCCCCGATGTGGTCGCCCGCGTTACCTGGCCAAAGACGATGTATTGGACGGCTAAGGGCGGCGCGCGTTTTATTCGCCCGATTCGATGGTTAGTGGCTCTGCTCGATGATCATGTGATTCCGTTCGAGATCGCGGGAATCGCGGCGAGCAACAAGACCAGGGGACACCGGATTTTAGGCACGCCCGAACCGCTAGCCGTCACCATTGCGAGCTACGAACGGGTGCTGCGAGACAACTTCGTGCTGCTGCGCGCGACTGAACGGCGGGAGCGGATTTGTTCGGGTCTGGGCACCGGCGTGCAGCCCGATGACGCCTTGCTGAACACGCTGGTGTATCTAACCGAATTTCCGGCCCCGGTTCGAGGCAGCTTCGACCCTGCGTTTCTCGAGCTGCCGAAAGAGATCCTCTCGACGGTGATGCGCCATCATCAGCGTTACTTCTCGGTTCACAATGCCGACGGCTCGCTTGCGCCTGAGTTCGTAGCCGTCACGAACACATCCGGAGACCCGGACGGGCTCATCCGGCAGGGAAACGAGCGGGTGCTGCGCGCACGCTTCAATGACGCGCGATTCTTCTGGCAAGTGGATCAACAAAAGCCGCTCATTGCGCGTGTCGGTGATCTCGAAAACGTGACGTTCCAGGCGAAGCTGGGCAGTTACCGGGATAAAACGGACCGTGTGCTGGCAATTGCGTCGGATCTGACTTCGCAAACGGGAGCCGATCTTTCCACCGTGCAGCGCGCCGCCTTGATCGCGAAGTGCGACTTGACAACCGAGATGGTGAAAGAGTTTACCGAGTTACAGGGCGTGGTAGGCGGGCTCTACGCGGCTGCGCAAGGCGAAACGCGCGAGGTGGCCGACGCTATTTACGACCAGTACAAACCCGTCAGCATGGATGACTCGATTCCGCGGACACTGGAGGGGCGGATTCTGTCGATCGCGGACAAGCTCGACACGCTTCGTCAGTGCTTCAGGATCGGGCTCATTCCCACAGGCTCCAGAGATCCCTTTGCGCTGCGCCGCGCGGCTCAGGGCATCGTGAAAATTCTCTTTGAGGCGAACATAAGGCTGGACATTCTCCCCTTGGTGGACGACGTTCCCGATCTGGCTGCGTTCATGAAGGAACGCGTTCAGTTTTACCTGCGAGAGGTGCTGGGCTTGGCCTATGACGAAGTGAATGCCGTTCTCGCTGCGCCCATGGGCGCCCTGCCGGATGTCGCCGAACGCGCGGAAGCGATTCACGATATCCGTCCCACGGGAGACTTCGAACCGCTCGCCGCCAGCTTTAAACGAATCAAGAACATACTGAAGCAGGCACAGGTGGAACAGGCGCCCATGCCGGAGGAAAAGCTGCTCACGGCCGGACCCGAACGCGCCCTTTATGACGCGTTTCTGCAGGTGCGCGCGGTCACCGACACCGATGCCGGTTACCGCGAGAAGCTGGCAGCAATTGCGTCGCTAAGGCCTCAGGTGGATCTCTTCTTCGATAAAATCCTTGTGAACGATCCAGATTTAGCGATCCGGCAGAACCGCCTGGCTCTACTCCACAGCCTTCTCGCAGAGTTCTCGACCATCGCTGACTTTTCAGAAATCGTCACGCAAGGCGGCTTGGCCGTCTGAGGCATTGACAACGCAAGTACCCGGAATCAGGAGACAACACTCGAAAATGAAGAAACACGTTTACTCGTTTGGCGGAGGCACCGCCGAAGGCGACGGAAAGATGCGCGACATCCTCGGCGGTAAGGGCGCCGGATTGGCTGAGATGAGCAGAGCTGGAGTGCCGGTTCCCCCTGGCTTCACGATTTCGACTGAGGTCTGTAATCTTTTCTTTGAAAACGGCAACAAGGTTCCGCAAGAAGTAGACGACCAGATTCACGCAGCACTGAACACGCTCGAACAGCAGATGGGGAAAAAGCTCGGCGGCGTGGACGATCCGCTTCTTCTGAGCGTCCGGTCCGGAGCAAAGTTCTCCATGCCGGGCATGATGAACACCATCTTGAATCTCGGCTTGAATGATCAGACGACAGAAGGTCTGGCGCGAAAAACTGCTAATGCGCGCTTCGCTTACGACTGCTATCGCCGGTTCATTCAAATGTTCGGCGAGGTCGCGCTGCATATCGACATGGCGAAGTTTGATCACATCTTCAATTCCCGAAAAGGCAAGGTGAAAGCAGATCTGGATACGGACCTGAGCGCCTCCGACTTGAAGACGATCATTGACGATTACAAAAAGCTCGTCAAAAAGGAAACAGGAAGCGACTTTCCGCAGGACGCCCGCGAGCAATTGATGCTCGCTCGCGACGCGGTGTTCAATTCGTGGAACACACCGAAGGCAGTTTACTATCGCCGGATGGAGAAAATCCCGGACTCCATCGGCACCGCCGCCAACGTTCAGGCAATGGTGTTCGGCAATATGGGTGACCACTCCGGAACGGGCGTCGGCTTTACGCGCAACCCTTCGACCGGTGAGAAAGTTTTCTACGGCGAGTTTCTGGTGAATGCGCAAGGCGAAGATGTGGTGGCTGGCATCCGGACACCGCAGCCGATTGCCGAACTCGAGCAGGTCATGCCTGAGGCGTACCGCCAGTTGCGCGAGATCACATCGAATCTCGAGCATCACTACCGTGATGTGCAGGATTTCGAGTTCACTATTGAAGAAGGCAAGCTGTACATGCTGCAGACGCGCAACGGTAAGCGTACTGGTCCCGCGGCAGTTCGCATTGCCGTCGACATGGTGGAAGAAGGGCTGATTTCGAAGAAAGAAGCCGTACAACGCGTGGCCCCGAATCAGCTCGATCAGTTGCTGCATCCCGTACTCGACCCGGCAACGCGCAAGGGCCTGCAGAAAATTGCGCTGGGGCTCCCGGCTTCACCCGGGGCCGCCGTCGGGCGCGCGGCATTTTCGTCGGAAGATGCAGTCGAGCTGGCTGTAAAGGGTCCGGTCGTGCTTATTCGGAAGGAAACCACTCCCGATGATATTCATGGCATGGACGTATCGAAGGGTATTCTCACGGCGGTGGGCGGACTCACCAGTCACGCGGCGGTAGTCGCGCGCGGCATGGGCCGTCCATGTGTTGTGGGCGCTTCGTCCGTTGCCGTAGATGAGGCCAACAAGCAGGCGACTATCGTTTTTGAAGGTACGAAGCTCACGCTCAAAGAGGGTGAGTGGATTTCTCTCGACGGAACGCTCGGCGAAGTCTATCTAGGGCAGTGCAAGACGAACGAGCCCGATCCGAAATCGCCCGATTTCGCAACCTTCATGAAGTGGGCCGATGAGTTCCGGGGCAAGTTCGGCGTACGGGCAAACGCCGACATCCCGCGCGATGCGAAACAGGCGCGCGCCTTCGGCGCCGAAGGTATCGGCCTCTGCCGTACCGAGCACATGTTCTTCGCCGAGGACCGCATCCCGCACATGCAGGCGATGATCCTTGCGCGCGATGAGAAGGCGCGCAAGAAAGCCCTGCAGAAGCTGCTGCCGATGCAGCGTAAGGATTTTGCGGGACTCTTTGAATCGATGGATGGTTTCCCGGTGGTCATTCGCACGCTGGATCCGCCGCTGCACGAGTTCCTGCCGAAGCGCGAGAACCTGATGGTGGATATCGCCCGGCTTCCTAACGCCTCGGCGAAAGAGAAGAAGGAGATGTCCGCCACGTATAACGTGCCCGTTCCGGAACTGAGGAAATACTTGCCGGATCTTCTGCACCGGGTGGAAGAGCTGCATGAATTTAATCCGATGCTGGGACACCGGGGCTGCCGTCTCGGCATTACGTATCCGGAAGTGACGGAGATGCAGGCGCGCGCGATCTTTGAGGCGGCCGCTCATGTCGCAAAAAAGGGAATCAATGTCATTCCCGAAGTCATGATCCCGCTGGTCGGCAATGTGAAAGAACTCGAGAATCAAAAGGCTCTGGTTCTGAAAGTCGCGGACGAGGTTCTGGGCGAGGCGGGCATGAGGGACCTGAAATATCATGTCGGCACCATGATCGAAATTCCCCGCGCAGCCATGACGGCCGATGAAGTCGCGCGCGAAGCGGAGTTCTTTAGCTTCGGCACGAACGACCTTACCCAGACAACTATGGGTCTCTCCAGAGATGACTATACGAAGTTCTCGCGGCAGTACGAAGATCTGAAGATCTTCAAGGCTGATCCGTTTGCCGTTCTCGACCAGGAAGGGGTGGGCAAGGTGATCGAGATGGCGGTGAAGCTCGGCCGCAAGACACGCCCTGACCTCGAAGTTGGAATCTGCGGCGAACACGGCGGCGAGCCCAGTTCGGTGGAGTTCTGCTATCGCATAGGAATGAATTACGTTTCATGCTCCCCGTATCGTGTGCCGATTGCGCGGCTCGCGGCGGCGCAGGCGGCAATTGCTGACGAAGGCAAAGCAGAGCTGCAAAGAACAGCCTGATTCACCACTAATCCGGGCGGGGTCGTTCGGCCCCGCCGTTTAACTCATGCCTGCTTCCGTTGAAATTCGGTCTGCCGTTGAGTCGCTGGGGCTCCTGGGATTGCCCGCGCCACTGCGGGAACTGGCGCGCGAGCGTTGGGATGCCGTTATCGTAGGCGCTGGCCATAACGGTCTCACCTGCGCGGCCTATCTGGCACGTGCCGGGAAGAAAGTGCTGGTTCTCGAGTCACGGGAGCGCATCGGCGGCGCCTGCACCATCGAAGAACCCTGGCAAGGTGTGCGTTTGTCACCGTGCGCCTATCTCGCCGGCCTCCTGCATCCACTCGTCATTGAAGAACTCGATCTCCCGTCGCGCGGATTTCATTGGACCCCGGCGAGCAACGGTCTGTTCGTCCCTTTCGAGGACGGCGAAAGCATCCAGCTCTATGATGACGACGAGCTGTGCGAAGCCGAGGTACGCCGCCTCGTACCGCGCGACGTGGACGGCTGGCGTGCTTTGTCCGATGTGATTCGCCGAACCCGGGACGCACTCCGGCCCGCGAATGAGCATGATATCTGGATCGGCGATGCGCCTACGCGCGAGGAGATCGAAGACCGTTTGGACGGAGACACGGAAGCTCGCGCAATGCTCTTTGAATGGTCGATGGCGGAATTCGTCGAGCATTACCTTTCCGATGAACGTCTCCAGATCGCCTACCTCGGACAAGGCGTCATCGGCACCAATGCGAGCCCCTTTGACCCCGGTACCGCCTCCATCCGTTTTCATCACGCTTCAGGCCGGCTCGGTGGATTGCCGGGCGCGTGGGGATATGTGCGGGGCGGCATGGGAATGGTTTCTTTCTTCCTGGCGGATGCCGCGCAAGAAGCCGGCGCCGTGATCGCCTGCGGTGTGCCGGCCGGCCAAATTCTTCCCGGCGAAGGAGTGTTGCTCGAATCCGGTGAGCGCGTTCGCGCGGCCGCCGTTATCTCAAACGCCGATCCCCGTACAACACTGCGGCTGCTGAACGGAGCTGCGGATCCAACTTGGCGTGCTCAGGTAGAATCTATTCCGATCCATGGCTGCACGCTGAAACTGAACGTGTGGCTGCGCGAGCTTCCGGATTTTCGGGCGCGCCCGGGCCAATGCCAGCCCCATCACTTCGGCCAGATCAACACCCCGCTGACGAAAGCGGAATGGAAGGCAGGCTATGCTGCCGCGCGCGCGGGCGAACTGCCGCAACACCTCTGGACCGAACTTTACTTTCAGAGCGTGCATGACCGCTCAGTAGCTCCTGAAGGAACGCATACGATGAGCGTTTTTTCGCAGTACGTGCCGTATTCGTTTGCCGATGGTGCCACCTGGGATGCGCGGCGTGAAGACGCGAAAACTCTGGCACTCAATGCGCTTGCTCGATTCTGCAGCAATATCCCCGCTGCTGTCCTCGAAGCCGAAGCGTTAGGCCCTCCCGATATCGAACGAAAGGTGGGATTGACCGGCGGCCACATCTTCCAGGGCGAATGCCTGCCGCCCTACATGTGGAGCAATCGCCTGGCTGCGCGGACGCCGATGCTGGGAGTGTATCTGTGCGGCGCATGCACGCATCCCGGAGGAAGCGTTATCGCAGTGAATGGGCGCAATGCGGCTATGGCCGTGCTCGGGGCGTCAGAAACTGGCGCCTGCGGCGCAGCCACCGATTAAAGGCAAACAGAAAAACCGCGAACGGGATCAGCGCGATATACGGCCAATAACGTTCGGCGGGAGGAGCCGGTGGCATCACATTTAAATCCGCCGTCGCCTCGGCATTCGTTCCGTTTGCCGCGACATCCGCTGAAAGACGCCAGGCGCCTTCGGACGGAATCGTGAGCTGTGCCGCGTAAAGAGTCTTATTCGTCGCTTTGGCGTGCGTAGCGGGCGCGGCGACTTCGGTAACGGCGCTGCCGGTTGCCTTCGTGAGCCGCAGCATGACTGTGGCGTCCATGACCGGCGATTCGTCAGACACCTGCTGGACCATGACACTGAGATCCGCTTTGCCGGCGCGAACAGGAGCGTCCGCGGCGAAGACGCTGATCACGAACGGACCGGTTTGCTTCCGGGCGACCAGCGAGCCGCCATCGCCGGAAAGCAAGCAGGCGCACGATATGACGATCAGCAGACCGGCGGCGATTCTCAATGCATCATTCCGCGCATCTGCATCGGCTGGAACAAAACCCACACGCCGGCCGCGTACAAGCCAACCGAAACCGCCATCCATGGCCAGACGAGAGCGACGGCCGCTCGCACCTGTCCGGCCGATTCTGTTGCGACTTTCCACAGCACCCACAGCGTCAGCAGCAAGCCCGCATTCAGGGTCAAAATCTGCAGCGGGGTGAGCCACGACGGAACTGCAGGCAAGGCCACCGCGGCGGCTGTGCCTGCCAGGGCACGTGCGAGAGCCGGCCACGGCGCGTTCCAGCCAGTCGCCAAATGATATAGGATGTGCGCGGCCCACATGCCGAAGCCAATTGGAACGAGGGCGAACACGAAACGCCGGACGATCGTTCCTACTTTGCGGCCACGCCAGCTTATCTTGCTAAGAAAACCGGCGGCGGACACTGCCATCGCTGGCACAAGCACCGCACCCACGAGCACGAAAGCCCCCACGATCCATGGCATGGCATCCATGCCAAGACTCGCGTGCCAGGCGTGCTCCCGCATCACCACCGGAGCGACCATGCCGGCGGCGTTGACGAAGGCTCCGAAGACAAACAGAAGTACGAGCACCGCCAGATCAGTCCGGCTGGAAAGACGTCCGATAGAAGAACGGTACGGGTCCGCGGTGAGGGTCTGGGCCGGAGTGATGGATACCAGATCGATATTGCCATGCGGGCACGCCTTTACGCAATCCAGGCAAAAGGTGCAATCAAGATTCCCTGATTTTTTCGGCTGAAACAGATAGAGCTCGCAGCCGTGCGTCTGCTCATTTCCGCGAATGCAGTCGTATGTTTGGCAGCTCCGGCACACTTGGGGGCTCTTGATGGCCACTTCCCTCGGCGAAATCAGGGAACTGATGAAGTTGAACTGGCCGATCGGGCAAACATATTTGCAGAAGCTCGCGCCACGGAACAAACCATCAACTACCAGCGCGGCGCCAAAATATCCGGCAATGATCCAGGCCGTGATCCACGGGCTGTCCCAAACCCCGAATGCCTCATACGACCACAGATAGAGCAGGAACAGTAACGCGGGCGTCCATTTGTTCCGGAGCTGCCTTGGCCAACGCAGACGCGCCGGCATAACCTTTCGACCGAGGTCGCGAACGAACGTGAAAGGACACGCCATGCAGAACAAATTGCCGAGAAACAGCAGCGAGAGAACGGACAGCCCGCGCCAGTGAATCCAGGGGAGGATGCCCGCCAGGTTTATCGGCGTGATCTGAGGCCCCCAAAAGCCGTCCGCGATAACAAGCAGTGAGACCAGCAGCATTGCCAGTTGTATGGGCCGTCTCCAGCGCGCGAGATTGGCCGCGAGACTGCGGCGACCGGCTCTGGTCGCGCGCGCCTGCCGCACGATGTACTCACCCTGCCGCTTCGATCCCGTGAGCACGCGCATGGTAAGAAAAAACGCGGGGATCAGGTAGATGATCTCGCCGGGAACCCACATGATGAGACCGCCAAGCGTCTGGTCGCTCAGGGTTTGGGCTCTGGTCAGATGGACGGCGGCATAACTTGGATAAAGAACACGCCCCGAGAAGACAAATATGGCCGAAAGCGCCGTATTCACGATATCTGCGGTCAGCAGATACGGTATGCCGGCCCATCGCGGCCAGCGCGATTTACCGGGTCCCGGTTCGACGATGAACCACCAGAACACGATGCCGGTCCAAAAGAACGATGCATGCTGCGCGCCGTGCCAGACGCGCGATCCGAGCGCCAGTTCGTAGCAATATGGCAGGTGCCACACGATCGTGCTCGCCACGAACAGAAGCCACGCAACAAGCGGTGCGGTGAGCCATTCAAGAAAGCTGCGCAGCGGACGCCACGTCAGAAAAGGTCCGAGCCCTTCCTTTACGAAAGACTTTGGCAAGCCCTTGAGGAGTGGCAGAACCGGATGACTAAGGAGTATAAGAGGCGGCGCGACCATCATCAGCAGCAGATGCTGCGCCATATGCGCCGCCAGATAGGTGCCGTCAAACGAATCGAGTGGGGATTCCACCGCGACGAAAAGCACAAACACGCCGCTCAGGAATCCGGTTAAGCGCAGCGAATCGCTCTGGCGATGAATGAGCAACCGTTCGCGCCGCCACCCGCGAACATAGATGGCACAAAGCAGCAGCAGCACCGCGGAAACAGGGCCGTCCAAGTTCCACGACGTCAGTGCCGCGGTTGCTGCTGAATTCACTTCTTTATTGTTGCCTGCGCTGTGTGCGGCGGTACCACGACCGCGAAATCTCTAGGCAATCTATTCATCGGTGGCGCGGAATCTCGAGACGGCGGTGTGGATTGTGGCCGTAGAGTCCGCATGAAAGCGACCAGCGCCTCCACTTCGGCCGGCGACAGCTTTTTCCCATACGCTGGCATGTTGCCGCCGCCCTGCACGACCTGCCGCACCATCAAATCGGGCGTCATGCGTGTTGCAATTGAATCAAGCGCCGGCCCACGATGTCCGCCGTGTCCGCCGAGCGCGTGGCAATCGCGGCACTGCTTGTTCTGGAGAACGATCGCCCCGTGCATTTCGAGCGGCGTCCGCCCTGCCAGAAACTGTGCCGGAATCGCATCTCCGCTCCAGGCGTTCATGTGAGGCGACCACGGCACCGTCAGTCCGAACCACGCCAGCGTAACGATGACTAGCATGACCAGGATGACAGAGAGAACCGCAACAGGCCTGCGCTTCGCGCTCTTCTCGCCCGTACCGGCGAAGAATGGAAGCGCAAGCAGGAACAGAATTCCTGCCGCCGGCGCGAAGAACATCACGAACGTCTCCATCCAGTCCGGCAATAAAGCCAACGCAGCGTAGATGCAAAGGAAATAGAAGTCCGGTTGCGGGCTGGTATCCACGATCGTCGGGTCCGGAATACCACGCGGCCCTTTCGGACCGAATACGAACGCCAGGAACAGGATCAAGACAATGGTGAAGGCCGAAAAGATGAGGTCTTTTCCGATTGCATCGGGGACAAACGGCACTCCTTCTTTGTGAATGAGATCGGCATAATCGGCGTCATACGTGGCACGGTGGACCTTGTAACCCGGCCGTGGATACTCGTTGATGCCTTTGGCCAGCACCAAGCGGAGATGCATGGCGACAATTGCCATGATCAGGCCTGGGATGACAAACACGTGCAGAGTGAAAAAGCGCGATAGTGTTTCGCCCGCTATAATCGGCCCGGCCAAGACCAGGCGGACCATCTGCGCTCCTATGAGCGGAATCCGTCCCAGAATGGAAGCGCCAATTCCTAACCCCCAATATGCGTCCTGATCCCAGCGCATCACCTGTCCGGTGAAAGACAACGCGAGAGTGCAGAGCAGAAGGAAAATTCCGCTGATCCAGGTTAGTTCGCGAGGGTATTTGTATGCGCCGAAAAGAAAGACCTGGATCATGTGGCACGTCATAAACGCAACCATCATGTTCGAGCCCCAGTAATGCACCGCGCGCAGGTACCAGCCCCAGAACTGCGCATGATTCAAATACTCCAGACTCGTATAGGCTTCGTTGGTGGACGGAACGTACACGAAGGCGAGGCAGATGCCCGTGAGCACCTGAATCACGAAGCACAGCAGCGTGGCGCTGCCGAACACATACCACCAACTCCCCGAACTGGCAGGCACTTCATGTCCCGCCGATGACGCCCAGAGAGCGGTCAAATGCAATCGATCATCCAGCCACACCGCGATGTTTTTGAGTGTCTTCATCGGGTTCCGTCCTAGACCGGGTTCGCGAGTGTCGGCATTTCTCCGCCCTTAACCCACAATTCGCCGTTCTCCACTTTGTAGTCGTACTGGAACAAACCACGCGGGGGTGGTCCCGAGGCCCGTGACCCGTCCTCGTAATAGACCCCGCCATGGCAGGGGCACATAAACAATCCCGACGGCTGAAACCAGCGAACCGGACAGCCCAAGTGCGCGCAGTTGATCGCAAAGACCTGGAACTGGTTTCCGGAAAGCCGCCGCACCCAGCACGGAATGTCCGCTGTTTTCCCATCCCAGGGCCTCGTAAAAGGGTTGCGATATGTCGCTAGCCGCGTGGTCTTCTCCGGATAGTCATCGAGCGACCCCAGCGAGATCCAGTCGCGCGGATCTTTGTGCTGTACAAAGCTCGAGAACACATAGCCGGCGAGCGGAACCAGCAGAAGCAGTCCCGCGGCTACGTTCACCGCCGTCCCCACCATGAACATCCAATCGCGGCGGCTCGCAGTCTCCTTCGGCGGTTCTGCCATCTCGTCGGCTATATCAGGTGCTTTCTTGGGAACCGGTTCATCGTGTGTCATTTCACCCCCTGCTGGCTGCTGCCGGATGTGTTGCCTTCCCGCTTCTTTTGTTGTGGACTGCCTGGGCCCGTACCGCTGCCCTCGTCGCCCTTGGTCATGGTTCCTGTCTGCCCGCTGCCGTTCTCGTTTTCATGAGCGCCGGTCGCCCCTGTTTGCTGGCCCGGCTGTATGCGCGCGCTCTCATACATGGCCGTGATCTCGGGCGGGCGCTTCGCCGATAGAAAGGCTACTATATCGGTGATCTCCTGGTCATTCAGCGCGCGGCCGAGGTTCAGATTCCGGTAGTTAGGCATCCCGAAATCCGGCCGGCCCACTATGACCGAGGTACGAAGACATTGATCGGTAATCAGCGAAAGATAGGCCGCATCGGTAACGGACCCGATCCGCGCGCCCGGACCATGGCACATATAGCAATCTCTGACGAACAGCTTTTGCCCCGCCGCGGCGTCCCCGCTGTTCTGGGTGTAGTAGGAGGGCAGACTTGCTCCGCTGAATGCAGCGGGCTTCGCCCAGTTATTCTCGATGCCGTCAACCAGCGAGTTGATCTGCTTCTCGCTGAGAGGTCCGGCATACTTGAGCGCCCACGCCGGCATGGCGGTCCCCGGCCTTCCGTTCTCGATCACGCTGTATAGCTCCTGCCGCGGCAGCACTGCGAGGTATAGCGGATCATTCAGAATTCGGGCAGCTC
Organism: Acidobacteriaceae bacterium; assembly: GCA_019233375.1. Taxonomy (GTDB): domain Bacteria; phylum Acidobacteriota; class Terriglobia; order Bryobacterales; family Bryobacteraceae; genus Bog-105. The sequence continues at coordinate 12,749 of JAFAMM010000020.1, forward strand.
CCCTTTTCCCCTCCGGGCCATGGCATCCCTGGCAGTACGTGTCAAACAGCACATGAAAATCGGTGACATCTTCGATCGGAACTTCGGCCGGACCTGGTTTACCGGGCGGATCGCAGCCGGCCGCGCAGAGCAGCAACATGAGAGAGCCACTGGCGAAGAGTCGATGAGAGAGGCGCATGGCTTTCCTTCGCTCGCTTAATGAACGTCCTTCGTTGTGCTGGTCTGTTCGGTTGGATAATGCAGCGCCGCCCGTTCAGCCATCGGTAGCGACTGAAGCGTTTTGATATGCGTGCTGCGCGCAACAAAGAAGCCGCCCACCAAACCGAATGCCAACTGGCAAATAACGAACCAGGGCCAACTGATTCGCCGGTTCAGCGCGGGATTGATGATATCGAGCACCGGATAGGTTAATCCAGACCAGAAGAGAGGCATCAGCACGCCGGCCCACAGCGGGGCATATTTGGGGAACATCGGGAGAATCGCGGCATAGACCACGCCCACAAGAATCGAAATACCAATGTGGCCGATCAGGGCTGCGATGAACGGCCCTGCCATGAATTGCCGGAGTTGCTCCGTGGTCGCGTGCCCAAGCCCCGGGATGACGACGCCGGCGAGAAGGTTTACGGGATACCAGATGCTGTGCTCGGCCACTAAGCCGTACAGGCAAGCCAATGCGGCCATCGCGGCGCCCCCGGCCAGACCGCCCACGATCCCCGCGGTATAAGGATGCACCTCGATCGGAATACGCATGCGGTGCGCCTGCTCACCGGCGCGCAGCCTGACCACGGAACGCGTTTCGACCATAACCGGCGCGGGCCGGTGCTCAGGTTCAATAGAAACCAATTCGTGGTCCTCATGGGGGATCACGTTACGCCACCAGCCGAGTGCGCCGACGAAGAATACCAGGAAGCCGATGAAACTGACGAGCCAAAAAGTCAGCAGGCCGGCAAACAACAGCGTCACTCCGAAGGCAAACACAATCGGGAAAAACGTCGGGGCGGGCAGTTGTATATGTGTTTGCTGCGTCCGCTCGCCGGCCTCTCCATGCTGGTCTTCAATTGACATGCGCGCATCCCCTCATCTTGTGCTGATGATGTACACCACTGTGAAAACAATGACCCACACGGCGTCGACGAAGTGCCAGTACCAGGACAGGAATTTCACGCGCCGCTTCTGCGTTTCGATCGGGAAACCGAGGAGGTTCACCCCAATTACCAGCAGCAGAAAAATCATTCCCACCGTAACGTGACTTGCGTGCAGTCCGACCAGCGAGTAAAACGTCGTTCCGAACAGGTTTGTGCTGATCGTCAGATGATCTACGTAGATCAGTTTTTTCCACTCCATGCCGGTGTCGAAGAGGAAATACAACCCCAGAACGATGGTCACAAGCCACCATATCCGGAACATGCCTATGCGGTTTCGTTCCAACGCCCACTCCGCGGCAACGATCGTCAAGCTGCTCGAAAGCAGGCACACGGTTGCCAGGATCGGCGTCTCGAGTACATCTTTCGGATAGGGACCGGTGACGCTGGCTCCTATATAGACCAGATAAACGGCGACGAACGTCAGAAACAGCACCGATTCCGTGATGATCAGGAAAATGATGCCGACAGTCCCGCGATCCGGTGTCTTCCATTCGCGCTCGAGAGTCAGCGCGTCGGCGGTTAAATCAAGTGCGTCAGCCATGGCTTATTCGTATTTCCAGTCAGGATCGTGCGGGTGCTTCAAATCCCATAACGGGCGGCTGCTGCGAACTACGGGCAGCTTTTCGAAGTTATATTCGGGCGGCGGCGACGTGGTGGCCCACTCGAGCGTCCAGCCGTCCCACGGATCATCCCCTGCCGGCTCGCCTTTAATCGCCGAGTGAACCACATTCCAGACATAAATGGCGACCGCAATCGCTTGAATGTACGCCCCGATAGTTGCCGAGAATTGCCAGAACTCCCAGCCGCGCCCTGCCTGATACGTGTAAATACGCCGCGGCATACCGAGTATGCCCGCAAAGTGCATCGGTATGAACGTCAGGTTGACTCCGATCACGAACAACCAGAAGTGCCATTTGCCCAGCTTCTCGTTATACATCCTGCCGGTTATTTTGGGAAACCAATAATACAAGCCGGCAAAAATGCCAAACACCAAGCCTTCGGCCAGCGTGAAGTGAAAGTGCCCGACAACAAAGTAAGAATCATGCAACTGCCAATCGAACGGCGCGATCGCCAGCATAATTCCCGTCAAGCCGGCGATTAAGAACTGCAAAAGGAACCCGCAACAGAAAAGCATCGGCGTCTTCAGGTTGACCTTGCCGCCATACATGGTTGCAGTCCAGTTGAAGATTTTGATTCCTGTTGGGATGCCGACCAGCATGGTGGAAGCGGCAAAAAATGAATTCGCGTATGAGGTCATTCCGACGGCGAACATGTGATGGGCCCACACCCCCAAGCTGATGAAGCCGATCGCAACCACTGCTCCGACCATCGCCGGCCTGCCGAAGATGGGTTTGCGTGAGAAGATCGGGATGACTTCGGACAGAATCGCAAACGCCGGAAAAATCAGAATGTAAACCTCGGGATGCCCGAAGATCCAGAAAAGATGTTGCCATAGGACCGCCGACCCGCCGCGCTGCGTGTAGAAGAAATTCGCACCCAGGTACCGGTCCAGCAAAAGCATGATCTGCGCCGCCGTTAACGGCGGGAAAGCCACCAGGATCAGCCAGGAGTCAATGAGCATGACCCACACGAACATCGGCATGCGGCTGAGCGTCATTCCCGGGCAGCGCAGCGAGAAGGTTGTTGCAATCACGTTGATCGCACTAGCGATGGTGCCAATGCCGGAGACAATGATGCCCAGCGCCCAATAATCCGTCGAGTGCCCCAGCGAAAACGGCTTCTCGGTCAGAGGCGCGTAGGCAAACCATCCCACGTCCGGCGCCGAACCGGCACCGTACAGCCCGCTCCCCCCCAGGTAGCTGAAATACAGCAGGAATCCGCCGAATAAAAAGATCCAGAACCCGAATGCATTGAGCCTCGGGAACGCCATGTCGCGCGCCCCGATCATGAGCGGGACCAGATAGTTCGAAAATCCCGCTACCAGCGGCATACCCAGCAGAAAGACCATGGTCGTGCCGTGCATCGTGAACAGGCGGTTATATGTGTCGGGCGCGACCACGTGGCCGTTCGGCAACGCCAGTTGGGTGCGTATGACGAGAGCCATGATGCCCGCGATCACCAGAAACAACAGGGCCGAAACGATATACATGATGCCGAGTTTCTTGTGATCGACTGTCGCCACCCAGTCATACATGTGTTCGGCGAAGCCCCAGTCTTTCGTGCCAACCTTGGGCCGCTCTAACGGATAATCAATCGAAGCCAAGATTCCCTCTCTTTTCGATGCAGTTTAATGCAGCGTTTCGAGATACGCCACAACATGGTCCAGTTCCGGGCCGGTCAGTTTCATGCTGGGCATCAAACACCCCGGCTTGATCTGCTGCGGATCATTCACCCATGCGCGCAGGTTTTCGTGGTTCAGAGGTAATACGCCCGCGCCGATCGTTTGGCGGCTCATGAGATGAGTAAGATCGGGACCAAACACTCCTGCTGAGGGCGTCCCTTTTATGAGGTGACAGTTCACACATGCCAGGGAAAGAAATGCCTTCTTGCCTTCCGCCGCATTGGGATCGTCCACCGCTGGCTGCTTCTGTTCGTAGGCCCACCGGTTGAAGTCTGCCGTAGGTTGAGCGATAACGCGCAGAAGCATATTGGCGTGCTGCGTGCCGCAGTACTCGGCACAGTTCCCGTAGTAAACGCCCGGCTGGTGAGGATCTATCCACGTGTAGTTTATGCGATTCGGGATGAGGTCCATCTTGCCGGCGAGTTGCGGTATCCAGAAGCTGTGAGCTACATCCACGCTCTCCAGGCGAACCTCCGTCACCATCTTTCCGTCCGGTGACACCGGCACATGGATTTCATTCGCCGTGACGACGCCGAACTGTGGATAATTGACAGTCCACCACCATTGGTGTCCGATGAGCTGCAGTTTCACACTTGATTGGGAGGGGCTTGCGTTTTGAACCGCGGCGATTACGCGCACTGAAACACCGATCAGCACAAATACAATCAGGATGGGTATGACGGTCCAGGCAACCTCAATCTGATTGCTGCCGTATACCTGTGGCGGCTCTTGTGTCGCGTCATCGCCGGGACGTATGCGATAGCGCCAGATGCCGTAGACGATCAGGCCGGCCGTTACAACGAAGATTCCAGTCGTAATGGCTATTGTCAGGAGGGCGATGCCTTTTTCCGCCTGGCCCGGCGTCGCGAGAGGGTCAAACGTATTCGCGACCGGGTATTGGGGAAGGTTCGCGTATGGCGCCTGTAGTAAGGCAATGACCGCTTGAATAAGCAACGCCTTTCACCTCCTAAGCAGGTAGCAACTCTCTACTGTAGCGTGGATCAGGGTGCCCGCTAAGCACGCGATTTGTCCGCGCCGCTACACTTCACCTGTATGCTGAAAGTAACACTATGCCGCTCGAATTGATGCGAAAAGATACTGAAGGAATCACGATTTTGACGTTGAACGGAAGACTGGTTGCCGGCAGCGAGGTCACTGAACTCCGCGGCACCATTAAGACGCTGATAGCGGACGGCGAGATTCGCATTCTTCTCGATATGGCTAACGTTCATCGCATTGATTCGAGTGGACTCGGGGTACTGATTGAGGGGCATGCCTCTGTAAAAGCGGCAGGGGGCGCCCTGAAGCTCCTGAATCTCTCGGACAAGGGCATGGAGTTGTTGGTTCTGACACGCCTCAGCACGCTCTTTGAGATTTACACCGATGAGCAAACAGCCATCAATAGTTTTTTCCCGGATCGCGAAAGCAGGCAGTTCGACATTCTGGAGTTCGTCAAGAACACCGAAAACGAAAAACCGGAATCCGAGGCTTTATAGAGGCTTTATAAGAGTGCGCCTCATCTCGGAGCTGGAGCCGGCGCCCGGCTGGGAGACCTCGCATTCTTGCCGTCCAAAGCGGACAGCATCCCGGCTTGACTCGCCGCGAA
>JAFAMM010000072.1 GCA_019233375.1 Acidobacteriaceae bacterium
GCGGCTGTAGCCGCGCAGCAGTTTCCAGAAGCCCTGGCGGGTCATGGCCGAACCGCGCGCGGTCACGAACAGATGCGGGCTCACACGTCCTTTGAGTAGCTGCTGCCGCGCATCGCGGATGTAGCGCTCGACGGAGGCCAGCGCCTGTCGGCCCACTGGAATTAACCGTTGCTTATTGCCCTTACCCGTAACGCGGAGAACCCCGGCCGATTCGTCGAGATCGGCCATACGAAGATGAATGAGCTCACTGACCCGCAAACCGGTGGCATAGAGCAGATCGAGCATCGCGCCATCCCGCAGGCCGTTCAGACTGCCGGCCGAAGGCGCATGGGTCAGTTGCTCCACACTTTGGGCGCTCAGGTATTTGGGAAGCGATGAGCCGATTTTGGGAGTGGTCAGCAGCTCTGCGGGATTCGCGGAAATGACTCCCTCTTCCGTCAGATAGGCGAAGAACGTACGTAGGGTGGTGATTTGGCGCGCGATGGAACGGTTGGACTGGCCAGCCAGGCGCAGGCGGTCCACATACTCCCGGAGGGTATGCGTGCTTACAGAACCCAGCTGCAAATCCGGAAAAAAGCGGCCGAATTTCGCCAGATCCCGGCCGTACGCTTGCAACGTATTCTGGGACAAACCTTTTTCCGTACGGCAATACTGCAGGTAAGACCTCATTCCCGGCTCGAATGGCGTCGTTCCCAGCATTGTGCCAATGATACAATATCGTGCAAATTGTTTGAAACAAAGTCCTGATTAAATCACTGTTTGACTGCTAGTACCGCAAAACGAGTTGTGTTGTACCGGTTTGGCCGCCAGCCGCTCGAGGGGATCGTGCACGCAAATGCCTTTTCGGGGCCCGAGGGCATCGACTTCATGACACTCGCCGGAATACTGCAGCAGGTCCCATACGCCGAGGTGAAAGCACTTTGTTTCGTAACCGAGCCCGCAAAAGCGGACCTGTTTGAGGAGCATACGTTATTTGAGCGGCGGCCCAAGGTCCCGGGACTATGGACGCGCTTTACCCTGCGGGACGGCGACCGGCTCGACGGCATCCTGTCGCATAATCTGCTTGAATGGCCCGGCACCGGGTATCTGATCACGCCGCCACGGGCGGGGACTGCCCGGCAACGAGTATTTTTGCCGCGGGCCAGCGTCACGGCTACCGAGCTGATGGGCGTTGTGGGGGTCTCCGGCAACGCCCGCGCTGCCAAGGCAAAAGAAGAGCGCGGCAAGCGCGCCGGCCAGCTCAGTATGTTTGAGTCGTGAGCGCGGAGGCCACCATTTGCCGGGGCGGATTGCGCGCTGCACCCGCCAACTGGTGGGACCACACGCGGCGCCAGTCACGCCAGCGGCTATGTGGCGGCATCCAGAGGCAGACCAGGTTTTCAATCGGTACCCAAGACGTTACACGCCGCCCGCGCCAGGCCAAATCCGCCGTCCGCTGAGCGTCGGCGACCTCCTCTGTTTCAAAGGGTCCGCCAAGCGTCAGATGCGGCCGGAATTCGAAGCGCTCCGCGTCGTGCAGACCGCCGTCATTCAAAGCGGCATGCAACTCGCGTATCACGGTGTTTCCGTTGCCGATATCCAAATAGATGAAGTTCGTCTCAGGAAAACGGCGCACGTGCGACAGCTCCACATCAAACGGCTCGAAGCGCTCCAGCGTGGCCCGAATGGCGGTGGAGGCGGCGTGAACTGATTGCCGGAGCGGTCGCGGCGGCAGGATCGTTATATGCGGCTCGGGATCATCATCGCCGGGCAGCAATTGCCGTATTTCAGCCACCACTGAGCGCAGCGGGTCGGGCACGTAACTCACCAGTGCAATGGCGCCCCAGGGCGGTACTCCTAAGTCATCGATCATGGTCGTTCCGCGGGCCGGTCTCTAGCGATGAGACACCGAATCGCCTTCGGCGGATTCGGAAGAACTGCAGACAGAAACGGGCGATTCCTGCTTTGGTTCTGGTACGAACCATTCAGCCGGTTCAAAGCCGATATATTTCGCGATGTAGAGCCTGGCGGCGCCTGAGGGCGAGGGCGCCTCGTCGAGCAGATCTCCCATGCGAAGCGGTTCGCCTTGAGATGCCAGATTCTTCCACGCAGAGTATGGTGACGCTGCTTCAATCTCGTCAGCAGGATCGTAGTCCTTCATTTTGACCACGGCGAGCCCACCCGTGTGCGCCGCCCAGCGAAAGCTCTCTCTGGGGGCGTCCTTAATGCGGTACATCTTATAACGCGGCATTAAGCAGATAGTCTAGCCGAACAGGCAAGCGAGAGGAAGTCCCGAATTGATCAAGAACTTGTTAGTTCTCTGTCAAAATGTAGACGGGATTCACAAAACAAACTTTTCCGGATGAAGAGATATTGGTGGCTTTTGCTTTTGCCGCTAGCACTCCTGCTGTGGTGGGGCCTGGATCGGGGTGAGGCCGCGCCCGAAATTCACTTTTCTACAGTCCGGCTTACCACGATACAAAGTACCGTCCTGACCAATGGCAAAGTGGAACCGGCGCAATGGGCGGCTGCGCGCGTCGAGACGGCCGGCGTGGTCCGCTCGATTCAGGTACAGCGCGGTGAGGCGGTCAAAGCGGGGCAAACTTTGCTATCGCTCGACCGGACGGCCGCCGCCGCCGAACTCGCCGGTGCGCTAGCGCGCGAGCAGGAAGCCGAGGCTGAAAACACGAGCGTGCGGCAAGGCGGCAAAGCATCGCAGATCGCCGATCTCGATAGCCGGATCGCAACCGCAGAAGCGGCCGTGCAGGCAACACAGCGGGCGTACGATGCCGACCGGCGCTTACTCGAGCAACAGGCCGTGACCAAGCTGCAGGTGCAAACCGAACAGGACGCGCTGGAGCGTGCCAAGCTGCAACTGCAGGGCCTCAGAGATCAGCGGAAGGCGCTCGTAACAATTAGCGATCGCGCTGTAGCGCAAGCCAATCTGAACGACGCACAGGCTGCCGTCGCGTCCGCCCGGCGTGAACTCGCGCACGGTGTTGTCATAGCCCCGATCTCCGGGACCGTGTACCAGTTCGAT
>JAFAMM010000443.1 GCA_019233375.1 Acidobacteriaceae bacterium
TCATCCATCTCGAGCGAATACACCAGACGCTTTCCGTGATGTGAGACGGCGATATCCCTCACCCCGTCATCTGTCAAAGCCAACCGTATCGGGACGCTCCTTGGCTCAGCGGCGACCCGCCACAGCTGAAGCCTGCCGTTGCGCAGAGATGAGAACGTGAGGCTGGTGCCGTCGCCTGTCCATGCAACGCCAGTAATCGCCTTGTGATCGAAAGTAATTCTTTGCGGCTTCGCCATGAACGAGAGATCGGCCGAGACGGGGACGACGTAAATGTCCCTGGCCCAGAAGCCGGAATCTTCCGTGAAAGCGAGTTTCTTACCGTCTGGAGAGAGCGCAAGACCCCCATCACCTAAGCTGGCAAGGGGCGGTGATGTGAGTCGCCGTTTTTCGCCCGTATCGACTGATATGCGGACGATCATATGCGGCTCCGATTGACTTGCCACGTCCTGATCCAACGCGAGGAGCCACTTGCTATCCGGCGACCATGCCAAGAGGGGTGCTGGTACGCTCCACCCGTCGGGCATCCAACCGGCAAGACACTTGACGCTGTGAGTTCCCGCTCCTGTCCGCCGACAGCTGGAGTAACCAAGATGGCGGTACCACCGCGAACGTAACGCAGATACGCGAGGAAGCGGCCGTCCGGCGACCACGCGGGCCCGAATCCTCTTCCTGACATGCTTGGCAAATTCGTGCTTTTGCCAAACGAACTTCGCTGCCGCGCGCGGAAGTCGCAGCGGAACAGATTTCGCCAGATTCCTCGTGTTTAGAACGAGTTCGACGGACAGAACTTCCCAATGAGAGATGAGACGCGGGCGATAAGGACTTTCGCTGACCTGCCCCAGGCTGTTTGCGGCCTGAGGAGGTCATGCTGTGAAGAACTGGTTTCAGATTTCCGCCCTGGCAATGGCCGGCGCGGTTTCCTCGCTCGCGGCGCCAGACCCCGCCAAGAGCGCACGTTGCGTTCACCGTTATAACCTCGCCGGGGTCGCGCCCAGCACGGCTGAGAACGCCACCAAGCAAGTCACTCGCATATTCGGAAAGGCGGGTATCGCGATCAGATGGGAACAGCTGCCGACCGGCTCACCGGAAGCTCACGAGCTGGACCTCAACGACTCCGCGGCAAATTTGTTGCCCTCAGACGAACACCCCTGCCTGGTTGTGAAGATCACGCAGGAGCTACCACCGGGCGTGTATCCCCGCGCCTTGGGCTTTGCCTTCCCGGGCGCACGTTTCGGGATCGATGTCGAGCTGGTTTACCGGCGAATCAAATCACAGGCAGACACTGACGGGTCGGGGGTTGATGTGGTCCTCGCGTATGCGATGGCGCATGAAATCGGGCATGTGCTCTTGCGCTCCTCGGTCATTCTTTGAGTGGAATCATGCAGGCTCAATGCAATGCGGAAACCTGGCGGCTCGCCTCGTCCGGCATGGTTGCATTTCTGCCGGACGAGGCGAAACAGATGCGCAAAGGGCTATCGCGATTCAAGCAGGACGCCGCACCTACTCGTTCTTTCTGAATTCACGGTACACGAAGTTGTTTCCGGGCTGATCCTTGATCGTATAGTCTTCAGGCACCTGGAACAAACTTGCGGGAGGTTCAGCGCGTTGGATATTCGTCAGCCGGTATGTCGTCTCGCCCATGCGGGGATCGCTGGTCTTACTCATTACCAGCACTTTCAAATCGGGACTGTACCAGGTTTCGGTCGTGATGATGATCGGCATCGCATTCCCGACCGTCCCGGCAGGAATCGTGCGCGTAATGCGAGTGCCTTGCGCCGCCACGCCCTCAACGTTTTGGGTCCCGAGATCCGTCTTCGCGGCGTTCGAGTCCAGGGTGCCGGCGGTTTTCGTTACAATCTGAACCCCACCACCCGGCGCGGCCGCTGCGGAAGAAAAGAACCAGGTTTTGTCAGGCCCGGGCGGAGGGGGCGGAACAACAGCAGCTCCGGCAGGGATCTTAGCCTTCAACAGCGTGAACGGCATTTTGAGAGCGGTCTTGGTCTGTGCATCCAGGTTCCAATGGACTCCCGCAACAGGATCATCTATGAAAACCAGGCGGGGCCCGTCCGAACTGTTTGAGCTGAGCGGCGGCAGCGTTTCTTCGCGCCGGACCCGGCCTTGGCTGTCCCGCGCCACGGTGCCCGTGTTCGTCTGATCAATCCGGTTGCCGTCAGCCAGTATCTGCACCCGCTCGGTACTCGTCTGTGCGGAATAGGGCGCCCCTGCGACCGTTGACATCGGCCCGGCGAACGCCGCCGTGATCCCGACGGGACCGAAATCGGCCATGTCACCCTGCCGGATCATGATCTGCTTCCCCGGTTCTCCGGCCCCGGAGTTCACAGTCGTTTGTGCCAGCAAGGCAGCCCCGGCCGCTATTGTCAGTGCGATTGCTTTGAACATAGTCTTCTCCTCAAATGCGAATGAAACGGTTGTTCTTTCCGGATGATTGTCATTGAGTCAGGCGCACAGCGCGCGCAATACCGTCCTGGCCCACCAAAAACTCTGCGCTTACTCTTCGCTTGCCATTCGGAGGCGGCAAAGGAACTCCCAGAGACCGAAGCTCTGAGCGCTGAACCTGTACGCGCACAATCACAGCCTCTTCTATGGGGACATCGCTTTCCGCGTATGGCAAGGCGACAAAACCGGCGCTCGGGCTCTCATAGGCGGCTATGCCCGGTATCTCCTGCCCTGCCGGGGAAGGATGACGGGTCGCAAACCAGCCGAAGAGTGCTGCGACAAGACACGCCGCCGTCGCCGCCGCCAACAGGAATCGCCGCCGCGACCGGCTCCGCTGTGCTCGAAATACCACAAGCAGATTTCTTTCCACAGCCGGACCGGCTTCGCGCGGTAAACTGTCCGCCAGCCGGCTCAATGACTCCTGCAAATCAGGCCGATTCATACTGAGCATCCTTCCCGCATCCGGAGTTTCTCGTCGCGGCGAAACTTCGCTTCAAGCAAGTTGCGCGCCCGATGCAACCGGGAGCGCACGGTTCCGACCGAGCATGTCAACTGCTGAGCCGCTTGTGCATAGCTCAGGCCCTCCAGGTCGCAAAGCGCCACCACTTCGCGATACTTAGGCGGCAATCTCAAAATGGCTATCTGTAACGCTCTCAGCTCCTGTTTTTTGCAGAGCTCATCCAGTATTCCTGCCTTCGGGAGCTGTGAAGCGACAGCCTCCCGTTGCTCGGCAGCCACGGGCCGGACCGCTCGCAGCTGCCGGCGTACATGATTGCGGGCCACCCCGATCAAGTAACACTCGAGCGAGCCTCGCTCGGCTATGTACCGCTGCTTCTCGGCTAACATGGCCAGGAACACCTCCTGCGTCACTTCCTCGGCTATCTCGGGGCTCCCTGACATGTGCAACGCAAAACGGAAGACTGCGCCCTGGTGCCGGCGGTAAAGAAGCAGAAACGCATCCTCATTGCCGTTCCCGGAGAGCCGCAGCAGATCGCTGTCGCTCGATTGATCGCTTAGTTGCTGTTTCCTCACTCTCCCCGTGCCGTTCATACAGTATTGCGGCGGCGCGGGAGAAAGGTTCCAAAAAACTTAGCGTGCCGGCACGTCTGATTCAAGGTTGTGCAGGCTCGCTTCAATCAGTTGTCTGCACCCTTCGTACGGATCATCACCTTGCCCTTCCCATTCCATGGAAAAGTACCCGCGATAACCAGTCTTCCCCGCGATACCGAAGATGCGATTCACATCAACCCGATACACCTCGCCATGATCGCCGCTCTCCTCATCTTTCACGTGACTGATGTTGAAGGCCAGCGGGAATAGCATGTCCATGGCGCGGTAGTTGTACTCGTGGTCGTTATGCACCAGCATGGAATTGCAAAAGTCCGGCAAGGCGCGCAGAAAAGGGCTGTTGACAGCCTTGATGATTTCGACAATCCGCTCGGGCTGCTCGATCGTGGGCACGTCATTTTCAACATTAATGACGATGTTCTTGGAGGCTCCGTACGCCGCTAGTTCGCGGAGAGCGCTTACCGAGCAGGCAATCGAGCCGGGATTCTCGCCGCGCGGCAGATGGACGCGAATACTGGGCGACTTGAGGATGACGGCCGCATCCACCCATTCCCGGTACATTGCTAGGGCCGCTGTCCGCTCCTCGGATGTGCCGCACAATTTCGCTGGCATGTCCACGGGAATGTTCACCACGTGCAGGCCCGCCTGCTCGAAATGTTCGCCCAGGCCACGCACGTAATCCGGCCCGGTCGATTCAAAGTGATGACTCCAAGGCTCGATACCAGGCACGTTCAGCTTCGGCTTGACGGTTTCGGCAAACTGCTTGAGCGTCATGCGTCCCGTCACGTTCCGCCGGCTTATGATCAGCTTGCGAAACGGATACGTAGAAACTGAGAGACGCTCACGAGCGCCCGTAGGAAACGTGGTGTGCGGCTCAACATCGCGGGCGCCGGTACAAGCCGCGGCAGCTACCGAAATCGCCAGAAAGTCGCGCCTTCTCATTCTGCAACCATCCCTCTTCTCGCTTGTGCTGCTAAGTTGCCCAGAACGGCCAAGCCGCGCCGATTAAGGTGGTCATGGGGCCAAGTGTCGCAAGGCTAATGGTCGTTTGCGAGCGGGCAAACAGCGCAGCCGATTCACAAAAGACGCGCTGCGCCGGCGTGAGCAGCAGGTCGCCCGCCGCCGAAAGACCGCCTGCGATCGCGATGTGATCCGGAAAAAGAATATTGGCCATGGACGCAATCGCCATTCCCAGCCATTCACCCGCCTCCGTCAGCACCGAAATCGCGACCGGATCGTGGCTTTGCGCGGCAGTGATTACGCTCCGAAGTGTGACCTCATCCGGCAAGCCCGCGCGCCGCTTGTATTCGGCAGCGAGCGCCGGTGCCGAGACCATGATCTCCGCGCAGCCGCGCCCGCCACAGGTACAGAGCGGCCCATCCCTCTTCACCAGGACGTGCCCGATGTCACCCATGCATCCGTAGGCAAACCGAAGCGGTTGCCCGTTCACCGTCATGCCCACGCCGAGCCCTGTGCCGCACGTTACGCACAGGAACCGCCGCGAGCCGCGCCCCGATCCGAGCAGGTACTCCGCCATGCAGGCCGAATTCGAATCAATTTCCAGTTCCACAGGGAACGAGAAGTGCGCGGCCAGGCGCGGCCGCAATGGGAAATTTTCGAGCCAGCTCAGGTTCGAGTTGTACAGCAGCCGTTCGCGCTTCTCATCAAGAAAGCCGGCCACGGCAACTCCCAATCCCCGCGGCGTCAGATTGTTTTCCCGAACCGCCGCGAGCGTGCTGTCGACCAGCGCGCAGAGATTATCGACGAACGATTCCGGGTCCGGCTGCGTCGGTATGGCATCGACATAATGGAGTTCGCCGCGACTGTCGAGAAATCCCGCCTTGGTTGAGGTCGCTCCGATGTCGGCGCAAAGAATCGTTCGGTCAGCGGGCAGCGCGACTTCAGTCGGCAAAGCCGCTCTCCGGCTCCGCGCTAAAGCTCCTGATGTCTCGCCCGCTGCTTTCCTGGCCGCTTGCGGCTTGCGCAGTGGATCCGCGCGCAACCAATGCTGTTTTAAGAACCTGCCGTTGTCCCACGCGCCGCTTTGAATGAAGCATTTTCATCAATACCTCGAACGCCAACTGTCCCAGCGTATCGCGCGGGATCCGCACGGTCGTCAATGGCGGGCTGCTGTAGCGGGCGATCCAGACGTCGTCCGATCCGACCACAGACACGTCCTCGGGTACGCGGAGGCCCAGGTCGCGGGCCATCCCAATCGCGCCGATCCCCATCCGGTCATTCCCGCAGAAGATCACGGTCGGGCGCTCGCGCGCAGATAGCAGCACCTTCGCAATATCTGCGCCACTTTCCGGGCCGTGATCGCCCTCCAGAACGCGCATCGGCCTCTGACCCAGCTTGGCGAGCGCTTTTATAACCGCATCGCGGTGCGCAACCGCCGAGACCTGGTCCTGCGGCCCGGTGGCCAGCGCAAACCTTCGATGCCCCAGCCGGTGCAAATGCCGGATCGCCTCGGCAATACCGGAGAGCCAATCGATTTGGATCGTGCTGTGATTACGCCCCGGCGCTCCCGCCCCGAGCACCACCAATGGCACCTTTCTCCCGGTTAGCTGTGCCTGCAGATCGGCATCGAATTGTGACGTCATCACGGCTACGGCGCGCACCTGGTTCTGCAGCATGCGGCGGACCGCGTTCTGGGCCTGGCTTCGATCGTAATTCGTCGCCGAGAGAAGAACCTCCAGGCGCTGCTCAGCACACGCCCGCTCGAAGCTCTTCACCAGTTCCGGAAAGAACGGGTTTTCGATGTCCGAAATGATCAGCCCGAACAGATCGCTCTGTCCGCGCACCAGGAGACGAGCGGATGTGTTGGCGTAGTAGCCAAGATCCTGAATAGCTTTGAGCACGCGCTGCCGGGTATCCTCCGCGACCGGCCGGGTTTCGTTGAGCACGTGAGAAACGGTCGTGATCGAGACGCCTGCTTTCCTGGCTACGTCGCGCATAAGTACCGGCATGGTGATTCTCTTGCGAAGTAATCGTGGAACTGCCGGATAGCAAACGTTTGCTACAGGACAGATCTGCGCTAGTATAGGACTCTCAAACCAGCTCTGTCAAAGCTTTTTCTTGACAGTTAGCCAGTCCTCTCTTATATTCTCTACAACTAGTAAGTCTATTCGGCAAACGTTTGCGCCGTCTTGGCTTGAAAAAAGGGGTATTTCGACGACCTCAGTCCGGGGTCCTTGTAAGGAGTGTATGTGAAGTTGCTTACCAGGTTTGTCTCGTCCATCGTTTTTCTGTCTGTAATCGCAACCTGCGCTTGGGCGCAGGAAGGTTCCATTACGGGTTCCGTTCGCGATGCGAGCGGTGCGATTATTCCGAACGCGACCGTAAGTGTCACGAGCACGGAACAGGGCTTCACACGCACCGTAGCGACCAACACGAGCGGCGATTACCTGGTCTCGGGTTTGCAGCCCGGGCACTACAACATCGTGGTCACCGCCCCCGGGTTTCAGCGCTTTGAGGTCAAGGATCTCATCTTGCGCGTGGCGGAAAAATCGCGCGCTGACGCCAGCTTAGTTGTTGGCCAGGTTAGCTCGGAGGTTACGGTTGAAGGTACCGGGGTGTCGCAGGTCCAGACCGAGTCT
>JAFAMM010000066.1 GCA_019233375.1 Acidobacteriaceae bacterium
AACTGTTTTCTTACGGGCCGGTAACGCCGATTCTCATTCGCTACGACAAGCTCCGGTACCGCCTGTTACCCTACATCTACTCGCTAGCCTGGCGTGTCACAAACGAGGACTACACGATTCAGCGACCGCTGATTATGGATTGGCGGAACGATCCCAGGGTCGCCTCGATCGGTGATCAGTTCATGTTCGGGCCTGCGATTCTGGTGAATCCCGTCACCGAAGAAGGCGCCACGAGCCGCTCGCTTTATCTGCCTGCAGCTAACGCTTGGTACGATTTCTGGTCGGGTGAGCAGCTCGACGGCCAAAAGCGCGTTACCGCCGACGCCCCCCTGGACCGAATCCCGCTGTACGTCCGGTCCGGCTCCATTCTGCCGCTCGGGCCGGAGATCGAGTATGCCGGGCAGCGCACAGATCAGCCAATCGAATTGCGTGTCTACCGTGGCAGCGACGCTACTTTTACGCTTTACGATGACCGGGGCGATACGTATGCATATGAGAAAGGCGAGCACGCAATCATTCCTCTGCGTTGGGATGATAAAGCGGCGATTATGACGATCGGGGCGCGCCACGGCGAGTTTCCGGGCATGCCGCGCGAATAGCACTTCCGGATTGTATTGGTGGGCGGCCCGCAGGCGGGTCTGACAAAGGACGTCCAGTATGCTGGGCAGGAAGTACTGGTGCACTTCCAGTGATCAGTCGGGTCGCTTTTGGACACTCAGT
The DNA here is from genome assembly GCA_019233375.1 of Acidobacteriaceae bacterium. Classification (GTDB taxonomy): domain Bacteria; phylum Acidobacteriota; class Terriglobia; order Bryobacterales; family Bryobacteraceae; genus Bog-105. The sequence continues at coordinate 721 of JAFAMM010000066.1, forward strand.
TCGGGGCGGGATCAGCCAGTCACGATTGGATGTCACAGCGCGGAATGTATGCTTTCAGTTGCTGCGCGCCGCCGGAATGTGATCTTGCTTAAATTTAAACGTACAGTTGAGAAGCGCTGCAGGCGATTTTTCGCATGAAATCTTACTAGTTAGAGGTGTAATATTTAGAAAAGGTGAAAAGGACGAGCCTTTCTCGACTGAGCGCGAGCATTCAACCGTTCGATAAACGTCAGATTCGGCTACAAATTGGCAACGTGCAAACCAAACGAGGTGAAGGGAAAGCGAAACCCGCGCTTGAGTTAAGCGCGATATGCAGTGCCGCCCGGCCGTGTGTCAGCACTGCCTTCCGTGGGAATCGGGCACCCACAAAGGGTCAGATAGCGGGGATCGTGAGCATCTTTTTGTTCATGATGGCGTTGTTTGTGCTTGCCCTATTTTCGCCCTTGTAAGTCCACTATTCGATTGGCGGTTTCGGCATAAACTGCCTTAAATACTCACACTCCGCTTCAAAGCGCCACCAAACTCGGCTCCGTGCTAAACGCGTGGTATTGCTCCTGCCACCGTTTTCTGCTGCATCGTGAATGGGAAAGTGCGATACTGCTCCCCCAGAGCATGATGCGACCGCTGCTTGGAACCGTGATGTTGTTCACCTGCTTGGGCGCATTAAGTGGCCGACCACAAGCGCAGAACGGCGGCCCCGATCACGTCCCGCCGCGCCGGTCAAGCCAGATCGCAGATGGATTCGGCATCAATTCGGACATGCCCCGAGACCCGTTCATACCCTGGAACCGCTGGTGGTGGACGCGCATGTTCGATGCAGGAATTAATTTCATACGCATCGGCCAGTATGAGAACAGTTCAGACTACACGAGCTGGGAATGGGTCGAACGCAAACGGGGCGAGTATTCATTGGAGCCTGCCGTCGACGACTACGTCAATTCGCTTATCGAGAATGGCGTTCACATCGAACTTCAATTGCTGTACGGGAATCCGCTCTACACGTCGCCTGCTGGCCGTGTCCCGGAAACGATAATTCCGGAGCCTGGCGGTTTTCATAACCCCGATCGGAGCATTTACTCCGTATTTTGGCCGCCTGTAACTGCTCCTCAAATTGAAGCCTTCACCCGTTATGTGACCTGGATGGTAAAGCATTTTCAAGGTCGTATCGAATACTACGAAATCTGGAACGAACCCAACATCGATTATTGGAATCCTGTGGCGAGCCCGGAAGATTATGGGAAACTCTTTAACGCTGCTGCCGCGGCCGTACATAACGCGGACCCGCGAGCGAAGGTCGTTTTTGGCGGGCTGGCAGGCGCAGCGCTTCCCTATGCGAAGCGAGCTCTCGAAGCTTGCAATTGTGCAGGTTCTATCGACGTGTTTGCTTACCATAACTATCCGGGTTATGGTCACAATCTGAATCCCGAGGCGCCGAGCAAGGAGGGTGATACAAACCCGTCGTCCAAGCCGCTCCGGGACATGGTACGGGCGTATCCGGGAATCAGGAAAGATATGGTCTTTTGGGACGACGAGTTCAATGACGGCATTCCTTCGTGGGCCGGTTGCGATGAATCAGTGCAAGCGAAGTACATACCTCGAGGATTGATCATGGAGTGGGCGGAGGGCATCCGCACTTTCGTATGGCTCATCGTAGGTGCGGCCGACGGTAACGAATTCGATGACTTCGGGATGTTGCGCGGGCTCCGCTACCGCTCCGATGATTTTGAGCCAAGAAAGGCGTTTCTCGCATTGCAGAGCACATATGCTCTGTTCTCGGATACCCGTTTAGACCCCTCTATCTCAGTCGAGTCCCGATCCGCTGCCGCGACCCGGCCGCGCACCTACGCGTTCAAATCAGCGAAAGACAAAGCGATCATTGCGTACTGGCTACCAATCCGGAGCGAACCCGGAGTGGAGCCGAGCGAGACCATCACGCTCAGGATCAATGGTTCTGGTATCCGGCACCCGGTTCTAGTGGATGTCACATCCGGCAGGAGGCAGTCGGTCGCCTGGGCGCCCGGCACGAAGGACACGCTCGAGAAACTGCCGTTAAGCGACACCGTGCGGGCGATCACCGATGAGACTTACTTCGATTGGCCCGTGCTCCCGGAAGCCCCCAGTGATTTGACCGTAAAAACCGAAAACGGCAAAGCGCGTCTGAGCTGGGCGGTCCATGGCGGCGGCAACGTGGGCCTTATCTCGGTCGAGAGGCGTAACGGATACGGCGGTAGCTGGCAGCAGATCGCAAAACTGGCCGGAGATGCCATAGCGTTCACCGATCCATCAGCAGCCGGCGGTGCAGAAGTATTCTACAGAGTGCAGGCGGGGAATAGCGCCGGATTATCCGCGCATTCGAATATCGCTACTCCGAAGTGAAGGGTGAGGCCGGCAGGCCCGCCGTGTTGTACAGATTGACCGTTGGGGCGTTCTGCCATCCATATCGTGCGTACTTCGGGCTCTTCACTCGATCGCTTGTGAGCACAACGCCGGCGCCGTCGATGCGCGCACTCGCGACCACGAACTTCTTGTCTTCGCCTGCGATCTCGAAGCCCTCGGACGCTCCGCCTTTGGCTACGAGCCCGCCCGCGGCATCGTCAAACCAGACGCGGATGGAATTGCCTTCCGGAGTTGCCTGCCGGAAGAGCGGGCCGGAGTACCGCACATCCTCGTGATACGCGATCGCGCGTGCTGCTAATGCGAGTCGCATCCCGACGGTCTGCTTGTCTGACGGGTGAACATTGTCCGGATCACCGATATCGACGGTCACCGCCATCGCCGTGTTAGCGACTGACAGCGTTTGCCGCTGCGCGTCCCGTACGATCGCCCAATTCTCCGTTTCATCCGATCTGAAACTCGAGATCTGGACAAACAGGAACGGAAATTCGCCTTCTTGCCATTGGCGGCGCCAGTCAGCGATAAGCGTGGAGAACACTTTGTGATACATCGGCGCGCGAGCGAGAGCGGTGTTCGTTTCTCCCTGATACCAGATCACGCCTTTGATGGCGTAATTCACTGCAGGCGCGATCATTCCATTGAAGAGCCACGCCGGATCCCAGGATTCAGGGTTCGGATGCCAGGGGTGCTTCGGCCCCGCGGCATGCGCCTGGCGGGCAGCCTCATCCTCCTGCTTCTCGGCGAGCCGAACCGCCGGCAGGTCTGTTTGCTCGTTCGCCATTTTGGACCATGTTGCAAAAACCGGCATGAGTGAAGAATCAGCTGAAAGCGAATCCAAGCTTACCCAGGCCTCCGCCGGCGTGCCGCCCCAGGTGGAATCGATCAGTCCGACAGCGACATGCTCTCGCGAAGCGATCTCCCGGCCGAAGAAGTAGGCGACCGCCGAAAACTTCGCTGCAGTCTCCGGCGTACAGTCCGTCCAGGACGCATTGCCGTCGAAATCGTTCAGCGGGTAAGCACTCGGTTTGCGAGGGATCAATAGCAGCCGTAGCGCCGGCTGATTCGCGTTCCTGATCTCTTCTTCCGCGTTTTTCACTACCGCCGAACCGGGGAATCCGGCGAGAGGCATCGCCATATTGGACTGTCCTGACGCAAACCAGACGTCGCCGATCAAAATGTCATCGAGGAGCAGCTTGTTTGTGCCTGCGATTGATAGCTGGTATGGCCCGCCCGCAGACTGCGGCGGCAGGTACACGCTCCAGCGGCCGAGCCGGTCGCCCCTCGCGCTATCGGTTACGCCGTTGAATGAGATGGAAACCGTTTCCCCCGGATCGGACCAGCCCCAAATGTGCAAAGGCGTATCTCTCTGCAGCACGGCGTGGCTGCTAAGGATCTTCGGAAGCCGCACCTCTGCGTTCGCCGCACCCGCGACTAAGGCGAGCAGGAAGAAAAACCGCATGCTATGGTTGTACCCTACCGGGCTGTAATCTTATGGAACAGGCGGCCCTTGCAAAACCTCGAGCAGCGAATCAGAAGCAGCAGATTCTTTGAACGTTTTTCCCATTCCGCCTCGCGCCCTCTCACCGAATCTCTTTTTGTACGGCTGCTCGGCCTGGTCTACCTCGCGGCCTTCGCGTCGTTGTGGCCGCAGATCGTCGGCCTCATCGGGTCCCGAGGTGTAAGCCCGACCACCGCTTTGCTGGACGCCATCCGGAGAGACTACGGCGGTCACGTGTTTCTCACCGTCCCATCCTTGTTCTGGTTTCATCCGACCGACCATACGTTGATAGCGTTTTGCGCCCTGGGATGCCTCGCTTCTATTCTTCTCGTCGCATGCGTATTCACTCGTTTGGCGGCCTTCGCCTGTTTCGTCCTATATCTCTCGGTTGTCTCGATCGGCGAACCTTTTCTGAACTTCCAGTGGGATGCACTGCTGCTCGAAAGCGGCTTTCTTGCACTATTCATCGGCGCGCCGTGGCTTGTTTGGGCGTACCGCTTCCTTTTGTTTCGACTTATGTTCGAATCCGGGATCATCAAACTCGCATCGCACGATCCAAACTGGCGGAATTTGCACGCCCTGCGGTATCACTTCATGACGCAGCCGCTGCCGAACCCGATCGCTTATTACACCTATCGCGCTCCGGACCCGCTTCTAGACGTATCAACGTTGATGACCCTCGTCATTGAACTCCTGGCGCCCTTTCTGCTCTTCGGGCCGAGGCCGGTGAGGTTGGCTGGCGCGGGCGTGCTCATTTTCCTCCAGGTGTTAATTCTGTTAACGGGCAACTACGCCTTTTTCAATTACCTGACAATCGCGCTCTGCCTTTGGGCTTTTGACGAACAAGACTTCAGCCGCTTGGCGCCTATCCTCGAATGGCATTTTCCGCGGATGCGAGTACCCAAAGCTGATTTCTGGCGCATTGCGGGCAACACGGCGGTTGCAGCGCTGATTGCGTTGGGCGGTACGCAGCTTCTCGAAATGCTATCTCCCTCGCTGGCCGCGCCCATTTCAGAAAAGATCGCCTTCCTGGCCCCGTTTGAAATCATCAACAGATACGGTCTGTTCGCCGTCATGACCACTGCCAGGCCGGAGATCGTGCTGGAGGGCTCCGATGACAATCAGAACTGGCGCGAATATTCGTTCCCATTCAAGCCGGGCAATACGCATCGAGAATTGCCCTGGGTTGCGCCCTATCAACCGCGGCTCGATTGGCAGATGTGGTTTGCCGCCCTCGGCACGTACGAATCAAATACCTGGGTTGCCGGCCTGATGTACCGCCTCATGACAGGCGAGCCCTCGGTCCTCGGCCTTATGGGACCACCACCCTTCACAACGCCGCCACGCTACATGCGCGCCCTCTTGTATCACTACGACTTCACAACGCCCAAAGAAAGAGCCAAGACAGGCGCGGTCTGGAAACGCGAGTTGGCCGGCACGTGGTTTGGCCCGGTGTCCGTCAAAGCCCGCTGAGATAAGCTCATTTGAGTCAAGTTTATGGGCAGCCCTCGACGCAGGCGTTTTCTTTCTTCGACACTGGGCGGCTTAGGCGGGTTCTTTGCAGGCTCGCGAAGCCGGGCGCAGGCGCCTTCTGAGAACTCAGCATCATTCACCGTCCCGGCCTATGCGAGAGCTCAGAACTACCGCGCTCTCAAACAATCGAGTTATGACCGCACTGGCGGAAACCGTGATTTCTGGGAGATTGCCGCGGGCGACACGCGCGAAGTCTTCCAGTCCGATGGCCCCGGCGTTATCACACATATCTGGTTTACTATCGCCGCCCGTAGCGCACACCACCTGAAAGAAGTAGTGTTGCGGATCTATTGGGAAGGAAACTTGAAGCCGAGCGTAGAAACTCCAGTCGGTGATTTCTTCGGGCTGAATCTGGGCGAGTACTTTCTGTATGACTCCGTGTTCACAAACTGTTCTTCTGTTAAGGCAATGAACTGTTACTTCGCGATGCCATTCCGCCGCTCGGCTCGAATCACCGTCACGAACGAGGGCACTTTGCCCATCGACGCATTTTATTCGAACATCGATTACCAACTCGTGACGGCGCTGCCTCAGGATATCTTCTACTTTCATGCCCAGTACCGCCAGGCCACGCCGAATCACGCAATTTCCCGCGCAGACAAGAATCTGGCCGGCGCAGACAAGAATCTCGAAGGACGCGAGAACTACGTCTTTTTTGAGGCGCGCGGCACCGGGCATGCCATGGGCGTAACTCTGGGGATCCTCCAAAATGCCAACGGCTGGTTCGGCGAGGGTGACGAGATGGTCTTCGTCGACAATAACTCAAAGCCCGTGATCAATGGGACAGGAACGGAAGATTATTTCTGCGGAGCCTGGGACTTCGGTGGCCTGAATGGCGCTGTTCCGTTTGGAAATCTGTATAACGGCGCCCCCTATATCGCGCTGCCGGAACGTGCCGGCGGCCGGTACTGCCTGTACCGCTGGCACGCCGACAACCCCATTACATTCCGCGAATCCATAAAGTTCACCATTGAGCATGGGCACGCGAATGACCACGCCGATAATTTTTACTCCGTCGGCTATTGGTACCAAAGCGAGCCCTATACTGAATTTCCTGCGCTCCCTGCTGTAAATGACCGGATTCCGGCGCTGCACCTCCTCTAATGTATCTTTTCGATATTTTTCGGTCATTCCTGCCGATGCGCAATCCGATCGGCTTCGGCGCGAGCGATTTTATTATCTTTACCATCGCTGCGTTGATGGCCTTTCTGCTGGTTGCGTGGGCATGGCTGAAACCCTGGATCAAGCAAATTGCCGAACGAACTTGGTTCTGTATTGCTCTGCTGTTCGCACTTCCCATTCTGCTGCGTCTTACTCTACTTGCGCATTGCCCGGTGCCGGCAGGTACCGGCGCAGATGATTTCAGCTATCTTTTGCTCGGTGATACGCTTCGGCACCTTAGGCTCGCGAACCCGCCACACCCGCTGCATCAATTCTTCGAGCAGGTCTTTGTTCTGCAGCAGCCTACTTATTCATCCATCTATCCGCTAGGGCAGGGAATCGCTCTTGCCTTCGGGCGGATTGCACTTGAAAGCTTCTGGGCCGGTGTTCTGTTGTCCACGGGCGTTTTCTGCGCGCTCTGTTACTGGATGCTGCGCGCATGGGTTCCTCCGGTTTGGTCTCTTGCGGGCGGAGTTCTGGCCGTGTTGCAGTTCGGTGTGTTGAATCCATGGGTAAACAGCTATTGGGGCGGTGCCGTTTCGGCAAGTGCCGGCTGCCTGGTGTTTGGGTCGCTCCCGCGCCTGCGTCGATCTCCTCGCCCGTGCTACGGCGTGCTGCTCGGAATCGGAGTGGCCCTGCAGATCATTACGCGACCGTTTGAATCGCTGTTCTTAACAGCAGCCGCGGTTGCGTTTCTGCTATTCGCTTTTCGGCGGCATCTGCTCACAGCCGCTAAACCTCTCTCCATCACTCTCGCCGTCGCCAGCGCCGGCATTCTCCTGACAGCCCTCCAAAACAAAGCCGTTACCCGTAGTTGGACCACTATGCCTTACGTATTGAGCCGCTATCAATACGGCGTGCCGGCCACCTTCACGTTCGAGCCAAACGCGGTTCCGCATGCCCCCTTAACGCCCGAGCAGGAACTCGATTACCGCGCTCAGGCGGCGATTCACGGCCCGGAAACGGATTCGCTACGCTCCTATCTCAGCCGGCTTGCCTATCGGTTTCGCTACGTTCGCTTCTTTCTTCTTCCGCCGCTCTACCTGGCGATCGTCGCATGCTTCCTCAACCCCCGCCGGGCCAACTGCGCTTGGGCCGTCGCTACCATCGGCCTGTTCGCCCTCGGCACGAATGTTTATCCCTACTTTTTTCCCCACTATCTCGCTGCCGTAAGCTGCCTGTTCCTCCTGCTGACGGTGCAAGGTCTCGCAAACTTGAGAATGCTGATCAGCAAGCAGATTCTCCTCCTCTGTTCGCTTTCATTCCTGTTCTGGTTTGGCGTTTATCTATCGGGCAACCCGAAGGTTCTCCCTGCCGCTGAATACCAGAGCTGGAATTACATCAACATCGGAGATCCTCAAGACCGAATCGCCATTCGAGAAAAGCTGGCGCGCGAACCCGGCCAGCAGCTCGTTTTTGTTCGCTACTCGCCCGCCCATCGCTTTCAGGAGTGGGTTCACAATGCTGCCGAGATCGATTCGGCCCAAACGGTGTGGGCCAATGATCTCGGGTCCGAAAACAATCTCCTCCTCCAGTATTTCCCGCATCGAAAAGCATGGCTGCTCGAGCCGGACTTGCGCCCGCCCGCACTGAATCCGTACGAAACAGGGTCTGGCGCGTTCTTACGGGTACACTGAATTTATCCCGCTTTTTCCGCTCGTGTAAATCGAGCGAACCGCAACAATGCAATCCGTGCGTTTGTCTATCCTGATACCCGTGTACAACGAAGCGAACTCGATCGCCGCCGTGCTCGAGCGCATCGTCACAGCAAATTCAGATTATTTTCATGCTGAAAAGATCGCTTGGGACGTGATCGTTGTCGACGACGGTTCTCAGGACGATTCATACGGGACTGTTCAGGAATTTTCCCTCGCCAACCCGACGGTGCTTCTGCGATTAATCCGGCACAAGACGAACCGAGGTAAAGGCGCTGCCATCAGGACCGCGCTCGCCTACACACATAGCGATTTCTGCCTTATCCAGGATGCCGACTTCGAATATGATCCTGCCGAGTATCCAAAACTGCTGCGCCCGCTGATCGCCGGCGATGCGGACGTGGTGCTCGGTTCCCGCACCATCAACACCGTGGAGCGCCATCCGTTCAGCTTTTCGCAGGCCGTCGCGAACCGCGCCATCACGCGGTTTGCGGGCATTGCGGCTGGTCTCGACCTATCCGATGTCGAAACCGGCTATAAGGCTTTCCGCACCTCACTCGCTCAGACCGTTCCTTTGCACAGTGATGGCTTCGGTCTTGATCCGGAGCTGATTGTTCAATTCTCGAAGCGCCACGCGAAGATCGTCGAGGTGCCCGTCTCTTATCGAGGACGTACGCACGAAGAAGGCAAAAAGATCGGTCCGGCCGATGCCGTAGCTGCGTTCGGGGCTATGCTGCGCGCCTGGCTTTTCAGCGGCGCACATACCGATCCTGCCACGGATATGCTCGTCGCAATGTCAAACGCGAAGCGTTTTAACCGCTGGATGGCTGATACGATCTCGCCGTGGGTTGTCGGAGAAGTCCTCGAACTCGGAGCCGGCATTGGCAATCTCACCGTCTTTCTTTCATCGCGGCAACACCGTTACGTCGCGACGGATACCGACTGCGAGTCGCTTCACGAGCTTCAATCGCGCACGAGATATCGCCCAAACGTCACCGTTTCCCTGTGTGATTTCTCGTCGCCCGATGCGATCGTTCGTTTTCGTCAAAGCGCGGACACGGTCGTCTGCCTCAATGTCCTCGAGCACGTCACCGACGACATAGCTGGACTCGAGAACATCCATGCTTCGTTGCGCCCGGGCGGCACCGCCATCATTCTTGTACCACAAGGTCCTGAAGTCTTCGGAAGTATGGATGAAGTCCTGAATCACAAACGCCGCTATACTGCGGCTGAATTGCGGGACAAAATGTCAGCCGCCGGCTTTCAAATCGCCGAACTGACTCCGTTCAATCGCGTGACGTGGCCGGGTTGGTATCTCAACAGCCGCCTGCTGCGCCGGCGAAGGCTCAGCCGGCTTCAACTTCGGCTTTTCGACTTGCTGGTTCCGCTCTGGCGGCGCATCGATGACCGGCTCCCATGGCCTGCCACTTCTTTGATCGCCGTGGGCATCGCCGCGCACTGAATCGCATGCCCCCTCCCAGCGCAGTGGGGTTCGCGCCCGCTGATTGGCTGCTCGCGCTCCTCACTGTCTTACTCATCGGCTCGGCATTGGCGTGGCGTCCGGCGGTGCGGCGCGCACTTGAGTCCTTCGCAAGCCGCACGCGCGTATGCGTCATCCTGCTTTTTGCGCTGCCAATCTTTATGCGTCTGCTGCTGCTGCCGAATCATCCGGTTCCGCGCCCCCAGATCTACGACGAATTCAGTCACCTGCTGCTCGCCGATACATTGCTGCATGCGCGCCTGGCCAATTCGGCCCATCCTCTGCATCAGTTCTTCGAAACATTCTTTGTCCTCCAGGAACCGACGTACTCTTCCATTTATCCGCTTGGTCAAGGGCTGGTTCTTGCTTTCGGCCGCCTCGTCTCCGGCGTCCCGTGGACAGGCGTTCTGCTGATCGATGGCGCTTTATGCGCGGCTTGCTATTGGATGCTGCGTGGCTTCGTGGCGCCTGGCTGGGCTCTGCTTGGCGGCGCCTTTGCCGTCATGGCGTTCGGGCCTCTGAGCCAATGGATCAATTCCTATTGGGGCGGTTCCATGGCCGCCACCGGAGGCGCGCTGGTCTTTGGCTGCCTTCCCCGATTGAAGCTGTATGGCCGTTCCGGCCATGCAATTCTCCTCGGTATCGGCTTCGGGATGCACATGCTGGCGCGCCAGTTCGAGTCAGTGCTGCTGCTGGCCTGCATCTTGCTTTTCGTTCTGCTGGAATTCCGTCCTCACAACCTTCGCCGTCGCGTGTTCCGGCCCGCCGTGATCGCACTCTGCGCGCTGGCACCCTTCGGCGTACTTATCTTGCTACAGAACAAAGCCGTGACCCATAGCTGGGTCACTTTACCGGAACAATTAAGCCAATATCAGTACGGTGTGCCTACTTCGCTCACGATCGAGCAAACACCTGTTCCACACGTCGCGCTGACACCGCAGCAGGAGCTCGACTACCAGGCGCAGTCTCTGATGCATGGCTCGGGAACCGACACACTCTCGAAATTCCTGCTGCGTCTTGAATACCGCGTTCGCTACTACCGGTTTTTCTTTCTGCCGCCGCTGTACATCGCTTTGATCGCATTCTGCTTCACTCTGCGGACGAAACGCAATCTCTGGGTCGCCGCTTCTCTTCTGCTGTTTGCTTTGGGAACCAATCTGTTCCCTTATCTGCTGGTGCATTACCTGGCGGCAGTGACTTGCCTATTCGTGCTGGTCAGCATTATCGGTCTCGAGCAGTTGAGCCGTCTGCACATCCGCGGTTCGAGTGCAGGCGCAGAAATTGTGATCGTGCTCGTCGCGCTTTGTTTTGCAGAATTCTCGTCCTGGTACATCCTTCACCTGTTTGAGACGCCGTCGTCGTCCTCCATTCTGCAGTACGAGACGTGGGATTCCATCAACCATCGCAACCCGGAGCGCCGTGAACGTGTTGCCGCTGAACTATCTGCCATCCCCGGCCAGTTGCTCGTGTTTGTGCGCTACACGCCGCATCACGTTTACCAGGATGAGTGGGTTTGGAACGGAGCCGATATCGACGCGTCGCGCGTCGTCTACGCGCGCGATCTCGGCCCCGGAGAAAACGAAAAGCTCATCGGTTACTATCCCCGGCGCAGGGTGTTCTTGCTCGAACCTGACGTCTCTCCAGTCCGGCTCTCGCCGTACAACGCTCACTCATAACGCAGTGCAATCGCCGGATCCACGCGCGTGGCGCGCCAGGACGGAACAAGTGCCGCAAGCAAAGAGACGGCGAGCAGCGTCACGACCACACCTGCAATCGCGATCGGGTCTGCGGCCGCGACGCCGAACAGCAAACTCCGTATCGTTCGGCCTACGGCGAATGCTGCGACAACTCCCGCCGCCAATCCGGCAATGGCTGGTGCTAGCCCCTGCCAGATAACCATACGGCTGATATTTGCGCGCTGCGCTCCGAGCGTCATGCGAATGCCGATCTCATTTGTACGCTGCGCCACCGAGTAAGAGATCACACCGTAGATTCCCAGGCTTGCCAGCAGTAACGCGGAAACAGCAAATAGCAACACAAGATTCATTTGGAATCTCCGCTGCGCGACCGAGTCGTTCAACACCTCCTGCATCGTTTCGAAGTTCTGAACCGGCATCTGCGGATCTAACTCGTGCAACGTCTTCCGGATCTCAGCCGCTGCCGCCGCGGGCATCAAAGCAGTCTTCACAACCAGCGTTGGCTCACCCCACGTCCGGACCCACTCCGGAACGTATACAGTGGGCGTCGGGGGCGCGTTCAGGCTGATACCTCTTACATCACTCACGATACCTAGCACCTCCAGCATCGGCCGGTTGTCATCGCCCATCCGGAATCGTTTGCCGACGGCATCCATGTGCGGCCAGAGCTTCGCGGCGGCCGAAGCCGAAAGAACCGCCACGTCATGTTTCTCGTCCGCCCTCTCGAAGACCCTTCCATTTTTTACCGCGATAGACATCGTCCGGAAATAGCCGGGACTGACGCGCCGGATGTCTGCAAGCGGCCGCTGCATGATGGGCAGGTTGGACCCCTCCACCTGAATTGTGTTGTTGCCGCCTTCTCCTGTAAGAGGCAACCGGCTCCCCGTTGCCGCCGATTCAATTCCCGGCAGGGATTCGATTTTCTGCAAAGTTCTTTTCACGAACTGCGCCTTCTTCTCGTCGTCCGGATAACGCGTGGACGGCAGTGTCAATTGCAAGGTAAGCACCCGGCGCACTTCGAACCCCTTATCGACGTTCAACAGATTGATGAAACTGTGCAGCAGCAAGGCCCCGATTAGCAGCGACATGACGCTCAAGCAGACCTCCACGGCAACCAACCCGGAACGAATACCGCTGCTGGTCTTTCCTGCCGTTGTTCCGCGGCCGCTGCTTTTCATCGCTTCTTGTGGATCGCGCCGCGCTGACGCTAACGCAGGCAGTACGCCGACTAGCAGGCCGCAGAATATGGAGATGACGGCGGTAAACAGCA
>JAFAMM010000232.1 GCA_019233375.1 Acidobacteriaceae bacterium
GCCTGCAGGTCACGGCTTTCGAGCACCGCCAGCAACTGCCCTTCGCGCACGTGATCCCCGCGCTGCGCATAAAACTTCTGTACGGGGGCCGTGACCTTCGGAACGATGGTCGCCTGCCGCAGAGGATACAGCACAGCCTCCGACGTGGTGCTCCTATGAATCGACCCAAGTCTCGCGGTCGCGACCTCCACGGGTGTAACGGGCTGAGCGTCCTCTGCAGCGTTCCCGCCGCCCTTCGCCGAGCATCCGGCAAGGGCCAGCACACAAACGAGCACGAGGTAGATGTCGTATCGGATCATGAACTAGAAAGTCCCTGTTAGAATTTGCAGGTTCGCAAGCGCAACGCGGTAACGCAGGAGTCCGTCGGCGTAGGCATTTCGAGCAAGAGCTACGGTGCTCTGCGCATCTGTGACTTCGAGCGCCGTAGCCTCGCCGGCCTGATAGCGCAACACGGTCAGGCGCAGACTTTGCGCACTTAAGTCGGATGAATCACGCAGCGAGGAGACCTGAGAGAAGGCCGTCTGCGCTTCCTCATACGCCGAAGCGAGGTCTCCCTGGAGCTGGCGTTGTGTGACTCCCAGGTCAAGTTCGGCCTGCCGTTGTTTCAGAGCAGCCTGCCGAACTTTACTTCGAATGGTTCCCCAGTCCCAGAGGGGAATGTTCAATGTGGCCCAAGCCGAGTACCCGAGATTCTGACGATTCTTGACTTCGTAGTTGGGTAGAGTGCTCCGGCCCGTGTCTTGCGCCGTAGTGGACACCGCTGCGAACTGATTTGCGTCGATTCCATACGCGACATCGAGTGCAAATGTCGGAAGATATGCGTAGCGCGCGACGGAAACGCCCAGCCGCGCCTGCGTAAGATTGGCCTGTGCGGCGAGCAGATCGGGATTGTTTGTATTTGCCTGAGTCGCGGCCTCCGGCAGTGCCGGCGGTACTGGGATTTGCGAGAAATCATCTACGATGTCATAGTTGATCTGCAAAGACGGAAATATGAGAATAGCCAAAGCGATCTTGGCTTTCTTAAATGCGAGTGCCGCGTCGCTGAGATCACGGTCGCGTTGCTGTACCTGTATCTGGGCCTTGATAACGTCGGCATGAGCAACTTCCCCGCCCTTCTCCTGTTTCTGCGTAATATCCAGGAACTGCTGCGCTTCTTTGAGGCTTTCCCGAGCATTGTCGACCCGCCGGCCGGTATTCGCAATAGTGTAGTAGTCCTGAATGACAGTGGCGTTCAGGCCGCGTGCCGCGACGTCAGCCTTGGCGCGTGCGGCGGCTTCGGCGGCTTCGGCGAGGTGGATCGGCCCGGTGCGCATGAGCGCGAACAGATCTTCGTGACCCAATAACTGCTCGTTGTAGACGTGAACTCCGTCATTCGCTACGAAGACGCCAGAGGGCGTACCGTTTCCTTCCGTGTAAATGAATTGATTCAATCCGTTGGCGGTGGGCAACCGGGCGGCTTTCGCCTGCTTCAGGTCTTCCTTAAGCAACTGAGCCGCGATATCGGCAGATTGCACCTGTGCCCCGTATTTACGCGCTCGTTGCATGGCATCGTGAAGGTTGATGGTGGGCGTTTCTAACGCAGCATCTTCGGGCGGCTGTGCGAAGCCCGGGACAAGCGACAACAGCACGGCGAAGACGATGAGAATTAGGCCCGGTTTATGATGTGCTCGGGCACCTTCGCCCGGTGCAGCGTGTTGTGATTGAGAGATGCGGTTCATTCTTGGAGTAATCGTTGGCCTAGCGCTAGTGGTAGCTGGCGTCTATTGTTATTTTTATTTTGGGTACGCGCCGGTAGCGACCGCGGCGCCGCCTATACCCTTTGAACTTACGTTAGCCCACGTGGCACTGAATGCACGCATAGACAAAGAAGCTCCCAAGTCGATTCCGTTTCAGGCAGCGGATGCGGACCTACAGGATGCTGCGCACCTCTATCGCGAACACTGTGCGATGTGCCACGGTACGATGACCGGTGGGAAGACCGCCACCGCAAAGGGAATGTTTCCCCAGCCGCCCCAGCTTTTGGCCGGCAAAGGCGTGACCGATGATCCGGCCGGCGAGACTTACTGGAAAGTCTCGAACGGAATCCGGCTTACAGGCATGCCGTCATATAAGAACGATCTCTCGGACAAGCAGATGTGGGAAATCAGTCAGCTTCTGGCTGGAGCGGACAAATTGCCGGCCGACGTGCAGGAGATTTTGCAGCCGCCGCCCCATAACGACTGATTGTCTATACAGGCACCCGCCAAAATACTGGTGCTCTGCCGCACTATCGTACTGTCTAATAAGTGATGCCTAAGAATGGGAAATCCCTGCCTACTTGGCCGTTATTGAGGCAACTCGCAACCGGCGATGTACTTGCACTGGACCGTAAAGGCGCGGGCTCGGGGCGCACTGACTCTCTTCACGCTCGAACGAAAACGGCAGATAAAGTAGTAGACTCCGTTTGCCCGTACTGCGCAGTCGGCTGCGGACAACTGGTGTACGTGAAGGACGAGCGCATTATCGACATTGAAGGGGACCCGGGATCACCTATCTCGAATGGTTGTCTCTGCCCCAAAGGCGCGGCAACGTTTCAACTCGTCACGGGGAGTCACCGCGTCAGCGATGTTCTATATCGCAGACCATATGGAACGCAGTGGGAAAAGATTCCGCTCGGTCAGGCGATGGACATGGTAGCGCAGCGCGTGAAGAAAGCGCGCGACGATAACTGGGAAGAACAAAACGAAAAGGGTGAGCCTACCAGACGCACGATGGCGATTGCGCACCTGGGCGGAGCCACGCTCGATAACGAAGAAAATTACCTCATCAAGAAACTCTTCAGCACGCTCGGAATTGTTCAGATAGAGAACCAGGCCCGTATTTGACACTCCGCGACGGTCCCCAGTTTGGGGACCTCGTTTGGCCGAGGCGGTGCGACGGATTACCCGGCAGATTTGTCGAA
>JAFAMM010000124.1 GCA_019233375.1 Acidobacteriaceae bacterium
TCAATCACCACTCGCTGCGCTGTTTCCGGGTTCCCCTCATGCTTTACGGAAACCACCGTAGCGCCCGTGCGAATGCGTACTGGGTCTCCCGACCGATCCAGGGCGGGGAATTGTACCCGACCGCGGCAAACGCCTTCCATAGTGGCCGGCCCGTTAATCGAATCCGGGATAAGTGTCTTCAGCATCAGCCGCGCGACACCTGTGTTGCCTCCCGGGAACATCTGCGCGCCCTGGTCGTATTTCCACGGGAGCAGGACATCGGGCGCATACTCGCAGTAAGCCGAAAGCACATCCGCACCCAAGCCCGATCCGCCGCCCGTTATGGGCGACAGGAACGTGCGAACCGTCTCCGCACTAAGCCCGTACTTCTCGTTCAGATGTTGCTCGATGGTGATGCTGTCGAGGTGTCTCGACGCAGCGTCGCCATGTTCTTTCGGCTGGTATTGATGCGTTGAGAACGGTTTCCGGTCCGCGCTCCGCATTTGCAGCAGCTCCTGTTTGGCGTTCTCTGAAATGGGCGCGCCCTCCAACTGCTTGCCCCAGGGATCAATCAGCCATAGCCCTTCCGGATGTTCGAATTTTGCGCCAAAAAAGAAGCCCGAAGTCTTTCCGCCCACCGGATACGGGGCCGTTTCCAGGCTCATCGCGGGTTCCGGGCCGGACCACGTCTGATATTGAAAATCGCTCCACTTCAAGCCGATGGAATCGTAGAACTGCTCGAGAAAGGATCCGTTTAAAGGCGGGAAGCAGGCCGCGGAGCCTTGGTGAATCATCAAGCGCGTTCCATCAACCACAAATTCGTTGCGTTTCGCTTCACCGCCAAAGATCGGATGATTGTCTATGACCAGGCACATCATCCCTTTGCGCATCTGCCGGCGCAGGAACAATGCCGTTGCGATGCCGCTAATGCCACCGCCCACCACCACACAATCGAAGTGCTCGCCCGTTTCAACCGGCGCTGCTGGTTTGTTCTCGAAAACGCGATCGCGAATCTGGTGTCCGGCTGTCATCACCTCGTAAGTATTGCCGTTCGAGTTCGCGTAATCGCCCACACCACCCAGCCCCGTCCAGTCTTCCTCTGCCAGAAGTTGGAACGGCGTAATCGACCCCAGCAGCATGCTGCCGGCGGCGAGCAGTGTCGAGTTCAGAATGTCGCGGCGGTCAATCTGCGCATTCATCCCTAATAAGTTGTCATCTGTCCGCTTTTGTTTATCTGCTGACATTCGTTTTCTCGAACTCCCATCCTATCTGCTGCGTTGTATGGCGTATGGAATCCATCATTGCCGATGTTCGTCAGGCTTTCCGCGTGATGCGTAAGAGCCCGGGATTCACCGCCGTCGCTGTGGCGGCCCTGGCTCTCGGTATCGGCGCCAACACGGGTATCTTCAGTGTCGTAGATAAGGTCCTGTTACAGCCGCTGCCGTACCCGGAACCGGACCGGCTGGTGAAATTGGGCCGCAAATTCGCGCAAGGCGAGGGGTATTCGAACTCCATTCCAAAATATATGGCCTGGCGCCATAACAACGTCTTCTCGGCAATGACCATGTATGATCAGAGCGGCCCCGGTCTGAACCTCGAGAACGGGGACCGGCCGCAGCTGGTAAAGGGCGTTCACATCTCGGCCGATTACTTTAAGGTATTCGGAACGAGTCCTATGCGAGGCCGGACCTTCACCTCATCAGAAGACTCCCCGAACGGACCCAGGGCGGCCATCATTAGTGAAGGACTCTGGCGCTCAAAACTGGGTAGCGATCCCAACATCATAGGCAAGACGATCAACCTGAACGGCGATCAATATCCCGTGGTCGGTATCATGGCCCACAGCTTCGTGCCGGATCCGCCCGCGGATGTATGGATTCCCTTGCAGGCGGACCCGAACAGCACCAATCAGGGCCATTATCTTTCTGTTGCCGCGCGCCTCAAGCCCGGTGTAACCCTCGAGCAGGCTCGGGCCGAAATGAAGCTTGCCGGCGAACGTTTCCGCCGAGAAAATCCGAAATGGATGGATAAAGGCGAGAGCGTCGTAGTCATGCCGATGCGCGAGGCGATGGTGGCGGATGTCAAAACGGCGCTCTTCGTCTTGCTCGGAGCGGTCGCATTCGTGCTCCTGATCGCGTGTGCGAACGTGGCGAACTTGCTACTTGCGCGAGGCGCGAGCCGGCAGCGGGAACTTGCCATTCGCGTCGCCATAGGCGCCAGCCGCTGGCGCATAGTTTCGCAACTGTTAACCGAGAGCATTGTGCTCGCAACCGTGGGCGGGATCGCCGGATTCGTACTGGGCGCATGGGGCGTTCGGAGTCTGCTGCAACTGGTTCCCGGCAACATTCCGCGATTGACCGACGAGGATCATGTACAGAGTTTTTTGACGCTTTTCGATTGGCGAGTTGCCGCATTCACTCTGGCAGTGTCGTTCCTCACCGGAATCATCTTCGGTCTTTTCCCGGCGCTGCAAATTTCAAAACCCGATCTGGCGGGCGCCCTAAAGGAAGCGAGCGGCCGTTCGGCCACGGGGCGCAGACAGAATAGGATCCGCAAAGTTTTGGTGGCTTCCGAGATGGCCCTGGCCCTCGTGCTACTAACCTCGGCTGCGCTGCTCATCCGCACTTTCATCGGCCTGAGCACCGCCAATCCCGGCATTGATCCTCACAATGTCCTCACGCTTCAAACGTCGCTTGCAGGCGGTAACTACTCGACCACCGAGAAGGTGGATAATCTCATCGTGCAGGCGACCAGGCGACTGGAAGCTGTTCCAGGCGTCAGATCCGCGGCGATGACAGTCGTGTTGCCAACCGACAGTGAGATCGATCTTCCGTTTACCATCGCGGGCAAGCCGCCGAAGGCGGGGCAAAATTACAACGGCGACGAGCAGTATCGGTTCATCTCTCCACACTACTTCTCGGTGTTCCGCATCCCGCTGCTTCGCGGCCGCTATCTGAACGAGCGCGATACCGGCAATTCCGCGAAAGTGGTAATCATTAACAGCACGATGGCAAAGAAATACTGGCCCAAAGAAGATCCATTGGGCCAGGTCATCGTGATTGGAAAGGGCCTGGGTCCGGCGTTCGATGACGGTCCGCGGCAGATCATAGGTATCGTGGGAGACGTGCGTGAAACCGGCCTTGGCGATACCAATGTCGGTGTCATGTACTTACCGCAGAGCCAGGTGCCGGAGGGAATCACAGAGTTGGCAAACAACGTCATTCCGCTTTCCTGGTGTGTTCGTTCCGACGGCGATCCGAACGCGCTGCGTAGCGTTGTCCAAAACCAGTTTCAGGCGGTTGATCCATTGCTCACGATCTCAAAGGTGCGGACCATGGAACAGGTTCTCGCGGAAGGCACGGCACGTCAAAGCTTCAATATGCTCTTGTTGACAATCTTCGCCGCAATTGCGCTAGTGCTCGCTGCCATAGGCATCTATGGGTTAATGGCTTACGCGGTGGAGCAGCAGACGCAGGAGCTTGGTATCCGCATGGCGCTTGGGGCCGGCCGGCCGCATTTGTTGAAGATGGTTCTGAAACAGGGCATGATCCCGGCCCTTATTGGCGTTGCCATCGGGCTTGCGATTGCGTTCGGGGCAACCCGGCTTCTCTCGAGTCTGCTGTATGGCGTGAAATCATTCGACCCGCTTAGTTTCGCGCTGGTCGCCGCGGTTCTGGCCTTCGTTGCGCTTTTTGCGACTTACATCCCGGCGCGTAAAGCGACAAGGCTAGACCCGACTGCTGCCCTTCGTGAGGAATAGAAGATTTGGCCGCAATCTGCGAACATTGGAGTGGATGAGTTCTCATCATCAGGAAATCAGAGGTGCTGCCAAAAGTCCTGCACAGGACGGCGCCTTTTAACTGTGGCGAACACCCCGAAGTTCCACAGACCTTCTCATATTCCGCACAAAGGCGGTACTCTTTCAGCTCGCGTAATGCGAGCTCCCGAGACGGCCCGGTTTCTGAGAAACGCGGCGCCCGCGTTTTTCCGCGAAATCTCGAGGGAGTATAAGCGCGAAACGGCGGCTGCTTCCTTACATCCGCAACCGGCCAAGTGGCCGGACCACGGTCTGCACGCGGCCTGGATCGGGCACAGTACCGTCCTGATCAAAGCAGACGGGTTTACCATCCTGACGGACCCGGTGTTTAGTCTGCGAGTCGGGATCAATCTCGGGCCGCTCACGGTGGGCATCAAGCGTCTTGTGGAGCCGGCCGCCACGGTTCCGCGATTGCCCCACATCGATCTCGTCCTGCTCTCGCATGCTCACATGGATCACTTTGATATCCCGAGCCTGCGCCAACTCGAGAACCCGAAAACTCAACTCGTGACGGCTCATCGCACGGCTGACCTGCTGCGCGCGCGGCGCTATGCCGGCGTGCACGAGTTAAGCTGGGACGCCACGGTGCAAGCGGGCCCGGCGCACGTCCGCGCTTTCGAGGTGGCGCATTGGGGAGCCCGGATGCGAAGTGATGTGTACCGCGGTTTTAACGGGTATCTTGTTACGATTGGAAGCTACCGGCTGCTCTTCGGCGGTGACACCGCCTACACCGAATCATTTAAGAGACTGCGATCCTCGCGGCCGGTCGACCTCGCCATTATGCCGATCGGCGCGTACGATCCTTGGATCCGAGTGCACTGCAATCCCGAGCAGGCACTTCGCATGGCCGAATACGCGGGAGCCGAAAGAATTCTTCCGGTCCACCACCAGACGTTTCAACTGAGCCGTGAGCCGAAACTGGAGCCTATCGAACGCCTTCTGCGTGCCGCCGGTTCATCGCCGGAGCGCGTTGTGCTGCATCAGATCGGCGAAGAGTTTCACGGCTAGCTCCTGTCCGCTTCGCCCCTCTACCGATTAGGCGGCGCGGGAGCCGTTGAGGCGACCGGGACGTTCTGATCGGCGGCGTGCGGCGGAGCGGATGAATCGCTATCCCGCGTCAAATAGATTATGAAAGGCGTGATCTGGAACGGCATCTTCTCTTTCGCGGAAACCAGCGCGACGTTCTGAGCCTTCAGCAGTGAAAGCTGATCCGACCATGGGTTCACTTTGATGCGGGATCCAAGCGGTAACGCGGAAATCTGATTTACGTTCCTGACCTGGAGTTCCGGAGCCATCTCCATCAGCCCGGAGAGGCGCAAGTCTTTGTGGGTATCCGCCATGCGGTTTCCAATCAATGGTTTGATCAAGTGCGGCACTTCATTGCTGCGTGCGGACAGCATTCTCAGGAACAGACCCACTTGCGGAAGTTTGTCCGCATAGGGAGAATTCTTGAGCAGTTGAATAGCCTTTGCGTCCGCGTCTTGCTCCTCCTGCTGCGTGCGTGCGACCTGTATTTTCTTTAGAACCTGCGGATCATCAAATAGCAGCCTGTCAGAGAATGCATAGCGCGTGTCCACGCCATGAGACAAAATGATGTGCGCGAGTCCCTGGGCCAACACGGCCGCGAGCGAAGCCTCGTCCGGCAGCACATCTATCAAACCTCGGCTGATCAGGATCGAATCATTGACCGCCACAGATTCGAGCGGCGTCGTCAGCAGTACCCGGGCGTGCGCGGGCGGGTCCAGATTGATGTTGTTGGTTACTTCGATATTGTTAAGAACGGTGTCAAGAACCCGGTCGACCTCACCTCTTGGCGCTACCAGACCGGCGTTTTGCAGGCGGTCGACGATATTCTCTTCGGCCTCCTCCTGCCACATGCGCTGCTCCTGAACAGGTGAGTATGCCTGCGGCGCCTGACTATTGTCGGTCACTCCCGTGGGTGCGTTCACGGTCAGTTCTGTAAAGGCCTGCTGAGCGCGATCGCGGCTCGGCTCGTAGTTCCAAAGCCTGGTCTGCGCGCGCATCGGCGGCGAGTGAACCGGACCCCAGCGATACCCTTCATCCTGAGCGTAGACGTATGTCGGGAGCCACATCGTGCCTGAATTCACGCGCCATGAATCGAAGTGAGTGAACTCGTCCGACGGCGACGGAACGTAGCGCCCGTTGAAGCGGACAATGTTGTAAACCTGATCTTCGATCCAGATTCTTCCCTCGAAGCGCCGCTTGCCCGCTCCTTCTTGCGGCGTGATATCCGCCACGTAACAGCGCACATTCCCGAGAAATTCCCGCCGGACATATTGAAACTTGTAGTGGGCGCGATCGAAGTTGGTCGGATCGAGGAACATCTGGTCCGCAAAGCCGCCTGAGTAATACTCGGTCGTGAAGAGCGCCGTGAAAACGTGAGGGATAGCTTTCAATGTGGACCGCTTCGGGAGAAATGAATCGTCGACAATTCCTTTCTCCATATTCAGCTTGCCGAGAAAATAGAAATCGTGCGTCGGGACGTAGCCCAGGTCCGAATCCTTCTTCACCTGCTGTATGTAGGTCTCAATGACGGGCTCTTTATCGCGTAGTTTGGAACTCAGAACGTGCTCATTATTGATGGCGCGATCGATGACCTGATTGAAATTTACCGCCGGCCCAGCCGTCTGCCCGGAGAGCGCACGATTCATTACGGCATTCGGATCGTTATCTGCCGGAGTACTGCCGGCCGTAGGCAATGCTGAACTCGGCGGCGGGCTGGGGGCGACGTTCTGTGCGATAGCCGGGGAAAGCGCGGCCGCCGCGCACGCTATGGCAAGGCAACTGAGTCTCTTGGTATGCATCTGATATTTCAAAAACATATCTGGCCGTTTTGAGAATGCTCGGTCATGATCAAGTAAGTTCGAACGTAATATTGATCGTCGCATTCGTGTCCACCGGAACGCCTCCCCGCATCGCCGGACGGAACTTCACTTGGGTGGCGGCCTGCTCGGCTGCTTCATCCAGCCCATGTCCAAGCCCTCGCACAACGCGCAGGACACGGATGGAACCAGTTGACATGAAGACGACTTCCAGTGATACCTCGCCCTCGATCTTCAGATTCCGGGCTTCCTGCGTATACACCGGCTTCGGCTTATAGAGAATTTCAACAGGCGTCAGCGCAGGTTGTGACTGAGCTGCGCGCGCACGCGCCGGCTGTGTGGCGGGTGAGTCCGCGTTGCCGAATGCTCCGGTCTGCACTGTGCCCCTCGGCCGCGCTGCGGAGCCATTCGCCGAACTGTCTCCAAAGCTGCCTACCGAGGGTGCGCGCGGCCCGCCCGCGCTGCTTCTGCCTCCGCCGCCCGCGTTGCCCGCTCCCTCAGGCATATCAAAGGAACCGACGCGGGCCATCATCACCCCAGACGAGTTCGAATTGGTGCTGGGCGGAACTCCCTGGGGATCGCCGAAACCGCCGATCGCAACTGCCTTCGGCGCTTGCGGTCCCTTCGCTTGATCGGTAGCCTGAAACACACCCGTGCGCACCTCCGGCTTAGGAGCTGGGGCGGTAAACTTCGGCTCCGGTAGCATCGGCGCGGGTTGTTCCGCCGGTTTCACTTCCGGAGCGGCGGCCAGCAGTTGCGGCTGCCGTTGCTGGGGCGCCACAACGGGCGGCTTGATCGCGGGTAAGACCTTAACAGGTAACGGTTGAGGCTGCTGTACAACTTCCGGAATCCGGGCAGGCAGCCGTGGCGCGGTCAGTTTTGCGTGATATTCCGGCAGAACTGGTGCGATTAGGGTTACGTGGGGCTCCGGCGGTTGAATTTCATGTACGGCCGGTACTGCAATGACGGCCAAAATCAAAAAGATAATGACGTGAGCGGTTCCGCTCGTGAGATGGCTCGGCCAAGCCGATTTTCGCTTCTCGGGTGGTTTAAAGAGGCTGTGAATACTCAGTTGACTCATTTAATTGATGATTCTCGTCACCGGTTCACGCAGATTCAACCACGTACGGCCCCCGGTTCATCGTAATACCTCACGTACAACCGTAAGACATCAGAAGCGAGTTTACACTGGGAAGTTTCACAGTGTGCGCTACCTCCCAAAAAACTCGCAAAAGGCCGTGCCTCCCGTTGGACGTTAGCCGAAGTGTCTGGCTTCATTCCAATTCCGCCGCTGAGGGAGGCATTGACAGCGGGTTATACTCAGGAAGGCTCAGCCGCGAGCTGGAGTGGCGGAACTGGCAGACGCACGGGACTCAAAATCCCGCGTTCTTCACTGAACATGTGGGTTCGACCCCCACCTCCAGCACCATGCCGGCGGCGGACTCTTATTGCAGCTTTGCGACCTGGGCTGCCGCCTCGTCAATGATGCTAGGGGGAAGCGGTACGTAATGGAGCGCTTTAGCCGAAACCTGCCCATCCTTCAATATCCATTTCAGGAAGTCCGCCTTCAATATCCATTTCAGGAAGTCCGGCATCGCGCTTGTCTTTGCCGCGTCCCGCAAGTTGGCGGGCACCAGAACCCACGTAAATGATGAGATGGGTTAACGATCTCGCTTGGGATGTCGTCGAGCGAGCTACGGTACGAGTCGGGAATGGACTTAGCCGCGAGGGGCAGGCTGAACGGCCGGCGCCACGGCTTCGGGAGGGCTGACGGCAGGGCAGCGCCAGCTAAAGCGTCCAGCGAAGCTACGGCTTCGCCGTCAACTGCCGCCCCGTCCAATGGGAGTGACGGTTGGTTTACTAACACCGCCCGCCGGATTGCAAGAACTTATTCACTAACGCCTTTTGCTCGGCGAGCCCGAGTTGCAGAGCATTGATTTGAGTTTGGTGCGTTGCTAACTGCTCAGCTTGATCGGCGATTTTCTGCGCTGTGCCGCGATCTTTTCATTCAGCCGATGAATCTCCTCACCTTCGGGAATCTGCTGAGCGGGACCGTCCGAACGAGCCTGCCCGAAAAGTACAGTTAG
>JAFAMM010000247.1 GCA_019233375.1 Acidobacteriaceae bacterium
GTTGACGAATCCGGTCGTATCGGGCGACCTGGTCATCCGGCAGTTCCGCGCTGCGAACGAGAGCTGGGGGCAGGTTCACTCGAAGATCGTATTCAGGGAAAGCGGCCTGGTATGCAACGGGCTGAAGCTCGAGGGCGATGCCGCGCGCGTGCAGGGAAACGGCAGCATTTCGCTTGCGCGCTGGACAGTACAGCCTGACAGCGCAGTTCAGGTGAATGCTCAGTTTCAGAACGTGAACATTGACCGGCTCGCGGCTGCGCACAACATCGGGCCGCTTCCTCTCGCGAGCGGTACGGCTTCAGGAAGCGCCGATATAGCGGGTACGCTGGACAATCCGGGCGGCACCGCGCAGCTTTCCATCAGTCATTTAGATGCATACGGGCAGCGGCTGAACCAGGTGCGACTGGAAGCGCGCGTCGCAAACAACGAAATCCAGATCGTCCGCGGGCTGATGCAGGCCGGCCCGGCGACGCTAGTATTCAGCGGCGCTTACCGGCACGCGCCGCGTACCTGGACTCAAGGCGAGATCTCTGCCCGGCTGGATAGTAACGGATTTCCGCTGCGCAACGTGAATCTGATCAGCCGGCGGCTGCCGGAGCTGGATGCCCAACTCGAAGCGCACGGAGATGTCGTTGTTTCGATATCCGGTTCGGAGCTGCGTCCCGTGCGGGCCGATGGGACCGTGTTGCTCAAAGGCATTCAGATCGATGGAAAACCGTACGGCACGGTGCTACTGAAAACGCAAACAAACAGCGAGGCGATGACCGCCGCGCTCTCCGGGCAACTTGAGGGCTCGGATGTACACGGCGCGGCAACGGTACTTCTGACGCGTGATCTTCCGCTGAATGCCGAACTGCAGTTCGGCAAGCTCGACCTGCCGATGGCCGCGGGGAGCCTCGGCTTCGAGGATGCGAGGCAACTGCCGGTCACGGGGTCCGTTCAGGGAAAAGTGAATGTCTCGGGGCCGCTCGAAGATCCGTACCGATGGCGGTCGAAGGTGCAGCTCGCAACCGTACAGATGAAGCCGGGCGCCGGACCGGCCGATCTCGTGTTCACGAACTCGGGCCCGGTGGTGCTGGAGAGCGATGGGGCGGCGATGAACATTCGCAGCCTGCACATGGCCGGCAAGCACACCAGTCTCACGGCCGAAGGTACCATCGGGCTGCGCGGCGAGCGAGCGTTGAAGCTGAGCGTGAACGGCGCGGTTGAGCTGCGAGCCCTCGGCATGCTCGATTCAAACCTCGATGCGAGCGGCGAGTCAGCCGTAGCGGCTGAGATCACGGGGCCGCTGAAGAGCCCGGCGATCAACGGAAAGCTGCAGGTCAAGAATGGGAGTTTCTTCCTGCGGGACATCACCAACGGGCTGAGCGCGGTTAACGGAACGATCCTGTTCTCGCGCGATCGCGCCAGTATCCAATCGCTCACGGCCGAATCGGGCGGAGGAACTCTGCGGCTAGGCGGTTTTGTGAGCTTCGGTGCCGCGGGGCCGTTCCTCTATGGGCTGACTGCCCATGCCGAGAAGGTCCGGCTGCGTTATGCGGGTGGCGTCAGCCTGACGGGCGATGCGGATTTGCGGCTTACGGGCTCGAGCACGAGCAGCCTACTCTCCGGGTCAGCAGTGATCTCGCGCGTGGTGTTGAACGCGAATTCAGATCTCGGCAATCTTTTCGCCACGATTGCCGCTCCGAAACCAGCTCCGGCCAACCAAAAGGACTTCGTGAGCGGCCTGCACTTCGATGTATCGGTGGAGAGCGCACCCAATCTGCAACTGAGCACCGCGCTCAGCCGCGATCTCGAGACGGGCGTGGACGTGCGGCTGCGCGGCACGCCCGACCATCCCATTCTGCTGGGTAACGTGACAGTGAACCAGGGCGATGTGAAAGTCTTCGGTATGCGTTACACCATTAACCACGGCGACGTGAGTTTCGTGAATACCGCGAAGATAGAGCCGGTGCTAGACGTAGATCTGGAGACCGAGACGCGCGGCATCACCGTCGATATCACGATCGCCGGACCATTGAATCGATTGAACATCACGTACCGTTCCGACCCGCCGCTTCAGCCACGCGACATCATTGCGCTGCTTGCGATCGGCCGCGCGCCGTCGGATGTTACGAGCATGCAAGGCGCGCAGGTGAGCACTGAGGCGGATGCGCTGCAATCAAGCGCGTATGCTGTGCTCGGACAGGCGGTCTCGCCGACATCAAGCCGCCTCTCAAAGCTATTCGGCATCACGAATATCAGAATCGATCCTCTTGTGGGCGGCATTCCGTACAATCCTCAGGCCCGGCTTACACTGGAACAACAGATCTCACGAGATATTACGGTGACTTACGTCACGAATCTCTCTCAAACCGCCGAACAGATCTTTCGTGTCGAATGGGCGCTGAACACGCAATACTCACTCGTGGCGATACGCGATGAAAACGGCGAGTTCGGCATCGACTTCCTGTATAAGAAACGGTTTAAATAAACTGAAAGCGTTCAGACAAATTACCCATGAGGTTGCGCGCGGCCCAAGGACGGCTGAAAATCGAGCACAGCATTATCGACGGACTGCGTCCCGTGCTGGAGCGCCTGCTTACTGAGAATGAGGCGATTCGATCGATCGTACCCGGCGTTATCCGCCGCGTGCGCGATGCCAAAGGGCTGCCAGAGATCCGCGTCACGGTGGCGACCATGAACGGCTGGAAATCGATTGCGCTTAGCGCGGGCGCGCGCCAGGAGCTGTTCATCAGCACGGAACTTAGTAAGGAAGAGCTGGAAGCGCGGATCCGAAACGCGCTCAAGGAATGAAATACGGCTGGCTAGTCTTACTTTCGATGGCGCTGCCGGCTGCGCCGGTCACGTTCAACAAAGATATTGCGCCGATTCTGTTCGAACACTGCGCGCCGTGTCATCATGCAGGCGGCGCGGGACCGTTTCCGCTGATCCAGTATGAGGATGCGCGGAAACACGCATCGCAGATCGCCGCCGTGACGGCACGGCGCTACATGCCGCCATGGCCGCCGGAGCGAGGCATCGGCGATTTTGCAGGCGACCGCAGTTTGACGGATGCTCAGATCCGATTAATCGCGGACTGGGTGAAGCAAGGCAGAGTAGAGGGCAATGCTTCGGATCTGCCGGCGGCCCCGGTATTCAAGAACGAATGGCAGATGGGGACGCCCGATCTGATTCTCCGCATGAAGGAACCGTTTCACATGCCGGCCGCGGGCGCGGATGTCTTTCGGAACTTCATCATCCCGAGCGGGCTGAGGGAAACGAAATACGTTCGCGGCCTGGAACTGCATCTCGACAACACGCGCGTGGTGCATCACGCGAACGTAGTTCTGGATAGAACACGATCGATGCGCGGCCGTGATGGCCAGGACGGGCAACCGGGCTTTCCGGGGATGGACGTGATCACCGAAGCGGCGGCGAACACGTTTGACCCGGACTCCAATTTCCTGTTCTGGAAACCGGGCACAGTGCCACATCTTGCGCCGGAGGACATGAGCTGGCGTCTCGATCCCGATACGGACCTGGTGGTGAATCTTCATCTGCAGGCGACGGGGAAACCAGAGGAAGTTCAGGCGGAGATCGGCCTCTACTTCAGCGCGAAGCCCCCGACACGCTTTCCGATGCTGCTGCAGCTCGAACACGATGGCGCGCTTCACATCCCGCCGGGCGACCGGAATTTCGCCGTCACGGACCACCTGACCTTGCCGGAGGCCGTCGATGTGCTCGCGATCTATCCGCATGCGCATTATCTAGGCAAGGTGATTCAGGCGTGGGCCGTGCTGCCTGACGGCACGCGCCGCGATTTGATTCGCATTCCCGATTGGGATATCAACTGGCAGGCGGAGTACGACTATAAAACACCCATTTCGCTGCCGAAAGGGACGCGGATCGAGATGCGCATCCGTTACGACAACTCGGAGGCAAATCCGCGGAATCCGAACCATCCACCGAAGCTGGTGGAAGCCGGGAATCGCAGCAAGGACGAGATGGGGCATGTGTGGTTGCAGGTGCTTCCGAACGGTTCAGGTCCGGGCGGAGAAGATCCGCGATTGAATCTGCAGGAGGCGGTGATGCGCCGGCGGCTGGAGAAGTATCCGCAAGATTTTCTGGCGTACTACAATCTGGGAGCGCTGGAGCAGTATCGCGGCAAACTGGACGAGGCGTTGTCGTGTTACGGGAACGCCATGCGGCTGGAGCCGAAGAACGCGACGGTTCTGAACAGTTATGGAGCGGTGCTGCTGATGCAGGAGCGCGTTCCGGAAGCCACCCAGCAGTTTCAGCGCGCCTTGGCGGCGGAACCTACCTATCTGAATGCGCGGTATAACCTGGGGCGGGCGCTGGCCGAGACAGGCGATCTCGACGGCGCCGCGGCAGCATTTGAGCTGGTCCTTGAGCAACGGCCTGACGATCCGGGCGCACAGGCGGGTCTGGGGACGATCTATTACAAGCAGCGGAAGATAGGCCCGGCGCTCGCGTGTTTCCGGAAAGCGGCGCAGCTCGATCCTCAGAACGCGGACGTGCAGGCGAATCTGGGCACGCTGCTGGCGATTTCCGGGGACTTGCGCGGGGCCGAAGCTGCGCTCGAAGCCGCCTTGCGGATCGACCCGAATCATGAGGCGGCGAAAGCGAACCTGGGCAGGGTGCAAGCGCAACTGGAAGGACGTCAGTGAATGTGCGAGGCTGAAGCCTCGCGCGGCCTGAAGGCCACCCTCCCGTCAGTTCTGGGCGGCGGCCGGGCGAGTTCGTAACACCGAAGCCGGAAGGTCGCCCGGCTGCACGACGCGAATGTAGTGATCGGTGAAGTGAAGCGCCGGGTGTAACTCCACATACGGCATGTGGCAGGAGATGCAGTCTCCCTGGTTGCGGGCGTCGGCGTGAACCTTGGCACCGGAGTTGGCCTGGTGGCACTCGCGGCATTTTTCGTTGTAGAAGGCGGGATCGGCACGCCGGGCGTCCTGGTGCGCCACATGGCAGGTTGTGCAGGCAAGCTTGCCCGATTGAAAGCACTCGCTCTTCACGAGGCGCAGGGGTTGAAAACGTACGTTTTCGAGCTGAGAATCGTCGACCGGCGGCTTGGTGCGATGACAGTTTCCACAAAGCCGGACCTGCTCGGGGCCGGACAGCTTGCCCGGATTGAGAACTTTTCCCCCGTTCCGGGCGTGCTGGTCGGCGCCGAGGTGACAGCGCACGCACTGAACGCCGGGAGCGACGGGCTGCAGGTCGCGAGTGATCGCCGAGGCATGACAGCCGATGCAGGACTGCAGATCGCGGCTGTTCTGCAGGCGTCCTAGCGCCGCAATCGCCGTTGCGGAGCTTCCGGCGCTTTGACCGATGGTGACGCCGTACTGGTGCAACCGGGGGAAATAGCTGATGCGCGATTCGAGCACTCCGTTTCCGGCACCGTTTCCGGCTTCGATTAGCGGCGTCTGGCCCTGCGCTCCGGCTCCGAGCACCCACTCGATGACGCCGGTCGCCTGTTCGTTGCCTCGCCGGGCGGTTACATCAATGCCGGCCAACGTTGGAGAGAAGCGAAACTCGAAGCCTTGATCCGATTCCCGCAACGGGCGATCCGGCAGGTTCTGGACGAAGGCGCTCTGAGCGGCGGGCACCATGGCGTGCGCCATCCGGGTGCGTTCATGGAGCTGCGTTTCGGCGGGATGACAGCGCTGGCAGGCCGAATTCACCGGAAACTCCGCCGGGAAGGCCGGCGCCATTAGCACCGCCATCAGAGTGAGGCCGCGGGTTATTGCGGCGGCTGCTGCACTTCTTTCCATTTGTCGAGCACCGCGCGGCCTTCGTCCTTCTTGCCTGAGAGCATCAACGTCTGACCCAGAAGATAAAGGGCGGCCGCGTTCCTCGGGTCTATCTGCAGAGCCTTTCTAAGAATGCCCTCCGCGTTGCTATAGTTGCCTGTTTTGAAATAGCACTTGCCGAGCAGGATAAAGGGACCGCTGTAGTCCGGGTTGAGCCAGATGGCGCGCTGGAGATCGGCGACGGCGTCGTTCCAATGCTCCTGGCGTGTGTAGACGTCGCCGAGGCGATACCACGCCATTGAGAAGTTCGGGTTCAAGTCGAGCTCTTTTCGCAGGTCGGCTATGGCTTCGTCGAGGCGTCCACGGTAAATGGCGATTTCGCCAAGCAGGAAGTGAAGCTCCGGAAGCTTGGAATCGATCGCGAGCGCCTTGTCCAACTCATCCTTGGCCTGGTCTTCATACCCCTTTTTGATCATCATCTGGCCGGCGAGCAGATGGGCGGCGGCGGAAGCAGGCGGGACACCGAAGAGCCGGGCGAAGGCAGGGGTGGATTCGGTTGGGCGATTCGCCTGCAGGTAGGCATAACCCAGCATATAGTTTACCTCGTTCGCGCTCGGGGCTTTTTCGAGCCAGGGAATCGCTTTCGGCGCCTGCCCCAATTGGAAGTAGCTCTGGCCGATCAACAGGGCGGATTCCTGGAACTCGGGGCTGTTGGGTGGTTCGGTCCGCGCGGCCTCCTGCAGGGCAGCGATCGCCTCAGAATATTTCTGGTCCTTATATAG
>JAFAMM010000255.1 GCA_019233375.1 Acidobacteriaceae bacterium
AGCAAGACGAAGAACGCGACGCAGTTTGACCTTACGATCCGCGACTCCGAAAGGCTTGGTCTGTTTCTGAGCGAGTATATTGCCGCCGGCGACTGGCGGCTTGCCTTCATCACCCGGGACCGTAGTCGAGACGCCTCTACGGCGGACATGGATAAATTCGCGCGTACATACCTGAAGCAGTCAAATCGCACCATTGGGTTATTTATTCCAACCGAGAGGCCCGACCGCTCAGAAGTGCCGCACGCGCCAGACGTCGCGGCGCTAGTGAAGGATTACAGGGGCGGCGAGGCGGTAGCTGAAGGCGAAGCATTCGATCCCACGCCTGCAAATATCGACAAGCGCACGGTGCGGGGAGAGCTGCAGCCGGGTATCAAGCTGGCTCTTCTATCGAAGAAAACGCGCGGCACGATTGTTTACGCGACTTTCCGGCTGCACTTCGGCGATGAAAGCAATTTGAAAGGTACGGACGCCATCGCCACCTTGGCGGGCCAGATGCTTATGCGTGGAACCACGGAACACAGCCGGCAGCAGATTGCGGATGAGTTCGACAAGCTGAAGGCGCGCGTTCGCGTTTACGGAACGGCAACGGGCGCCGCGGTGAGCATTCAAACCATACGCGAAAACCTCGGGCCAACGATGGACCTTGTAGCCGAAGTTCTGCGCAAGCCTTCTTTCCCGCCGTCAGAGTTCGAAGCGCTGAAACAGCAGCAACTGACCGCGCTCGAAGAGCAGCGGCGCGAGCCGTCGGCAGTGGCATTCGAAAACTCTGAGCGTCATATCCGGCCATTTCCGAAAGGAGACGTTCGCGCCGTCATGACCGTCGACGAGGAGATTGAGGCTGTGAAGGCGGCGCAACTCGACCAGGTGAAACGGTTCTATACCGATTTCTATGGCGCGTCTCATGCCGAGTTCGCGATGGTCGGCGATTTCGAGCCGGAGGCAACAGAGAAGCAGATCAGCAAGCTATACGGCAGTTGGATCAGCAAGGAGAAGTATGCACGCGTCGTCACCCCGTTCAAAGCGGTCGACGCGGTAAACAAGTCCTTCGAAACGCCCGATAAGGCCAACGCCACGTTTGTGGCGGTTCAGCCGATAGCAATGGACGATGAGAATCCCGACTATCCCGCTTTACTGCTCGCGAATTACATGCTGGGAGGGGGCTTTCTAAACTCGCGCCTGGCCACTCGGATTCGCGTGAAAGACGGCCTCAGTTACGGCATCGGTTCACAGCTCGAAATTCCGACCAAAGAGGAGAGCGGCGTGTTCACAGCATACGCCATATCAGCGCCGCAGAACACAGCCAAGGTGCAGGCGGACTTCCTGGAAGAGATGAAGCGCGCTCACGATGACGGCTTTACTGATCAAGAAATCGAGGCCGCGAAATCAGGTTGGCTGCAATCGCGCCAGGTCAGTCGTGGGCAGGACAACGAACTGGCCGGAAGGCTGGCGCGAAATGCATTTTGGGATCGGACCATGCAGTTCGACGCAGCCCTGGAGGCTCGGGTCTCGACGATCACAACCGGGCAGGTGAATGCGGCGCTTCGCAAGTACATTGATCCGGCAAAGATCAGCATTTTCAAAGCCGGCGATTTCAGCAAAGCCACATCAGCACCGGCACGCGGCACGCCCTAGATTCCGAACTTCTCAGATTGGTGACAGATTGGCTGCGGGAGCCGTTTTCGGGAAAGTCGTCCTGAGGACCGCGTCAACCATCTTCGATTTCGCGATTTGCAGAAATAACGACATCCGCCAAGTCAGAAACTTGAGGAAGCGTTCGCTCAACTTCGAGACAGCGCTCCCGAACCGCCGAAGGCGCAGGCAAGCCGAGATTTCCAACCAGCGCCTGATAACTCTCCATGAAACTTGGGGCCAACTTGCCGGGTGCGTCGGATGTGAGGATCTTCTGACACCGGGAATGGGTGACGGCTATCCAGAACATCGCCTCTCGATGATAGCCGCGGTCGATCAGTTCCGAGCTGCCATCGATTGCGATGGAGCGGGCTCGGTCGCTTACATCGGACGCGAATGGAAACGGCGTCTTGATGACCGCCTTAGCGGTGTCGAAGACGGGGATGAGCGCGGCAAGATGCTGGCTGGCCTGTGACCGGCTGATTCGAGCCGCGCCGAGCAACGCCAGGAGCCTTTCGTGAAATTCAATGTGGCCATAATCCGCCAACAGGCTCCTCACCGCCTGGTAGCGCGTGCGCACGGTGGGATTTCTCAAGCCTGCGACCAGCAGAACGTGAGTTGTTATTCCCGCCGTGAAAACAGTCGTGATTACCTGATCGTGAAGCGCCGCCCGATCGTCAAGGGAGCGAAGAGAGCGCAGGATCTTCTCCTTCGCATTGGCGCAGCGCTGCCGGACCCATTGTCTCTTGGCGTAGTCCCGAGAAACGGCATGCAGGAGCGGCGCCAGGAAGCCGTTCGGATCGAAGACGATCTTCGTCGTCCGCAGACTCGGGGCCAAATGGTAGTCACTCAAAATCTGTGAAAGTAATTCAAACTGGTGCTTTCGCAAGTACGAAACTTCAAGGAGGGCTTCGTGAAAAATGAACTTGCGGCGCGCGCGCTCTTCGTTCGGGTCGTCCAGAACGACCATGACATCCACATCAGATGTCGTCGCCAGATTCACGTGATCAGGAAGCCAGTTTGTGGATCCTGCAGTGTACGCTGCGCAGAATCCCGGTAGGGCACCCGCTTCCTCGAGAATCCATTGACGCGCCGCCTCTCTGGCCTGCTTAACCGTCATGGCTCAGGCAGCGTGGCACACCGAGCGTTCCAGGCAGACGCTGCTGCGATTCATTCGGGACGATATCGACAACCATGGCGACGAATTAAAACGCGCGCGAGTTGAGCCGCTTTTCAATTTCTTCGTGAGAATGCGCGGTTTCACGAGCTGCCTGCAGCGCCTTCCGGTTCAGTGAACTTGATTTCAGCTAGTTAAGACCGCCGCTTCCTTTTCGATATCGAATTGCTCGAAGGTCCTGCCTTCCTCTGCCAGCCGGATGAGCAGGGGCGCCGGGGACCAGAACTCCGCTCCGTGTTTCCGCTCGAACTCACGGATGCGATCGAGAACGTTCTTCAGGCCCACGGTATCGGCGTAGAACATCGGGCCGCCGCGCCAGGCCGGAAAGCCGTAACCATAGATGTAAGTAATATCGATATCTCCCGCACGCAGCGCGATTCCTTCCTCGAGAATGCGCGCGCCCTCGTTCACAAGCGAGTAGATACAGCGGTCGATGATCTCCTGATCCGGCACATTTCTGCGTTCAATGCCTGCCTGGCGAGCGGTCTTTTCGATTAGCTCTGCCGTCTCCGCGTCCGCAGAGGGTTTGCGGTTTGCATCGTACTTTGACCATCCACGGCCCGTTTTCTGCCCGAAGCGGCCCTGCTCATAAAGCAGATCGGCCACAAGGGGTTTGCGCACGCCCGGTTTTTGGTGCCGTTCGAACTCTTTGCGGATGGCCCAGCCTACATCGAGACCGGCCAAGTCGTCCATTGCCAGCGGCCCCATAGCCATCCCGAAGTTGTAAAGCGCGTCATTGACCTGCTCGACCGATGCTCCTTCTTCTACCAGGAACTGCGCTTCGCGAACATAAGGCCCGACCATTCGATTCCCGATGAATCCATGGCAGTTCCCGGCGAGCACCGTGACCTTGCCCAGCTTCTTGCCAAGCGCCATTGAGGTGGCGATCGCTTCTTTCCCGGTGGCCTTGCCGCGAACGATCTCGAGCAGCTTCATGACGTTCGCCGGACTGAAGAAGTGGTTTCCGATCACCATCTGGGGCCGCGTCGTCGCCGACGCAATCTCGTCAATGTTCAGGCTGGAAGTATTCGACGCGAGCACGCATTCGGGCTTGGCGATTTTGTCGAGCTCGCGGAAGACTTCCTTCTTTACCTCGAGGTTTTCAAACACCGCTTCCACGATGATGTCGGCATTTTCGAAGCCGTCATACGTGAGCTGCGGCGTGATGAGTGAGAGGCGATGATCCATCGCTTCCTGCGAGAGCCTTCCCTTCGCGACAGTGGCACCATAATTCTTGCGGATGGTGTTCATGCCGCGGTCGAGCGCGTCCTGCGCCGTTTCTTTGACGATCACCGGAATGCCCGCGTTGGCGTACGTCATGGTGATGCCGCCACCCATTGTGCCGGCGCCGATCACCGCAGCGCGGCGAATCTCAAACGTCTTCGTCTCTTTAGAAATGCCGGGAATCTTCGACACAGCACGCTCAGCGAAGAACGCATGGATCAGAGCTTTTGACTCGTTCGAATAGAGGCATTCGTTAAACAGCTCCGCTTCACGCCTGCAGCCGTCTTCGAAGGACATTTGTGTAGCGGCCTGGACCGCATCGATGGCCGCCAGCGGGGCACGCATGCCGCGGCCTTTCTTACGTGCCTGTTCGCGCGCAAAGTCGAAAACCATCGGCAGCGCATTGCGCAATTTCTCTTCACGATCGCGCGTTTTCGGCGGAGGCGCGCTCGCGATCTCCCGTGCAAAGGTAAGAGCGCCATCCAAAAGATCACCTTCAATTATGCGGTCCGCAATGCCGGCGGCAACGGCATCATGCGCTTTGACGGGTTCGCCCGCAGCGCACATTTCGAGTGCTTTGATCACGCCGGCGAGGCGAGGCAAACGCTGCGTCCCGCCCGCGCCTGGAATCAGCCCGAGCTTCACTTCGGGTTGCCCGACCTGGGCCCCTGGCGCAATCACGCGGTAGTGCGCGGACATAGCGGTTTCGAGACCGCCTCCGAGTGCCTGCCCGTGGATGGCAGCGACCACCGGCTTAGACGAATCCTCGATCGTTTGAAGGAAGGGCAATAGGCTCAACCGCGGCCGCTCGCCCGAGACGATTTTTCCGAACTCGCGGATGTCCGCGCCGGCGATGAAGGTAGAACCGGCACCGATGAGAACGATAGCCTTTACCTCGCCGTCTGCTTCCGCCTGTCGAATGGCCGCCTGAAGGCTCTCGGGCACCCCGGGGCTCAAAGCATTCACGGGCGGATTATCGATGGTTATCAGGGCGACGTCGTCGCGTCGCGTGTAGCGGACAAGTTCAGGCATGCATCCTCCTATGTAGGTATATACTGTTCCTGCTCACGAGTTTGATTTTTAAATGTCCAACAGAGAAGCAGTTATCGTTGCGAGCTCGCGAACCGGGCTTGCGAAATCGTTCCGCGGCTCATTCAATATGACACGGGCGGAAGATCTGGCCGCACATTGTTTGAAAGATGTACTCCGCAAAACGCCCCAGCTCGATCCCGAGCAGATTGAAGATGTGATTCTTGGCTGCGCGCAGCCGCACGGCGTCCAGGGCTTGAACGTGGCGCGGCGCAGCGCTCTGCTGGCGGGATTACCGGTTACCACAGCGGGCATGACCGTGAACCGTTTTTGCTCGTCGGGCCTGCAAGCGATTGCGATGGCGGCTCACGAAATCACGCATGAGGGGGCGGACGCAGCCATCGGCGGCGGCGTCGAAAGCATCTCCCTGGTGAAGCGCGATGCTGATCCGCATCCTCAGTTGCTGCAGCACAAACCCGGCATCTACATGGAAATGGGCGTAACCGCCGAGGTGGTTGCGAAGCGCTATGAGATCAGCCGGCAGGCGCAAGATGAATATTCGTTGGCGAGCCAGCAGCGTACCGCACGCGCGCAGCAGGAGTGTTTCTTCAAGGAGGAGATTGCGCCCATAAAAGTGACAATGGCGCTGCTCGACAAGAAGACCGGCGAGCGCGTCGGCGCGCAAGAGGTGACGTGCGATCGCGATGAGTGCAATCGCCCGGACACGACGCTCGAAGGCCTGCTCGCGCTGAAGCCGGTGTTTGATCCCGCAAGCGGACGCGGATCGGTGACGGCCGGCAACTCGTCCCAGCTATCCGACGGAGCCTCCGCGACGCTTCTGATGCTGCGGGAGCGAGCGGATCAGCTCGGCATACCCTACAAGCTCATCTTTCGTGGCTTTGTCGTGGCGGGCTGCGAACCGGATGAGATGGGCATCGGCCCCGTATTCGCTATTCCGAAGCTGCTGAGGCGGCACGGGCTTCGGATGGAAGACATAGATCTTTGGGAGTTGAACGAAGCCTTCGCTGTGCAGGTGGTTTACTGCCGTGACCGGCTCGGAATTCCCATGGAAAAGCTGAATGTGAACGGCGGGTCGATCGCGATCGGGCATCCGTTCGGCGTCACAGGATCGCGAATGACGGGGACGCTCGCGAATGAAATGGCGCGGCGGCCTGGATCGAAATACGGCGTGGTCACCATGTGCATCGGCGGCGGGCAGGGCGCCGCCGGCCTTTTCGAAGCCGTTCATTAGCAGACACTTAAATTCCTTTCTCAACACTTCCCGCACTCTCAACGTATATGGGATGAGAGCGTTTGCAGGCGATATGCAAAGCGTGGCTGTTCCGTGGATGAACCATTTCGCGATGGAGCAAGGCCTTATGCGGGAACTTGTGCGGAGCGCGAAATCGGGAGACCCGGCAGCCTTCGAGCGCCTGGTCATCATTCACGAACGCACAGTGCTGCGAGTCGCTCAACGGCTTTTGCTGAATAGCGAAGACGCGAAAGATGCCGCACAAGAGGCTTTTATCCGGCTGCATCGTTCCTTACGAAACTTTGAAGAGGACCGGGAGTTGGGGCCGTGGCTATACAGAGTTACGGTGAATATCTGCCGTGATGTGGCGCGGCGATCGAGACGCAGCGTTTGCCTCGGCGAGGCTGAAAGTGTGGAGAGTAAAGAGCGAGGCCCGGAAGCTGCGGCGGTAGCGGCTCAACAAAAACGGATGATAGTGGCCGCTATCGCAGCACTGACACAGCGTGAGCGCGAAATCATCGTACTGCGCGATTTGGAAGGGCGGTCAACAAAGGAGATTGCAGGCATCGTGGGTGCGTGCGAGGGGACGGTGCGC
This sequence comes from Acidobacteriaceae bacterium, assembly GCA_019233375.1. Lineage (GTDB taxonomy): Bacteria > Acidobacteriota > Terriglobia > Bryobacterales > Bryobacteraceae > Bog-105. The sequence goes on from JAFAMM010000255.1 coordinate 6,907, forward strand.
TCGCATTTGTCCGCGGGGCGGGTAAAGATCAAAAACCATATCGCCGGTTTGTTGAGGAAGCAACCATGATCGAACATGTCTCTGACGAGAGACTCGCGCTTTACGCCGGCGGCGATACTACTGAGCGCGAGGCGAGCGCAATCAGTCAGCATCTGCGCAGTTGTGAGGAATGCCGGAGCGCCATGGCGGCATTTGAGAACGTTCGAGATCTCCTGGCCTGCTCATATGGCGAGCCCGAGCCGAGCGACTTGTGTGAGATCCGCCAAAGGATCGCGCGCGAGACAGAACGAGCGGCGGGCGGGAACCGCTGGGCATGGCTCTTGGCAGGAACAGCAGCGGCGGCTCTGGTTTTGATTTCGCTGGCTGGTATCCGCCAGCAACGCCCGGCGAGCAAGACCCCGGTTCCAGCCATACAGCTCATCGCGCCTTCCGTCATGCCTGCTCCACCTATGATGGACATTCCTACGCTGCGAAATATCGCTCGACGCACGGTGCGGAAGCGGGAAGCTGCGATTCGATCGGTCGCGCTGATCACTCGCGCGAACGAGCCGTCATTGATTCGAATGACCACGGCGGATCCCAATGTGGTGATTCTTTGGGAATCGAACAACGAAGAGGAGAACGAATGAAAAAGATTACCCTGATCGCGTGCCTTATCTTTCCGGCTCTCCTGGCAGCACAAGACGCGAGCGCGCCCGACAGCAGCACTTCAGCCTTCGTGACCAAGATCGTGCGGGTTGAATACGGCAACCCGGCGACAATCGCTGCCATGGCCGGAAGCAACATGGGCATTCACTATTCGTCCGACGACTCCCTGCGCGCGATTGTACTCAAAGGTCCTCCATCCGCGGTTGCCTCTGTTGAGCACATCATTCATCAGCTCGACGCGCCCTCGAGCGCGCCTAACGCGAAAGATATTGAATTAACGATCTCGGTGATCGGCACCTCGGCGAAGGGTAGTCCTTCAGGGCAGGAGGTCCCGCCGGGTTTGCTGCCAACCGTAAAGCAACTCAGCGCGATCTTCCCGTACAAGAATTACCAATTGCTCAGTTCTATGCTTACGCGTTCGCGCGAAGGCGGCAAAACCGAAAGCCACGGCGTCATGCAGAGTGTTTCGGGTGGTACGGAGAACCCTTATTTAAGTCCTTACCGCGTCGCCTACGATGATGTGACGGTCTCGGCAATGGACGGGAAGCCGAGTATTCATCTGAAAAAGTTCAACTTCTCCACCACGGTTCGAATTCGGATTGAACCGGGGTCGAGCGCATACCAAAACTCTGAGGTTGGGTTGACGACCGATGTTGATCTCCGCGAGGGCGAGAAAGTGGTGGTGGGGAAAGCCAATACCGAGACGAGTGAGTCAGCCCTCTTCGTGGTCCTGAGCGCCCGGCTGGCAGATTGAATCAACTGCGATTTGCGCTTTATTCGCGCAAAGTTGGAAAAGATGCCTGCGGCATATCGTCTTCGGTCATGCCGTAGCGGGAGCGAACCCGTCCGCGGTTCGATCCGGGCCATTCCAGGCGCAGATCTTCGCAGACTTCGTCCAACATCTCGAAGTCGGTCGTCTTTACCTCCATGGCAAACGCGGTGACAAGGAGGTTATCGCAGAGAAGATTGATGACGCGGGGAATTCCGCGCGACCGGCGATGAATCTCCTCCAGAATCTCAGGCGAAAAGACGCGCTGGTTCGGCATGCCCGCACGCGCCAGGCGCGTCTGGACGTACGCAGCCGCTTCATCCGGGGTAAGCGGATCGAGCGAGCAACGAAGGACGATTCGTTGCTTCAGTTGCCTTAAGTTGGAGGCATCCAGCTTGCGATCGAGTTCCGGCTGGCCGGACAGGATGATCTGCAGAAGCTTGCCTTGGCGGTTCTCGAGATTTCCGAGCAGCCGGATCTCCTCGAGAACGTCCCATTCGAGGTTGTGCGCTTCATCCACAATAAGGACGCAAGTGCGGCCACGCTCGGCCTGTTGAATTAACAGGCTATTCAAGGCAAAAAGGACATCTGTCTTCGACTTTCGGTTGCACTTCAAGTCAAAGTCATAGGCCATCATCTCGAAAAACTGATCCGGATTGATCCTTGAATTGAAGAGAAACGCGAATTCTATGCGCTGCGAATCCAGGTAGTCTCGCAGGCACTCCAGCATGGTCGTTTTGCCGGTACCGACCTCCCCCGACAGTACGATGAAGCCGCGCCTGCTACGGACACCATACACCAGGTTGGCCAATGCCTCTTCATGCTGCGGACTCCGGTACAGGAACTGAGGATCCGGACTAATATTAAAGGGATTTTCGGAAAAGCCAAAGTACGCGTTATAGATGGCGCTTTGCACTGGCATATCCCGTCCCGTAGTGGAATGTATCGCAGACGACCGATTCCCGAAGGATGTGTACTTCAGATGGCGTCATATTCAGTATACCGGCACTTCTCCTGCCAAAATCTTAAAGAGCGTTTGTAGGCCGGTACCTCTCGTACCGATTAATCCTGCAACTGCAAACGCACCCATCCGGGAATGGTGGAGGGATTTCCGCCCGAGAAGACGATCCGCCGGGTCTTTGGAAACGGCAGGTTGTCGCGAACGGCCTTTCCGATGGCCGGCAGGGTGCGAAGGATCTTGCGATACGCCTCCTGCTCAGTGTCCGGGAATGCGGTCTTACCGACAAAACCTGTACCCCAGCCGAGCGCCAACAGACAGGCGAACGGCTGCTCGCGGGCGGCGGCGAGTTCTGCTTTCAGGCCTTCGACGGCTTGGCTCAAAGCTCTTAAACCGGCGATCTCGGCGTAGCGCGCATGAATGCCGAGCTGCGCTGCGGCGTACTCGTTCGCGGATTGAACGATTTGCGCCGGTTCGGGAACGGAACGCCAGCCGAGCGCGCGCGCAACTTCCTGATTTTCGAAGAACTTGTTATCGTTCCAGACACCGCTGAATGAGGTGCCCGGCACCGCCATCTCTGAAAACAGGGCGGTAGAATCGGCTATTCGCCGGGACGGGACGCTGCCCCGACCTGCTATTTTCCAGGCCAACTGCGGGCTCGCCGGTTGCCGGGTGTCGAGTGAAGCGACACGGGTCAGATACACCTTAAAGCTCGAAGCGGAAACTGGTTCGCTGTCCGCCATCCCCAAGATCTTGACCTGCGATGCCCCGGCGCTGGTCTCGGCAGCCTCTACGGCGCGCCTTGGCAACCGGTCGTTTTCGATGGAAGAAGCAAGCCGCTCCATCGTACCGGTGGACCAGCGAGAAAAGATGAGACCGCTGCGCAACGCCCCTTTCAGGGCAGAGGCAGGCAGGTACGGGCCGCGCAAACCGGACGCAAACGTTGGAATAAAAAGCGAATCCGACGGCGCCGCATTCCAGACCGGGGTGTACTCGGGGCTCTCGAAGGGAATGCGCCGCTGCGAGAAGTTCTGGGCGAAGCCACCCCAGGAGGCAAAATCGAGTTTGCTTGCTTTTCGGAGCTGCGCCAAGTATCCGTCCAGCCGCGGCCCGCGCGCCAACAGCTTGAAAATACGGCTTTGATCGAGCACATTGACCTGGTCCTTCCAGACCATGTAGTCAATGGGTGAGAGTTCCCGGCCGTCGCCGACCAACAATGGAGTGAGGGCCGTAACCTTATAGTTCATGCTCAGAACCTTCGGTCTCCGGCGCCTCTTCATTATTAGGTCCGGAATCATCTGCTTCGGGGGACTGCTCGCTCGCTTGCCACCGGTCCTCGGGCTCAGCGGGTGGAAAGACAGGCCCAGGAGTCTGCTCACGGAGCGCAGTCTCCTCTACCGCCGCCGTCTCGGCAGCCTCGGTATGCTCCAATGAAGCTTCCGCCGGTATCGGACCCTCCGCCTCGACTGCTCCGGGAGGCTCCTCACACGGTTTCTGTTCTATTGCCTCTTCAGTATCAGGGGGCTCGACGGGAGCGGCAAATTCCGGTTCCGGCGCAACGGCAGGAAGAAGCAGCACGAGCGCCAAGCCCGATCGGAACACGGCATGGGCGAACCCTTCGGGCGCGACATCGACCGCGACGCCGGCCGGCTGGCTCTTGGCGGCAATCACCGAACCTTCAGCGATCATGCGCAAAGATTTCTTTTCAACCCCTGTTCCGGAAGCGCTCTCGACGCGTCCACCGCGAATGGTGAGGCGGTAATCACCGTTTCCCCAGTCGACCTGATCGGACCATGCGGGCGAGTAGAGCGAGAGCAGCCAATAGAGCCCGGTTCCATTGCCGCTCAAAGTTGAGCTTCCGCCGCGCGCGCGCCCGGTCTTCGGAAACAGCATTCCGGGCCAGAGACCGCGCTGGAATTCAGGCATACGCGCCTGGCCCCAGCCCGATGACCGGCGCCCGCCGAAACCGCTATCGGCCAAAAGCCGGAAGGCGGCTTGGAGACGATCGCTCCAGATCGATTCAGCTTCGGAGTTCGAGAAACAAGCGATTGTCCATAGGCCCGAACCGGGCTCGAATTCGATGCAGGCGAGGGAATCCGTATGATGCGAAACCCCAGCCAGGCGATCGACACTGGCGCAGGTACGCGTTACGGTGCGAAACGGGCTCGAACTCGGGCGGTCCCGCCGCAGCAGGCATCCACTTTCCGGATCCGGCAGCCACTGATCCGCCAGGATGTTCTGGCCTGTCATGAGCGAATCGATGACCGGGAGAGGCACGAAGCGCGCCATGCTCCAGCGGATCTTCGCCAGGAACACCGGGCTCGGAGCGGTGACGAGATTCAGCGGCGGCGGCCAGAGGGTGCTGGGAGGAAGTGCGAAAAGAGTCTCTCCTTGAAAAGGAAACAGCGAGCTGAATGTAACCCCCGGGTGAGCGGCGCGCGCGGTTGCATCCAGCCATTCTTCCAACCACCCGAGCCGGCGCATGGCGAGCGTTACTGCGGAGAACAGGCGATCACTGCGAAACAGAGTATCCAGGCGATCGCGTCCGCCGTCATCTGGACCGTAGCGCCACGGCCCGAGCGGCCGCAAGCGGATCAGAACTGCCTGCTGCATTTAGGCGAGTTTCTCGGCGAAATCCTCTGCGCCTGCGAGTTGCTGCAGGGCCGCGAGGTCGGCATTGCTGAGCAGATTCGCTTCGGTTGTGCCTTTGGCGTAGTAGTCCTTATCACGCCAGGTTAATGTCAAGTTCGCGAGCGTAATGCGGCCACTGCCTCGGCTGCCGCCTCCACCTAGCGAGTCGTCCTCGAGCAGGCGCAAGGCTTCGGCAACGCGCCCCAGCAAAGGCTTGTCTTCCGGGCACAGCACGTCAAGGATCATGCGGAAACGAAAGCGCGCGCCTGCGGGGACGCGCTCAAGCGTTCGGGGATTCGCCTGCGAAGTGATGCGGTCCACCGCGTTTTCACTCTTTACCTCGGTCAACTCGTCGTCCAGATTCTCACGCATCTGCTGAGTGATGCTTTCGAGCACAAGCGGCGCATCATACACCGTGAGGCGCGCAGGTGTGGCGGCGTTCGCCTCAATCGCCTCTCCGCCAACCCGTTCCATACGGCCTGGATTGCGGCCGAAAAGCACACATACTTCGTCATCCGGGCGGTCACTTTGATGGATCCGGACCTCCTGTCCTTTGCGCTTGGAGAGAAAGACGAGTTCGCCCGGAACGGCCAGACCCATGGTCTGTTCCAACAGCGATCGGAGCCGGCCGCGCAGCGAACTGCCCGGTACGTAGGGCACGCCGAAGGCATCTTTCACAACGGGATTATCCGCCCCGCCGATTTCAAGCGAGCCTTTCCCGGCGCCGATGTGCAAGCCGGTCTGGCAAATGATCTCGCCTTCGAGCACCAGCTTTCCAACGAACGTCAATTCTGTTTCTGCGGTGTGAGCACTCATCGATAGGTATCCTGACTAGGCATCCTGGGCGGCTATTCGTTATAGGCAATGATGGCTTCAAACAGATCGCGAAACCGTTCGTAGCCGCGCGTGTCGTTCTTGCGCGTCACCTGCAGGAGCAGACGTTCGAGCGCATCCAGGCTGCGCAGCGAATGCCTCGCGATGGTGTAGGC
>JAFAMM010000347.1 GCA_019233375.1 Acidobacteriaceae bacterium
TCTCGCGAATAAAGGGCTGATCGAGCAGGCACACTTCTTCATAGAACTTGCTCATGCGGCCTTCGGCGATCTTGTCGACCATCTTTTCGGGCTTGCCCTCGTTCAGCGCTCTTTGGCGCTGAATGCCGCGCTCTTTTTCGAGCACATGGCCGGGTATATTGTCTCTGCTGACAAATTGCGGGTTCGCCGCAGCGACCTGCATGGCAAGATCGCGGAGCAAGGTTTTGAAATCGGAGTTTGCAAAGGCGTCCCTTGTGGGCGCATTCACCTCGAGCAGCACACCGATCTGCGATCCCGTATGAATGTACTGTCCGATTACGCCGGTCCCATTCACCTCGTAGAGCGCGAACCGCGAGACTTTGATGTTTTCACCTAACTTGGCGATTTTGCTCTTGACCAGCTCGCCGACGGTTGTGCTGTGGTCTTTGGTGAATTTCTGCTCGTAAAGGGCCTCATGCTGCCGGAAATTGGCGCGCTCGGCTTCGGTGACGTCTTCGAGCCGCACGGCCTTCGGCTTGGTCTCGGCAATGTGAGCCGCCACATCTGCGGCCAGACTTTGAAAATCGTCTGTGCGGGCCACGAAGTCCGACTCGCAGTTGACTTCCACAAGGACACCCAGATGCCCATCGTTGCTGATATGCGAGGTGATCAGGCCCTGCTTCGCCGAGCGTGATTCCTTTTTGCTTGCGCCCATGAGGCCGCGCTCGCGCAAGATGACCACCGCCTTTTCTATGTCGCCGTTGGCCTCCTGGAGCGCCTTTTTGCACTCCATCATGCCAGCTCCGGTGCGCTCGCGGAGCCGCTTTACCAGCTGTGCACTAATATCTGCCATTTGTTTCTCTTCACCTCTATTTTCGCAGGCACGTGCATACGCACGTTGGGCGACCGGGCCGGGTATGGCCGGTCGCCCGTCCAGTTCCGTTGTTAGCTAAAGCTCCTTCAGACTTCGCTGACCGTAGTCACGACGTCTTCGGGAGCTTCGCTGCCCGGTCCCTTACGCGGCGGCGTTTCCGGCTCGCCGCTGGTTGCCAGGCTCTCTGACATTAACTGCTCGGCATACTTGGGATCGAGGTATTGCGTGTATTCCTCGGGAGTGTGTTCGGCTCCCTCTTCGCCTTCGCTGACAATCTTTTCGGCGGCGAAATCCTGCTCGGTTGCAAGCGACCGGCCTTCGACCACCGCATCCGCAATCTTGGTCGTGAACAGGCGGATGGCGCGCAGGGCGTCATCGTTTCCGGGGATGACGTAATCCACTTCGTCGGGATCGCAGTTGGTATCAACCACCCCGACGACGGGAATGCCCAGCCGGCTTGCCTCTTTGACAGCGATTGCTTCCTTGTTCGAATCGATCACAAACAGCAGATCCGGAAGTCCCGGCATGTCCTTGATGCCTGCCAGATTCTGCTGCAGGTGCTTGCGCTCGCGCTCGAGCCGGCCCACTTCTTTCTTAGCGCGGCCTTCGTATGCGTTGTCGACGGACATCGCATCGAGTTCTTTGAGGCGCTTGATGGAGCGCTGCACGGTTGTAATGTTGGTGAGCAAGCCACCGAGCCAGCGCTGATTCACGTAATACTGGCCGCAGCGTGTCGCTTCCTCGGCGATCGCTTCCTGCGCCTGGCGCTTCGTGCCGACAAAGAGCACGGTTTTGCCCTGCGCGGCCATTTCTCCGACGTACCGCATCGCATCCTTGAAGAGTTTGAGGGTCTTCTGCAGATCGATGATGTAAATACCGTTGCGTTCGCCAAAGATGTACTCTTTCATCTTTGGATTCCAGCGCTTGGTCTGGTGCCCGAAATGAACGCCTGCTTCGAGCAGTTCTTTCATTGAGATTGACGGCAATATGCCTCCATTACTTTGATTGGGCTGAATGGTCCGCGTCACGCGCCCAAAGCGGAATTTGCGTGAATCGGGTTCCAGTCAGGTTGAGCGGAGGATGGCCGCAAACCACCCGCCGCGGGTTCTTGTCGGGGAGCAAAAGGAGCTAGCGTTTTGAGAACTGGAAGCGCTTGCGTGCGCCCTTTTGGCCGTACTTCTTCCGCTCATGTGCGCGAGCGTCGCGCGTAAGAAAGCCGAGCTGCTTGAGCTTGCCTCGCAGTTCGGAATTAAACTCGATCAGCGCGCGGGCGATGCCCAGGCGCGCAGCCCCGGCCTGACCGGAAACGCCCCCGCCATCGGCGAGGATCAACACATCGAAGCGGTCCGCCACCTCGGTTGCGAGCAGCGGTTGCCGCACGTAGGCGCGAGCCGATTCGTTAACAAAATAATTTTCAAAAGGCCGGTGATTGACGGTGATCTGGCCTTTACCGGGACGCAGGAAGACGCGCGCGGTTGCGGTCTTACGACGGCCGGTTCCCAACTGTTGAACTAACTTCGCTGGCAACGACTATCCTTTCCTCTCTTAGGCCTCGAGCGCCAGAGGAGCCGGCTTTTGCGCCTGATGAGGATGATGTTCGCCAGCGTACACTTTTAACTTGCGGTACATCTGCTTGCCGAGTTTGGTTTTGGGGAGCATGCCCGCTACCGCCAACTCCAGCATTCGCTCCGGCCGCGTCTCGCGCATGCGGCGCGCTCCGGTCTCAATCAGGCCACCCGGATATCCGGTATGGCGACGATACAGCTTTTGATTTTCTTTTCCGCCGGTCAACTTCACCTTGGCGGCGTTAATAATGACGACATGATCTCCCGTGTCCATGAACGGCGCGTAGGTCGCTTTGTGCTTGCCCATTAGGAGCATAGCCGCGCGGCTCGCAACGCGTCCGAGAACGGCGTCATGTGCGTCGATCACGTGCCAGGAACGAGTGATCTCGTTCTGGGACGGAAACTCAGTGCGCATGGACAGACTTCTACTCTCCGCTCGAAAACTCGAACACTTTAGTCTAACGAATCACCTAGGCAGGTGTCAAAAGGGCGGGGAGGTCCGGGTACCTGCGGGTGTTCAGAGCAACTCTACCGGCCGAATTGAGGCAAGCAGATCGCGATTGTATGAACCGGCGGTTTCGGTCACATCTCCAAGTCATGACAGGGTAACAACCCATTGCGTTTGGATTGGAGAATGCGTGCATGCGCTCGAAAGGAAGGCGAGGAGCCGATGGTTGCCAGAATTTAATCGAGTAAATGCGTTCCGGCGATTCACGAATTATTGATCTCTGTCAGCGATTTGGT
>JAFAMM010000009.1 GCA_019233375.1 Acidobacteriaceae bacterium
TGGGAACCCTGGATCCGATGGCCACGGGGCTGCTTGTGCTCATGACCGGAACGGCCACGCGGCTGGCCCAGTTTTTCGAAGCGTGCGAAAAGACGTACCTGGCGGAAATTACGCTCGGGATAGTGTCAGATACTTATGACTCGCAAGGCGAGGTCCGCGAAACCGGAGCAAAACCTCCGGCAAGCGAAGAGGAGGTGCTCCTTGCTTTGAACTGTTTCCGTGGAAAGTTCGTGCAAAAGCCGCCGGCGGTTTCGGCGAAAAAGATTAAGGGCGTTCCGGCGCACAAACTGGTGCGCAAGGGAATCGCGGTGGACCTGCAGCCCGTTCAGGTGGAAGTGAAGGAATTATCCGCGCGGCTGCTTACGCCGGCGTGCCTCGAGATGCGCGTGACCTGTTCGGCGGGCACGTATGTGCGCAGCATCGCCCATGATCTCGGCCAGCGTCTCGGATGCGGCGCAGTGCTGAGCAAGCTACGGCGCATCAAAAGCGGAAGTTTCGCCATTGGGGATGCGCGGACCCTAGATCAGCTGACGACACTTGCCCAAGCGGGCCGCTTGGCCGAGGCGGTCATTGATGCCGGGCGGTTGCTGCCTGAAATTCCGGCGGAGTACTTCGATATCGCCGCCGAGGCGCAGATCCGGCAGGGACGTGACTTCCGGACATCGCCGTTCGTCGTCAAGCCCGGGTCCCCGCTGGTGCGCGCTCTCTCTCGCAGCGGCGAGCTGATTGCAATCGGGCAGTTAAAAATCCCTAATGTCTACCACCCGGGTACCGTTCTTTAAGTACGTATTCGTCAAAGACTTGAACGTGTGTGTTACACCTGAAAGGTCAGATGTGTGCAAGCTTTCTCGCGCGGCGTAAGTTCGGAGTTGTGCTCCTTGCTTTGCTGGCGAGCGGCGGCGTTTTTTCTCAGGAGCAAGTTACACCGCCAACCACGCCGCCTCCTCAGCCCGCGCCGAGACATCTTTTCTTCGCTGGTACCATAACGGAACTCGACGAACAGCACGTAACTGTGTCACGCAACGTCGCGGGGCGTGCGCCAGAGGAGCGAAAGTTTCTCATCAACGCGTCGACAAAGATGAACAAATCGGCACTGAAGATGAAAGCGCGGGTCACGGTGCGCTATCAGCATCTGCCCGAAGGAGACGTAGCGCTGGAGATTCAGATACGGCCCCCGGCGCACCCGCCGAAACCGGCTTAGCTGGGTTTCGAGCGCGAGGCACTCGACGGCAATCGCTGGCTCACGGTCGCGGCCCGGTTTTGTCGCTCGCGGTTGTGGCACTCTCGCGCCGGCGTTTGGCCCAGCCGGGCTTGTCCACCTGATAAGCGCGGCCGATCGACAAAGCATCGGCGGGAACCGGCTTAGTTATTACGGAGCCTGCGGCCACGTACGCTCCTTCGGCTATTTCGAGCGGCGCTACTAGAGTGGAGTTACTGCCGACAAAAACACCGTCGCCGATGCAGGTAGCGTGTTTCTTCATGCCGTCGTAATTGCAAGTAATGGTGCCTGCGCCGATATTTACACCGGCACCGATCGTGGCATCTCCCAAATAAGCAAGATGCTGGGCCTTGGAGCCGCGGCCAAAGCGCGTCTTCTTTAGTTCGACAAAATTGCCGATGTGTGTCGCTTCTTCCGCCTCCGCATGGAGCCGCAAACGCGAGAAGGGTCCGATGGAGGCGTGAGCGCCGATCCGCGAAGCCTCGGCAACCACATAAGGAAGTACCGTGACGTTATCGGCGATTTCGCAGTCGCGCAGCACCGAACCGGTGCCGATGCGGCAGCCCGCGCCGATGCGGGTTTTTCCTCGAAGATGCACGTTCGCTTCTATCAGCGAATCCTGGCCGACCTCGACCATAACATCGATACTCACGGTGTCCGGGTTTTGGATGGTGATGCCGGAGAGCATCAGATCACGCGCTTTCCGCGCGCGCAAAATCGTATCGGCGGTTGCCAACTCCACGCGCGTGTTGATGCCCAGCAGTTCCGTCGCATCCGGGACGGGCAGCGATGCGATTTTGTGCCCCTTTCGCCGCAAGATTTCGACAACATCCGTCAGGTAGTATTCACCGGCGGGGTTGTTCGGCTGGACGGCCTCCAGGGCGCTCCAAAATGGCGCCGCGCGAAAGCAATAGACACCCGGATTTACTTCATTGATAGCGAGCTGCTGGGGAGAAGCTGCTCTCTGTTCGATAATGGCAGCGACCAGACCCTGCTCATCGCGCAGAATCCGCCCGTAACCGGCCGGATCGGCGAGTTCGGTTGTGAGAAGCGCGCCGGCAAGAGAATCGCTGTCCGTAAGTGCGATGAGGCGCGAGAGCGTTTCATGGCGCAGCAACGGACCGTCACCGTTCAAGATCAACACCAGCCCGTTGCCGGTGGATGCGGTATCCCGCGCACATAGTACCGCGTGGGCGGTGCCCTTTTGCTCTCGTTGTTCGGCGAACTGGACGCCCGCGAAGGGAACGCTTTGCCGGACCTGATCGGCCTGGTGGCCTATCACGGCGACGATTCGTTCGTGAGGAGCCACATGCTCGGCGGCTCTAATGATCTGGTTCAGCAGGGTATCGCCGCCTGCCTCATGCAGAACCTTGGCCCGGTTCGATTTCATGCGTGTTCCGAGCCCGGCGGCCAGAATCACGACAGTTACGTTTTCATTCATTTGGTTCGGGTGCGTTGTGAAAGGAGAGCGGCGGCGCGGACCTGATGAGCGCGCGAGCGGCTGGCGAGATCGATCACCACCGAAGCGAGTGCGTCCGGATTGTGCCGGATTTTTTTCGCCTGCATGCCCGCATCGCAGACCAATTCGGCGGTGACGACTTTAACGCCTATGTCGTTGAGCGCGTCGAGGTCGATCTCGACGGGGCGGACGTGGGCGCGGGCGTAACGGCGCGTAAGCTGCTCAGGAATGGGAGCGGTATTGACGACTGCGATATCGATCAGATTGCAGCGCGCATGTTCATGAATCACCTGCACGTGGCGTGATGCGGAGTAATTCACTGTCTCACCCGGCTGCCACATCAGGTTGACGAAGCACGCCTTGATGGCGGGCGAGCGCTGAATCGCTTCCGGAATCTGCTTGACCAGCAGATTGGGAACAATGCTGGTATACAGCGATCCAGGGCCGATGGTGATCAGATCGGCGGCGCTGATAGCTTCCAAGGTCTCAGGCAGCGGTTCGCAGTTTTCCGGGCGAAGACGTACCAGCTTGATTGCCCCGCGGCTCTTGCTGATCTGAGTTTCGCCCCGTATAACAGAACCATCCTCCAGGATGGCTTCCAGACTGGCGTTGGCCGAAGTGGCGGGAAAGATGCGCCCGCGTGTCGCCAGGATCTCGGATGACAGCTTGACGGCATGCGCGAAGTCACCGGTGATCTGGTGCATGGCGGTGAGAAAGAGATTGCCGAAGCTGTGACCCTTCAAGCCGCGGCCGGCCGCAAAGCGGTGTTGAAAAAGCTGCGAAAGGAGATCCTCGTCTTCCGAGAGGGCGGTCATGCAGTTGCGAATGTCGCCCGGAGGCAGAATGTCGAAATCACGGCGCAACCGGCCTGAGCTTCCACCATCATCGCTGACCGTTACCACCGCGGTGATGTCCACCTCGGGAGCGCCGGCCAGCGGCAATTGCCTGGCGCCGCGAGCATGTTTCTTGATGCCGGAGAGAAGCGTGGAAAGCCCGGTTCCTCCCCCGATAGAAACGATGCGCAGCGGGGCGCGCAAACTGCTGCGTTCAAGAGGAGACACGCGGGTCAGAGAAGCCATGGCCCAACTCGCTCTAGGATCTCATGCAGGCGACGGATTAAGCAGAAGAGGCTAGCGCCGCTTCTTGGGCTTCTCTTCTTCGTCTTCTTCGTAAACAGGAACCGAATCCAGGTCCTCGGCTTCAAAAACCTGCCCACAGTCAAGGCAGCGGATGTAATCCACGCCATCACGCCGGTAGAGGAATTCGGTTCGCTCGTGCTGACAACCCTGCATAGCGAAATAACACCTATTCTAGACTGAGCAGGAATCGTGTCAAGGGCAGGCAAGACATCGGACGCTCAGGATTGAGTAGCGAATGCATGTGCGCGAACAGTACAATTCGGGTGAAACCTTGCCGGCATTCCTGTGAAACTTCCCCCGCCCATTCCCTTCAGGCCTGACGATCCGGACCTTGCGCAGCGGCTGCGGGGGTTAAGCGCTTCACGTGGCATTTATCTCCTGACGCTCACTGGCGCCAAGCCTCATCTCGGGTGGTCTGTCCACTTGTCCAGAAGGCTTTCAAGGTTACTCGTCTCATCGTATCCCGGTTCGGGAGCCGAGAGGAGCGGCCTGAGCGAAAAGATCGTCAACGTCCTTTGCTGGCCGACCGGGTCGCGGCTCGAGAGTTCGTTGCTTTTATATGAATTGACCAGGCAGCATTTTTCGGAAGACTACCGTAAGGAACTCCGGTTGAGGATGCCGTGGTTCGTGCGCCTGAAGACAAATGATCCATTTCCGCTGCTCGAAACCATAAACCGGGTAGCGCAAAAGGGCGTCGAAGTATACGGTCCCTTTCGAACCCGGGATGCGGCGCAGGCGTACCAGCAGCAGGTGGAGGGAGTGTTCCAGATCCGGCGGTGCAGCGAAGCTCTTTTGCCGCATACGGGCCACCCAGGCTGCATCTATGGCGAAATGAATCAGTGCATGCGGCCTTGCCAATGCGCGGTCAGCGGGGCTGAGTATGCGAGTGAAGCGCGGCGCGTATCTGAGTTCCTGGCCACCAACGGGCGCAGTTCGCTCGCGGCGCTGACGGCGGCGCGCGACCGTGCCTCCGAGCAGATGGAATTTGAACATGCAAGCCAGATCCAAAAAAGAATCGAAAAGCTGGAGGCCGCCGCGAAGACACGCGATGAAGTGGTGCGAGACGCCGCCGGGTTTCATGGCGTCGCACTGACGAACTCGGCGCGCCCGCTCGAGTTCAGACTCTGGCCTATGGTGGCAGGCCGGTGGCAAGAGCCCGTCGTGCTTGACTTTTCCGTGGAACGTAGCGGCAGCGGGTCGCTTGATTCCGAGATCCGCGCCCAGCTCGCCAAAATATTCGCGGAGCCGGATGCCGATGGCAATGCCCTGGAGCATCTGGCGCTGTTTTCACGCTGGTATTACTCGTCGTGGCGCGACGGTAGCTGGTTTCCGTTTCGGACTGTTGCAGATCTTAACTACCGGCGGCTGGTTCGCGAAATCTCCAAAATGGCGGAGGCGTCCCGCGTCTCCGCGCGTTCGAGTTGACCCGTGTTAGCTTTGACGACATGCCGGAACACGAGGAAGTGGAAGAGCACGTTCAGCATGCGCAGGATCCTTTCAACAAAACCGTGGCGGGAACAATGGCCATCATTGCCGCTTTGCTGGCAATCGTTTCCGTTCTGGGTCAGCATTTCAATACAGAGAAATTACTGGACCAGCAACTGGCATCGGATGAGTGGGCGTATTATCAGGCGAAAGATATCCGCCGTTATGTGGCGCAAGTCGCGCAGGACGGTTTCAACCAGATAAAGACCGACAATCAGATTTCAAATAAATACGCGCACGATTCCGATCGGTACAAGACACAATCGGCCGAAATCGAGGACAAAGCGCGCGATTTTGAAAAGGAGCGTGACAGCGCGGGAAGGCGCGGCGATCGTTTTCACTTCGGAGAAGTCTTTCTTGAGGTAGCGATCGTGCTCTCTTCGCTGGCTATCTTGACCAAGCGAAGGGCGCTGTTCCTGGGCGGGGTCGGCTCGGCGCTGGTCGGTGTCGTGATTGCGTTTACCGCGTACTGGCCGTAGGAGAACGCCTGGGTGCCGTCGCGACGCAATACCATACGTAACCGCTAGGTTGCACAATCGCGGTGTCCGCGCAGATACGCAACTAAGAACTTGCATACCGGCCGAGCACTGCGCCCAGCACTCCTCCACCAAGCACCAGCCAAGCCGAGTTCACTCGGGCACCGAACAAAAGCAGCGTGCTGATTACGGCGATGCCGGCTGTCCAGGCATCGATCAGAGCCGCGCGGGTAAGGGCAACTAGCACCCAGGCGATGAGCGAGAGCGAGCCGACAGTCGCGCCGTTAAGAAGCGCGGAGGCGAATGTCGATTGGCGGATGCGCGGGATAAACGGACCGCTGAATAAAACGAGCAAGAAGCCCGGAAGAAAAATGCCGATAGTGCTGACGATTGCTCCGGGCACCCCACCTGCCAAATAGCCGATAAATGTAGCCGTGGTGAAGACCGGACCGGGCGTGACCTGGCCGATAGCAACCGCATCCAGCAGTTGCTGGCTGGTGAGCCAGTGCAGGCGGTCCACGAGGTCCGATTGAAGGAATGCAAGCAGGACATATCCGCTGCCGAACGTGATGGAGCCGATTTTCAGAAACAGCAGGAACAATCCGCCGAGCGTCACGCTTGTTACCAGCGTCGCTGGCGGGGCGGCAAACAGGGCAAAGCAGCGGACAGGCGTAATCCGCAACAGAACCAGTGCCACCGGAAGCGAGCTGCGCGCCCGCGATGATGTAAGGCGGGCCGCGACAACGAATGCGGCGCAAACAAGCAGCACAATGATTTCGCGTATGCCCAAAGCAGCAAGCGCGAGGCCGGCGAGGGCGGCTAGAATCGCCACGGGCGTTCTAAGAGCGGACCGTGCCAGACCCCATAAAGCGTGCAGCACAATGGCGACCACAACCGGCTTCACCCCATACATCACTCCCGCGATTTGCGGCAGATTGTGCCAGCGTTGGTAGAAAGCGGCCAGCACGGAAACCAGGACGGCGGCGGGCAGAATAAAGCACACGCCCGCAAGCACGAGCCCCGCCCAACCGGCCCTTCTGAATCCGATGTGAATGGCCAGTTCGGTCGAGCTTGGACCCGGAATCAGATTAGCGGCGCCGAGCAGATCGAGAAATTCGGACTCGCTCATCCACTTGCGGCGCAACACCACTTCCTGCCGCATCATGGCAATGTGGGCTGCGGGACCGCCAAAAGCAAGGACGCCGAGCTTCAGAAACAAGAGCGCAAGGCCGCCGAGCGCCGGCGCGGCGGGTCTGGACGGCATGAGCGGGTCAAACCTCAAGCACGGACGGCGATCAGCGATTTGCTGATGCCGAGCGCGCGTTCACTCAGGATGCGCGCTTCGGGAAAAAGCGATTGCAGTTCCGCGGCATCGAGCAGCCGCAGTTCGTTCAGGAAGTGATCAATGTAAGCAGACCGCTCAAACGGGCTCGGGTTGACGAGCATCTCCCACAGCGTGAACCGTTCAACCAGGCGCTTCTGCAGCCGCTTGGGTAGATAGTGAACGAGCGGCATCATGAGATGGAGCTCTACAGGGAACCGCCGGTTCGGGGTCTGCACCCAATAGGCCCGGCCCACGCGCGAGACTTCACGCGCAAACCCGCGCTGCTCTTCGACTCCGCCCACATGTTCGATAACAGAGTTGCTGAACACAATATCGAAAGCGCGGTCAGGGAAGGGAAGCAGCCGGCCGTCAGCGGCAACCCGGCATACGCCATTACTTTGGGCAACGAGAGCCGATGGCAGATTGAGCAGCGTGAGGGCCGGCCGTACGGAACAAAACTGCCAGATCTCGGGCGAGCCGCCCACGTCGAGCACGCGCGTTTCGGGTGTAATGCGGAACGTTCTTTCAAACAGCGACATGCGTTTTGAGCGGAAGTGTTCAAACGCATATCGCAAGAGGCCCGAGCCGGTCATGCGAGCGTTCGCTGAAAGGGCATCCAGGTTGCGGTCATCCGGAGAGAAAGCCAGCTATTCCAGTGTCGCGCACCGTGCGCTGCGGATGAATCGGTCGAGAAAGGGACGCCAGAACCGACGTCCCTTTCCCGCCCTAGGGGGCTTTAGTTGCCGCTGCCTTGACGTCTACGGAATTGACGCCGGCCAGATCAGGCCTCTCAATTCCTGGCTTGCTCGCGGACCGATCGTGTGACAACGGGTCGGCGACGTATTTGAACGCTGGCTCGCTGTTCCACGGCCCGCGCACATCGGTGCCATTGGAACTCATGTTGTAGTAGATCTGGACGGTGTCGTCCGGCGGAATGCTTCCGAAGTAGGCATCGGTCAGCTTGCCGAGCGATGCTAGAGCCTCCATGAACATCTTCGTGTGCGCGATTTCGCGGGTCAGAAGATGAACCAGCGCCTTCTTCGTGCCGTCATCGGTGGTGCGCTTGATAAGTTCTTCGTAGGTCTGCCGGGCGCCCGCTTCTGCCGCTATGTCCGCACGCAGATCTCTGACCACGTCTCCTCCTTCGTTGATATACTTAGCCGTCCATGCGGAGCCCATGCTGTCCAGGAAGTGCGGCCCTTTACCGCGCATTGCGAACAACGGGCTCTCCTCGGCCTTGATCTTTGCCTCGCCGACCGTATGCAGCTCGATCAGCTTGCCGACCATCTCGAGGTGACCGATCTCTTCGGTCGAGATGTCCAGCAGCATATCTTTTAGGCCGGGATTCTCAACATGGAACGACTGTACAAAGTACTGCAGGCAAGCAGTCAGCTCGCCTGTAGCGCCTCCAAATTGCTCGAGCAGAAATTGGCCGAACCGCGGATCAGGCGTGTTGACCGTTACGGGAACCAGTAACTCTTTTTTGTGTATGAACATTGGGTGCACCTGTGCTGAAGACGCGCAGCGCGCACCAGCCCTGGGGTGATCCGGCCGTGCGACTCACCCCCACACTAACGCCGCTATGTAGAGGCAACAATCCGCAACTTTCCGCGTGAATCCACGAGTAACGTTTTGGCGTTGGCGGAAAATTGTGGCTTAACTTCGAACCGCCACGCGGGAGAAAGCGCGACACGCACGTGGTATTTTGAAAATTGTAGACCGGGGCCCTTAGCTCAGTTGGTTAGAGCGCTACCTTGACACGGTAGAGGTCAGAGATTCGAGTTCTCTAGGGCCCACCATTCTCTCACCGCAAGCGTTTCCCTCCAATCGCAAAACAAAATACCCCAAACCCTTCATGCATGTTGACCGGAGCTATTTAAAAGCACTGATGACCTTTCGATGTTGAACTTTAGAAAATAAAGGTCCGGTTTTTTCAGCGCTACCGAACGTCGAGCACACCGTTTTCTCCTGCAAAATATGCGGCAGCATCCCGCGGTCTCAGTGGCGGCAGAAGAATGACACAAATCCCGGAACGCAACAGCGGCCAACGAGATCGTGAACCAGTTTAGGAATAACTGCATCACTGTCTCGGTCGGGGCCTGACAGCAAATTGTTTCGGAGACAAACCGCAAAGCGAGTTCTGGCACTCGCGATACCTTCGCTATTCGGCAGCTACTGCTTATGCGCCCAAGAGGTGCCGAATGCAGCTCAGGCGCCTACACCCGGCCCGGCCAAGAGTGCCTGGGCGTACAATCTCACGATCGATGGCTATGTCGTGCCTCATGGGACATCGTACATCGATCCCGTTCTTACCGCTAACCGCAAGTGGCTACATCTCGAGGCCCGCTATAACTACGAAAATTTGAAAACGGGATCGCTCTGGTTTGGCTATAATTTCAGCGCCGGCAAAACTCTGGTGCTGAACATTACGCCCATGGTGGGCGGCGTCTTCGGAAGAACGGACGGAATCGCGCCAGGCTGCGAATTCTCACTTACTTATAAGAAAATCCAGTTCGCGATCTCAAACGAATACGTATTTGATACGACGAGTAAGTCTGGAAGCTTCTATTACACAAACCCGGAAATCACTTACTCGCCTGTGACCTGGTTTCGAGTGGGTGCTGTCGCACAGCGCACCAAGACTTACCACACCCGCCTCGATGTCCAGCGCGGATTCTTGATCGGGATTTCCCACAAAGTATTTGAATTCACCACGTACATCTTGAACCCGGTGATCGCCCAGCCGATCATCGAACTGGAGGTTGGTGCCAGCTTTTGAGCGACAATCGGCGCCGCGGCGATGGGATCGGCGACGATTCCCGTTAACCTTGCCAGTTACCCCTGAACCGGCGCTAAGGGCCACACTCGAAGGGGCGTGGCCTACTCTTGCACTTCTTTGGCTGGCGCAGCCCTTGAAATGCGGACAAGTTCTCCTTCGACCAGGGCGTCGGGCGGATTTGCAACCACCTCTGCCGTATCGGGTAATCCGGCGAGAACTTCGATCGTATTACCAAAGTCGCGCCCAACGGTAACCGGCAGCATCTGGATCTTGTTTCCGCTTACGACGACGGGGACACGCAAGCCGTCTGAACGAAACATAAGCGAAGTCGAAGGAATAATGAGGGTGGTTCCCTTCGACCGAAGCTTGAAATGAATCTCGGTGTAAGCGCCGGGCATGAGCAGGCCTGTTGTATTGACGACGTCCACCTCTACGAGCAACGTGCGGGTGTTCGGATCGATAGCGTTGGCGGTGCGAACCAGTTTGCCGGGAAATCGGCGGCCGGGCAGCTCAGGCAGAGTCAAGTCCGCCTGCATGCCTGGAAGCGTGTCGTGCGAATAAACCTGCGGCACCTGAACGAAGACGCGCAGGCGGTCAATCGCCGCGACATGAAAGAGTTCCCGCGGAGTGCCTCCGGCGGATCCGGATTCGATGAGCTGTCCGATATCCGTATTGCGCGCTGTAACAACTCCGTCAAATGGGGCGTACAGCTTCTCGAAATCGACCATTTGCTGAAGACGCGCCACGTTGGCCTGTGCGGATTTCACCGTCGCCGTCTGCGCAGCGGCACTTTGGACGGCGTTGTCGACATCCTGTTTGGCAACCGAATCTGTCTTGAGGAGATCCACGTACCGCTGCGCCGTTGTCTGAGCCAGTGCCAGGTTCGCCTGTGCGGTTGCCAGGTCGTGCTGCGCCTGCTGGAGTTGCTGGTCAACCTCCGGGCTTTCAATCTCGGCGAGCAATTCGCCCTTTTTCACGCGAGAGCCGATGTCGTGATACCAGCGCTTCAAGTAGCCGTTTGTGCGGGCGAAAATCGGTGCATCTACGAAGGCCTGAATGTTCGCGGGCAGCACCACTTCTTCGGAGGGCGCCTCGCGATCCGGACGGAAGATGTTGACTACCGGCTCGGCCTCGCGCTCGGTCTCCGCGCGGAGTGCCCGGCGCGCACGAATTCGCGGAAGAATGCCGGACGCCACAACCGCTGCCACGGCGAGCAGCAGAACCAGTACGACGAGTATGGTCCGGAAACGCACCTTTCTCATGCGCGCTTCCGCCGGTCATGGAGCAGACTGAAGAAAACCGGAACGAAAAGAAGTGTCGCGACCGTTGCGAAAAGGAGGCCGCCTATGACGGCGCGGCCGAGAGGAGCATTCTGCTCGCTCCCTTCGCCCATTCCGAGAGCCATCGGCAGCATGCCGATGATCATGGCGAGCGCGGTCATCAAAACAGGCCGGAATCGGGTAAATCCGGCGAGCAGAGCGGCATCGGCGGCCGTGTCCATGTCCGGCAATTGCTCTTTCGCGAAACTGACAACCAGAATGCTGTTCGCGGTAGCTACGCCCATGCACATTATGGAGCCGGTAAGTGCCGGTACGCTGACCGTCGTGTGGGTGAGGAAAAGAAACCAGACGATACCAGCAAGCGCGGCGGGCAGGGCCGAGATGATGATAAACGGGTCAAGCCAGGACTGAAAATTAATCACGATGAGCATGTAAACGAGAACGATGGAGAAAGCGAGACCGCCGATCAAGCCACGGAATGAAGACCGCATCGTTTCGATCTGTCCCCGTACGACGATCGTGGAGCCGCGCGCCAGGGCGTTTCTGTTTTTTGCCACGATGCGATCGATTTCGCGGGCGACACTCCCGAGATCCGTATCCTGTACCGAACCGTAGATGTCGATGACGGGAGCAATGTTGTAATGCGATACCGTGGCGAGACCTGTCCCGCGCCGGATCCTGGCGACCCCGGCGAGAATTTGTGGTGAGCTGTTCGGAACGCTAATGGGAATGTTCCGAAGGTCCTGCAGCGAATCCATCTCGTACTGAGGCGATTGCGCGGCAATGTTGTAACTCACCCCGTTGCGCGGATTGAGCCAGAAGGTTGGCGAGGTCTGAAAACTGCCGCTAAGCGATACCAGAATATTGCCGGCGATGTCACGGGCGCTGTAGCCGCTCTGATTGGCTTTCGTGCGGTCGAGATCAATAAAGAGTTTTGGCTGATTGAACGGCTGCTGCACGCGCAGGTCGGTCGTGCCTGGGATCATTTTGACCTGGCTCAGCAGCCGATCGGCGAATACGCGGTTTGCCTCGAGATTGCGGCCGACAATTTGAATATCAATGGGCGCGGGTAGGCCAAAGTTCAAGATCTGGCTGACGAGGTCCGCAGGCAGGAAATAGAAGAGAACACCCGGGTAGTTTTCGGGTAGACGACGCCTGAGTTCACGAATGTATTCTTCAGTCGGACGGTGATCCTCGGATAGAGATACAAGGATATCGCCATCGGCGGGTCCGATCGTTCCATTGTTGCTGTATGAAGTGTTGGTCCCGCTGTAAGGCAGGCCGATATTGTCGAGAATATTCACCACCTGGTGAGGTGGGATCACCTCTCGAATGCTCGTTTCCACTTCGTCGAATATCTTGGCCGTCTCCTCTATACGCGTACCGGTTCGAGCTCGCACGTGCAGACGGAATTGGCCGCTGTCGCTCGACGGGAAGAAATCCTGTCCGAGCCAGGGTGCAAGTGCAAAGGACGCAACGCAGCCCAGGAAAAACAGCGGAACGAAAATGGCCCGGTGACGGATGCAGGCCTGCAGAACGGACCGATAGCGTCCGCGCACTCTCTCAAAGCCGCTCTCAAAGATCTGCTGCAGACGCGTGAACGGATGGCGCATATTTGCCTGGGTGAGAGCATCGTGGTGGGAATGGCCTTTCAGCAGATATTTCGCCATGGTCGGGACGATAGTTCGCGAGAGAACATAGGACGCCAGCATGGCGAAAGAAACGGCTTCGGCGAGCGGGACGAATAGATAACGGGCGACTCCGGTGAGGAAGAACATCGGCACGAAGACGATGCAGATGCTCAGGGTGGAGACTAGAGCCGGGACCGCGATCTGGGCTGCGCCGTCAAGTATGGCTTGCTCGATTTCCTTTCCCATTTCGAAGTTGCGGTTGATGTTTTCGATTTCGACGGTGGCGTCGTCTACCAGGATGCCGACGGCGAGAGCGAGACCGCCCAGCGTCATGATGTTGATGGTCTCGCCCAGCGCGCTCAGTGCAAACAGCGAACACAGGATCGAGAGCGGTATCGAGATCGCGATGATCACCGTACTTCGCCAGCTCCCCAGGAAAATCAGGATCATGACCGCGGTAAGACAGGCGGCGATTACCGCCTCACGGACAACTGCCTTGATCGACGCGCGCACAAAGATCGACTGATCTGCTATAGGAGTAATGCGAAGCTCGGGCGGAAGCGTCGCCGCTATCTGCGGCAGCATTTGGCGGATGCTCGCAATTATTTCGAGCGTTGAAACATCACCCGATTTCAGTACCGTCATCAGCGAGCCGCGCTGGCCATCAGACCGCACGATATTGGTTTGCGGCGGGTACCCATCGCGCACGTGCGCAACATCGCGGATGTAAATGGTGGTGCCATTCAGACTCTTGATCGGCAGGTCATTCAGCTCAGCTATGTTTCGCGGGCTGCCGTTGATTTCGACCTCATACTCGAGGGGGCCGATTTTGGAGGTACCACCGGGCAAAATCAGATTCTGATTGCCGATGGCGTTGACCACGTCAGCCGGTCCAAGACCTTTGGCCTGCATTCTCTGCGTGTTCAGGTCGACCATGACCTCGCGTTGCTTGCCACCGTAGGAATACGGAATTGCCGTTCCGGGAATGGTCACAAGCTGTGTCCGGATGAAATTCTGGCCGAGGTCGTTCAACTGTTGCTCGCTCAATCCATGGCCGGAGAGCGCGAGCTGGATGATAGGAACCGTGGATGCGTTGTAGCTGATGATGAGCGGCGGCGTTGTTCCGGCCGGAAGTTGCTTCAACTGCGTCTGTGAAATTGCGGTTACTTGAGCAATTCCGGCGTAGAGGTTCGCGTGCGGCTGAAAAAAGATCTTTACGACGGCGATGCCGTCCATCGATTGCGACTCGATGTGCTCGATGTTATTGACGGTTGTGGTAAGCGCCCGCTCGGTTATATAGACGATGCGGTCCGACATCTCCTCGGCTGAAAGGCCGGAGTATTGCCACACGACGCTTACCACCGGGATGTCGATGTTCGGAAAGATATCCGTTGGCGTCCGTGAGATCACTACGGGCGCAAGGATAAATAGCATGAGTGAAAGGACAACGAACGTGTACGGTCGCCGCAATGCAAGGCGAACGATCCACATATGAGACTCCCTAAGAGTAATCCGTTATTGAGAACGGTCAGCAGCTAATGAATGCGCAGGATAATGGCGGTAACCAGCTGTTGCCGGTTTCCCGCTGCGGCTCTAAGTACCAATTATGGAACATCGCTATCCCGCTTCTGGCCGGTAACTCTGGCGCTGGCTAGGCGCGAGCGGGTTGATCCTCGCGAATGCCGGGGCGCTTCGAGCGGCCTTTGCGAATCCAGGTGTAGATAGAATAAGCGCTCCCTGCAAGGCAGATAATGATGAACCCGAACATAACTTCCTTGAACGTGTCTGAATCGGCCCATCGGAGGATTACGCGTCCGAAGTGAATAGCCAGCGCGCCTAGCACCAGGAATCGCGCGGCACGGCTCGCCGCGACCACCATCAGCAAGCGCCGGCGCGGATATCCCAAAGCGCTGTTCACGCCTACGACCATGGTGAATGGGAACGGCGGAGGCGCCAGGCATCCAACCGCAAGCGCCAAAGCGCCACGCTTCTCGATTTTACGTTTCAGGTATTCATATCGCCGGTTCCCAGCCACCTTGCGGATTCCCTCCTCACCGATTTTGCGTGCCACCAGGTCGAGAATCCACACTCCTGCCGTCGACCCAATTACGGCGGGCAGAACATAGAGCAGATAGCCCTGGTGGTGGCGTGCAACGAGTGCCACCACCAGGAGATCGTTCCCGAACGGCAAAAAGAGGAAGGAGGAATCGAGAATCCCCATCACCACCGGGCCGAAATAGCCGAGCTGAAGCAGAAAGTGCAGGAGATGTTGAAAAAAGCCGGACAAACAGTGTACGCGTTCCGCCCGCTCAATCACGGGCGATTGTGAGACTGTTTACGGCGGTAAAGGTTGCTTGTGATAACGTCACGTATTTTGGAGGTGTAAATGATGCGATACCGCCGCGAGATTTTGCTTTCGACCGCAGCCGTTTTAGCGATCGGTCTTCTCGCGCATACAGATAGGGTGAAAGCGCAGACCAGCGGGGAGCCAGAAAAGCTGCCGCCCGGACGAATTGCGCACATTTTGGTGATCGGCGCCACTAAAGGCTTTGAGCACGACTCCATTCCCAACGCCATGGCAACCATCTGGCGCATGGGACACGACACGAAACTTTGGGAGGCGACGCTCCGCACCGATACAGAACTGCTCACAAAGCAGGATCTGCACGGAATGAATCGCAAAAACCTGAACTATTTCGACGCCCTGGTGTTCACGTCGCCGACTGGCAACATGGATCTGCCGGATGTTCAAAAGCACGACATGCTTGCGTTCATCCATGACGACGGCAAGGGGTTTGTCGGAGTTCATGCGGCTCTCGATTCCAACTACGACTGGCCCGAGTACGGTGAAATGATCGGCGGCTACTTCAACGAGCACCCATGGATGACGTTCAATGCCCCCATCATCAACGAATCGCCCGATTTTCCGGCTGTTCGGCATTTTCCGCATGCCTTCGTGAAGCGCGATGAGATCTACCAGGCAAAGGACTGGTCGCGCGACAAGGTGAACGTGCTGTTGAGCCTGGATGCTTCGAAGCTGGATTTCAACAATCCGCGCGTGCACCGGACTGATCACGATTTCGCGGTCGCCTGGTCAAAGATGTACGGAAATGGCCGAGTGTTTTATTCCACTCTGGGTCACACAACGGAATCCTGGGATGATCCGGACATCACGAAAATGTATTTTGAGGCGATCAAGTGGGTGCTGCATATGACCGACGGCAGCACGGCTTCTCACCCAAAGACCGGCGTTTGATTGAGGGGATAGGGCTAGGCGAGGCGCACAAGGTCGGTCGAAACGCGCTTCAGTTGACCGCAGGCCGCGAAAATGTCGCGGCCGCGCGGCTTCCGTATAAAGCAGGGCAACGACCGCCTGATAATCTGCTGGAAAGCGTGCACGCGCCCGGGGTCCGGTGTTTCGAAAGGAATACCCGGCCCGGGATTCAGCGCGATCAGATTCAGCTTGCAGTTGAGATTCGACAGCAACCGCACAACTCTGCGAGCGTCCGCATCACTGTCGTTCACGCCTTCGAGCAGGACATATTCAAATGTCAGCTTCTCCCATGGACGCAGCGGGTAACGTTTGCAGGCCTGCATCAGATCAGCCAAATGATACTTGCGCGTAATCGGCATCAGGGCACGGCGCTGCTCTTCCGTGGATGCATTCAACGATATCGCGAGCTTAGGCCGTACTTCCGCCTGCCCCAATTCCGCAATTTTCGGCACAATTCCCGACGTTGAAATCGTGATCCGTTTCTGCGAGATGCCGATCCCGTCAGGATCCGTCAACAGGCGCGTCGCTTTGAGAACATTGTTGAGATTCAATAGCGGCTCGCCCATGCCCATCATCACGACATTTATCCGGCTGTCGCCGCCTTTCAATCCGTTTTCGCGAGCAACATACAGAACCTGGCCGACGATTTCGCCCGCCGTGAGATTCCGCTCCAGCCCCATAAGCGCAGTCAGGCAAAATTTGCAATCGACTGGACAGCCAACCTGGCTCGAGATGCAAATCGTATCCCGGCTCTCTTCGGGCATGAGCACCGCTTCCACTGTACGGTTGTCCTCGAGACGCAGCAGATAACGCCGTGTGCCGTCGCTAGAATCGTAGCGGTGCTCAGCCTCGGGCAATCCCAGCGCGTGTGACTTAAGTAATTGATTGCGAAAGGCTTGTGGTAAACTTGAAATTTCCGACAAATCCGCCACCTGTTTCCTGTACAGTGCGTCATATAGTTGTCGGGCGCGGTAAGTAGGCTCTTTGGGTCCCAGCAAACTCCGTAAGTCGGAGATCTCCATACCGACCAGCGTTTGGCCCTCAAGTACTTGCAGCATCTAGTTTTAGTGTACAGTTGTGCACTTGGAAAGGCGTATTCATATGGTTCTTACCAGCCCTCACGTTCGAGTCATTGAGAGGGCGACTCTGCCGAACGGCCTTCGAATCGTGACCGAAGCCATGCCATATGTACGCTCGGTTTCATTAGGCGTTTGGATCGGAAGCGGGTCTCGCATTGAGCGCCCGGTCGAGAACGGCATCTCGCACTTCATTGAGCATATGGTGTTTAAAGGCACGACCAACCGCTCGGCTGAGGACATTGCCCGATCGGTCGATTCGGTCGGCGGCGGCCTGGATGCATTCACCAGCAAGGAATTGGTCAGTTTCAACACCAAGGTCATGGACGAGCACCTCCCGCTGGCGCTCGATATCCTGGCCGATCTTGTACTAAACCCACTGTTCCGCGAAGAAGATATCGAGAAGGAAAAGAGCGTCATTCTCGAAGAGATCAAGATGGAGGCGGATCAGCCGGAGTTCGTGCTGCATGAGACCTTCATCAGCAATTTCTGGAAAGGTCACGGCTTGGGCCAGCCGATCCTCGGAACGAAAGAAACGGTCAAGAAGTTCTCGCGGCAGATGCTGTTCGATTACTACAATCGCGTTTATTCGCCGCGAAATATTTTGATCACCGCGGCCGGGAACCTGGAGCATCACGAAATTGTTCGCCTGGTGTGCAAACATTTTTCCGCTATGCCGGACAGGGAACCCGTGCCGGTCGATACCGTTCCCAAACCACACGCCCCGATCGTTTTAAAGAAGAAGGAGTCCTTGGAGCAGGTGCACATCGCCATGGGTGTGCCGTCTTATCCGCTGGCGCATGAAATGCGGTTTCCGCTTTATGTTTTAAATACTGTGCTCGGCGGCGGTATGAGCTCGCGGCTTTTTCAGAATATCCGCGAAAAACAGGGCCTGGCCTATGCGGTGTATTCAGAGCTCAATCTGTTTAGCGACACGGGCTGCTTCACGGTTTATGCCGGCACTGCGGTGGAAACCGCCGAACAGGTGGTGCAGTCAGTCGTCCAGGAATTGAAGGCGCTAAAGCAGGAACTCATCGGAGAGGATGAACTCCGGCGCGCCAAGGATCATCTGAAAGGGTCCTTGATGCTGAGCCTGGAATCGACCTCCAGCCGCATGTCGAACTTGGCCCGGCAGGAACTCTACTTCAACCGCTTCATGTCGCTCGATGAAATGCTTGAAAGCATCGAGGCCGTCACGCGCGAGGAGGTTCAACAGATCGCCCGCGAGTTCTGCACTGCGGAGAACGTCGCGCTTGCGATGCTGGGGCGTCTCAGCGGCGTGGAGATGACTCGCGAAAAGCTCGCCTGCTAATGTTCCAACTCAGCGAGCTTGCTGTTCAAGAAAATCAACGAGCGCTCGAGCAGTTCCCGGTACTTGGGGTTCTTCGCAATCGCGAGGTCCTGCAGTACGCGTGTGCGCGAGAGTTCAAGGCTCTCGCGTTCGCGTTCCGCGGCAATCTCTGCGGCTGAACGCTCCGGCTTAAAGCGAACGTGGCGTTCTGCGGCGGCCTCCATCTGCGATTCGATTTCTTTGCTTTCCCATCCGCGGGCCATGCCTTCAGCTTGCCACAAGCACAGCCTGCATCCTCTAATCGGGATCCCCGGTCAGCAGCGCTTCCAGCTTGTGAAGATGCTTCTGTTCGCCGAGAACAATTAAATGGTCGCCACCGCGAACCTGTGTTGCTGGAGGCGGGTTGAAGAGCATTTCTCCGCTCGCTTTCCGGATGGCTAAGACGATGACGTTGCTTTCACCAGGCATCAGCACTTCGCTTAACGGCTTGCCGGCGGCCGTGCTGTCCGGCGAAACCCATACCTGCTCGGTCGTAATCTTCTCACCTACCGGCTTTGTAGCGAAGTCGAAGAACTCGACAACGTGCGGGCGAACCAGCGCGTGAGCGAGACGATGGCCAGCCATGGTGTAGGGAGCAAACACCGTGTCCGCTCCGGCGCGGCGAAGCTTCTCGCCCGCTTCTTCTTCCGATGCGCGTGTGACCACGGTTAGCTGTGGGTTGAGCGTCTTGGCCGAGAGGATGATAAACAGATTTTCCGCGTCGGTCGGCAGCGCAGCAATAAGCCCACGCGCGGATAGGACTCCGGCCTCGCGCAAACTGTCATCGCGAGTCGCATCAGCCACGATCGCCAGCATCCCGGCCCGCATCGCGCGATCGACGCGCTCCTCGTTACGGTCGACAACAAGAAAGGCCTTTTTCGCCCGCTGCAGCTCCATGGCTGCGTTCCGTCCGACTCTTCCGAATCCACAAACAATGAAATGATCACGAAGTTGATCGATCATGCGCTTCTTTCTGCGCCTCCCAAACCGCTGCTGTAGCTCGAGTTCGATGATAGTCTGCGTCATCGCGCCGACCGCGACGAACATCGCCGAGACTCCGAAAAAAATCAGAAATGAATTGAAGACCCTCCCCGCGCGGCTAAGCGGGTGAATTTCCTGATATCCCACGGTCGTGATCGTGATCAGCGTCATATAAAACGCGTCAAATAAAGGAAAATTCCCAATGAATCGGAACCCTGCGGTGCCAATAGCGAGCGTGAATAGGATGAGACCGGCGATCAGGACAATGCGTCTTCT
>JAFAMM010000023.1 GCA_019233375.1 Acidobacteriaceae bacterium
ATAGGCATGAGCTTTGCCGGTAGCAGCACTGTGCGAGAGGCGTACATAACCCTGATTGATCTCGCCGTGGTGCTGCAAATGATCTCGTACCTCTATGTGTACGCCGCGCTGGCTCGCGCTGCTTTCGGTAGAGACGCGCAGCCGAACAGGAGAAGATTCTGGATCCGCTTTGCCGCGCTCAGCGGGCTGTGCACCACGGGAATCGGCATGCTCGTCGCGTTTATTCCTTCTCACCAGGTCGATTCGGTGTGGCGCTTCGAGATCAAAATGGTTTTGACCTGCGCCGCGTTTCTCGGGCTTGCCGCCGCCTTGTTCGCTTACTACTCCCGCCAGCGAATATCGCTCAAGAGCCTCGCAGCGGAGATTTAGGAATCATGGGAATTGCATCTATCAATCCGGCAACCGGCCAAACGTTCGCCACATTTCAGCCGCTCTCGGCGGATGAAATGGAAAAGAAACTGGCGCTCGCGCACCACGCGTTTCATGCACATCGGAAAAGTTGTTTCAGCCAGCGCGCCCATGCATTGCTGCGCGCGGCGGAGATCCTCGAAAACGAGAGCCAGCGATTCGGCGCGCTCATGACGTCCGAGATGGGCAAGACGTTATCGTCGGCCGTCGCGGAAGCGAAGAAGTGCGCCACTGCTTGCCGCTACTACGCCGAGAATGGCGAGCGGCACCTCGCCGACGAGGTGATTTCAAGCAGCGCCTCGCGCAGTTTCGTTCGTTATCAGCCATTGGGGCCGGTACTGGCCGTCATGCCGTGGAACTTTCCCTTCTGGCAGGTTTTTCGTTTCGCCGCACCCGCGCTCATGGCCGGCAATGTCGGGCTTCTCAAACATGCGTCAAACGTTCCGCAGTGCGCGCTTGCTATCGAAGAGATCTTCACGCGAGCAGGCTTTGAGGAGGGTATTTTTCAAACACTCCTGATTGAAGCCCATCAGGTCGACACGCTTCTCGATGACGGCCGCATCGCTGCCGCCACGCTCACCGGAAGCGAACCGGCCGGGCGTTCCGTCGCAAGCCGCGCGGGGAGAAACATCAAGAAGACCGTCCTCGAACTCGGCGGGAGCGATCCATTTCTTGTGCTGCCGAGTACGGATCTTGACTCAACCGTGAAAGCGGCAGTCGGAGCGCGCACCATCAACAACGGACAGTCCTGCATCGCTGCCAAACGCTTCATCGTCGAGGAAACAATTTACGATGAGTTCGAAAACAAATTCACCGCAACCATGAAAGCGCTTCAGCTAGGCGACCCCATGGATCCCGCGACCGACATCGGTCCGCTAGCGACCGCAAAGATCCGCGAAGAGCTGCATGATCAGGTGCTCCGGGCAAAAAAAACGGGCGCAAAAGTCCTGATCGGCGGCGAAATGCCGGCTGGCCCTGGTAATTACTATCCGCCCACTGTGCTGTCTGATATTCCCCGCGATTCGCCTGTCTTCTACGAAGAGCTCTTCGGCCCGGTCGCGATGCTCTTTCGTGTTTGCAACCTCGATGAAGCCATTGAGTTGGCCAACGATTCGCCGTTCGGCCTGGGCTCCAGCGTGTGGACAAATGATGCAGATGAAATGGAGGCTTGCATTAACGGCATTGAAGCTGGCCAGGTCTTTATAAATGGGCAGGTGGCATCGGATCCTCGTCTGCCGTTTGGCGGGGTGAAACGTTCGGGATTCGGGCGCGAGCTGAGCGCAATCGGAATTCGCGAGTTCGTCAACGTGAAAACAGTCTGGTGCAAATAAGATGAACCGGAACCGCATGTACATCAACGGCACTTTCGTGCATAGCATCCGCGATGCGTGGTTTCCTGTTTACGATCCTTCTACCGAAGAGATCATTGCCGAAGTGCCGGATGCGGACGCAGCCGATGTAGACGTTGCGGCCAAGAGCGCACGCAGCGCGTTCGAATCGGGCGCGTGGCCGCAAATGACTGCTCAGGACCGCGGAAGGCTGTTGTTCAAATTGGCAGACCGCATCCGAAAAGAAGCCGCCGGGCTGGCCGAACTCGAAGCGCGTAACTGCGGCAAGCCGATTGTCGAAGCCGAGTTCGACGTGAACGACACCGCAACTTGCTTTGAATACTACGGCGGCCTCGCGACGAAGGTTCTGGGGTATGTCAACCCGGTTCCTGATAACGCTCTCAGCCTTGCCATGAAGGAACCGGTGGGCGTAGCAGGGCAGATCATTCCGTGGAATTATCCCCTGCTTATGGCCGCATGGAAGCTGGCGCCCGCGCTCGCCGCGGGCTGCACTTGCGTGCTGAAACCCGCCGAACAGACTCCGTTGAGCGTCCTCCGGATGGCGAACTGGCTGGACGAAGCCGGTTTTCCACCCGGAGTAATCAATATTGTCACCGGCTTTGGCGAATCGGCCGGCGCGCCCCTTGTGTCGCACCCGGATATCGACAAGGTCGCGTTTACCGGAAGCGCCGCGGTGGGCAAAATCATCTTGCGCACCGCTGCCGAGTCCATCAAGCGC
>JAFAMM010000073.1 GCA_019233375.1 Acidobacteriaceae bacterium
GGGTCTTCCGTATAGGCGAGGATGCCTCGCAGTGAGTTCTCCGCGGCGTGTTTGAGTGCGGCGTTCACTTCCTCCGCCGTTGTGTTTCTTTTCACCACCGCGACCAGGTCCACAACGGAGACGTCCGGCGTGGGCACGCGCATCGCAAATCCGTCCAGCTTGCCCTTCAGCTCCGGCACTACCAATCCAATCGCTTTCGCAGCTCCGGTGGACGTCGGAATCATGTTCATCGCCGCCGCGCGTGCGCGCCGCAGATCCTTGTGCGGAAAGTCGAGCACATTTTGATCGTTCGTATAGCTATGGACCGTCGTCATCGATCCCTTCTCAATGCCGAAGGTGTCGTTCAGAACTTTCACTACGGGCGCCAAACAGTTCGTCGTGCAGGACGCGTTCGAAATGATGTTGTGCTTCTTGGGGTCATACGCGCAGTCGTTGACGCCGAGCACCAAAGTGATGTCTTCATTCTTCGCGGGCGCTGAGATGATCACTTTCCTTACCGGCCCGCGCAGGTGCTTTTTGGCTTCGCTGGCTTCGGTGAACCGGCCGGTCGATTCCACAACCACCTCAGCACCAAGTCCCGGCCAGTCGATAGCAGCAGGATCTTTAATGGCGAAAACCCGGATCGTCTTCCCGCCTACGCGGATGTCTTCACCTTCGGCATGAATGTCTTCTTTTAATGGCCCGAGAATCGAATCGTACTTCAGAAGATGTGCCAGCGTCTTCGTATCGGTCAGGTCATTCGCCGCCACAAATTCAACATCAGGATTATGAAGTCCGGCGCGGACGACATTTCGCCCGATACGGCCGAAGCCGTTTATACCCACTCTGATTGGCATATATCCTATTTTACGGGGGCGTACAATTTCCGCCGGCGGTGATCGAACCGCGATGGTTACAGAGGCTTAACTGCTCATCTACCGCGGAGGCGGAAGCGGAGGGGCGGTAGTGCCGCCGACGTTCGCGTATGATTCGTCTATCTTGACGACCTTGCCTTCGCTGAATCGCACGAAGGTGATCTTCCCCGGAGGATCACCGTAAAGCCAGTCTTCAATCTCATCCCCGTCCGGCGTAGTCTCACGGCTCTTACTGCGCGGCTTGCCCATGGCCATCATCACCTGGTCACGATTCATTCCATTCACAGGCCGCTGCTCTTTGATCGCTTTCTTGATCGGCTCGGGCAGCGTTTCGAAATACTGCTGCGACGCCGAATGCTTCTCAAAATCAAGCACCCGCGATAGCATCTGCCGGATGTCCGCAGATTTTAGCGACGGCACGCTGCCGTTAAAAACCAGTTCGAGGTGCGTGCCGTTCGCGGGCGTGTTTTGGTTCTTCGAAACAGGCTGTGTTGAGCCGTTCATTCCGACTTGGACGTGATCGTACCAATGGCCGCTTTTCGTTCCACCGTTGATTTCGATCAGGATCTTATTGTTCTCGATCTGAACTCTGGTAATTTGCACCTGGTCGCCGAGCCGCGCCGCCGGGCCTTGCTCCTGGAGCGCTTGCGTCCAGACGACCGCGTCGTAGCTGCCATCCGTTTGGATCGCCAGCGGTTTCTTGGACCGCGGCAGAACCACTTTCGTGGTCGCGAACTCGGCGGTGAGCCCGCGCTCGATCTCCATCCGTTCGTCAAAGCTGAGCTTATCGGCCTGCGCCCGCTGGCACACAGAAACCATCAGGAGGACGACCAGGAGCGAGCTTAGTACAGGTCGTTCAGAACCCGCGCGATAGCCGCATACTGCGCCTTCACAGGCGCCTTGCGCAGCGCAAAAAAAAGCCCGGCGATGAAAATGGTCGCCAGCAGCCCGCCCTCTGGTCCATACTCTCCGCCGCTCCAGATAGGCAAGAGATCCCATCGATAGTAGTACCTCGTTACATCGATTGTAAGCCCGCTGAGATTGACGCCAAACAGCGGTAAAACGGCGTTCCATCCGTAGTGCAGGCCGATCGGCAGCCATAGATCATGGCTACGGTAGAAGGCGTATCCCAGAATCACGCCCCACAGAATCGTGTTCAGAATTCCTAGCGGCGCGGCGTACGGATTGAACGCGTGGGCAAAACCGAAGACGACAGAAACCGGAAGAATTGTCGCAAACGGCCCGATCTTTTCTATGAGCAGTTGAAATCCGTAGCCTCGGAAGATCATCTCTTCTCCCGCCGCCGCAACCCACAATAAGACCAGGTAAAACACGAGGCTCGTCCAGCTGAATGCCGGATTGCCTCTCGGAGAGAGATGGCCGGTGCCCGCGATCAGCGGCGCGAGCAGCATCAGTGCCGCGGCTGCGCCGCCAAACCCCAGCCCGAGCAGAAGGTTCCGCCCTGAATCCGCATTCAGCCGCAGTCCGATATCCGCCAGCGGCCGCCGGTCAAAAATCCGCATGGTCAGAACGTTCGCAAACAAAGCCGTTGCACACAGGCCAATGGAGCCGGCAACCAGCACACCGAATAGGACGTACAGTAGCAGCGAGAAGAGCCGTAAGCCTATGACGACAGAAGCCACGAAAAACGCCAACCGTATTACTACACTCATGCGTGTGTCAGGAGGAGTAGGTGGTACTGATAGTTCGCGGTCTTGATTCAGGCCCATGAGGACTTTCGTTTATGCGTCCAAATAACAATCTCATCCTATCCACCGTGTGTGCATCCGATGAGTGCTGTATGGAACCAACCAAAGATCGAAGATCCCATACGCGCCTCCTTTGCGCGGAGTTGATTGAACTCGCCTGGCGCGATGCCTCAGGACGCGACCTGCACTGTATAGCAAACCTGGAAGATATTTCCGTCGCGGGCCTTTGCCTCCAGCTCGACAAGCCGGTTTTCCCCTCTACCAGAGTGAAAATGGTGCACGGCACAACGCGCCTGGAGGGCATCGTTCGCCATTGCCGCTATGACCACGGCAGCTATTTCATAGGCGTTCAGTGGGACGAGGCATACGAGTGGTCCACACGCGTTTTTCGTCCACGGCATCTACTCGATCCGAGGGACCTGGAACCCGCATTTCAGCCCCTTTAGCAAATAGCGCCGATTAAGCAGTACAATTCTAAAAAGCCGGATTCAGTTATAAAGAAATCCATCCAGCTACGAACGTATGACGAACAGACCGCTCGCAGCCGGGGTATACGCTGCCCTTGTGACGCCGCGCCGCCCCAACTCCATTGAGGCCGACACAGGAGTTTTGCTCGACTACTTGGATGCCATTGTGCAAGCGGGCGTTGAAGGGCTTGTCCTGTTCGGCGCGACCGGTGAATTCGTTCATTTTGATATCGAGGAACGAATCCGTGTTTCCGCGCTTGCAATTAAGCGCAGCCGTGTACCAGTTTTGGTGAATGTCTCGCATTCCACTCTGGCCGGCGCTCTCGAACTCGGCGAAAAAGCTGTCGATTCAGGAGCGTCGGGGCTACTCTTAATGCCGCCTTATTTCTATCGCTATCCAGATGAGCAGATATGTGAGTTCTACGATCAGTTCATTAAAATCCTGGACGAAAAAATTCCGGTTTATCTTTATAACCTCCCCGATTTCACGAATCCTCTCTCACTTGAAAATCTGCGGCGCCTACTATCAACAGGCGCCTTCGCCGGCATCAAGGACTCAGGCGGCGGCTCGGCCATCTTTGAAGAGCTACAACCGCTGCGGGCCGCTCATCCGTTCCAATTTCTAGTGGGCAGAGATTCCCTATATATGAGCGCCTTGCAGGCCGGCGCCTCAGGCATCGTCTCAGGCGTGGCTGCCGCGGTTCCTGAACTGATCGTCGCGCTTGACCGCGCTATTCGCGGTGGCGATCACGCCCGCGCCGGGCGCCTCAACGAAAAACTCTCTGAGTTCATGGTCTATGTAGATAAGTTCCCGGCAACTGTCGCTATCAAGCAGGCCGCCGTCGCGCGCGGCTGGACCTCGAGCCACGTGGCGGTTCCCCTCGACGAAGACATGGCCGCCGAGGTCATCGCGTTTCATATCTGGTTTCACGACTGGCTTCAGGGCGTCCTCGCCGAGTGCAAGCAATCCAGTACCGCCCCCGCGTTCTAGCGCCGTCGTGCAAACTGGAATGAATGGAAAAAGACGACTTCCGGCAAGCAGCCTACGCGCACGCAGATTGGATCGCCGGCTATTTCGAACAAATCCGATCCTTTCCGGTACTGCCGGCAATCAAGCCAGGTGAACTCAGCTCCCGCCTTCCTCCCACCGCCCCCGAGCAGGGCGAGCCGCTTGAAAAGATCTTCCAAGACTTCCAATCAACCATCTTCCCCGCCCTGACGCTCTGGAATCACCCGCGGTTCTTTGCCTGGTTTTCCATCTCCTCTACTCCACCCTCAATCCTCGCCGATTTCCTCGCCGCCACCCTAAACGTGAACGCAATGCTTTGGAAATCGTCGCCGGCCGCGACGGAGTTGGAGCAGGTTACGCTCAGCTGGCTTCGCCAATGGCTGGGATTAAGCGACCAGCACTTCGGGATCATCTATGACACCGCCTCGGTCGGAGTGATGCAGGCGATCGGCGCCGCCCGCGAGTTCGTGGACCCCGGCTGCCGAACCCACGGCATGCGCCCCGGACTCATCGTTTACCTCTCCGAGCACACCCATTCCTCTTCTGAGAAGGCGGCCATCACACTTGGCTTTGGCCAGCAGAACATCCGCAAAATCCCCGTCGACGAGCAATTCCGTATGCGCCCGGATGCCCTCGCGCGCGTCATAGCCTCCGACATCTCAGCGGGCAGGCGGCCTTGCTGCATCGTTGCGTCCATCGGTTCCACATCGACCACCGCCATCGATCCAGTAACCGAGATCGCCGCGATCGCCGAGCGCCACAACGTCTGGTTGCATCTCGACGCCGCTTACGGCGGTTCCGCTGCTATCGTGCCGGAGATGCGCTACATCCTCGCTGGCGTTGAGCGCGCCCACTCATTCATCCTCAATCCACACAAATGGCTCTACGTATCGGTTGATTGCAGCGTGCTGTACACCCGCTATCCCGATATTCTCCGCCGTGCCTCCTCGCTCAGCGCGGAATATCTGCGCACCGCGGAAGATGACCACGCGGTCAACTACATGGATTACGGGGTGCAACTCGGCCGGCGCTTCCGCGCTCTGAAACTGTGGTACGTCTTTCGGTATTACGGCCGCGAAGGCATAATCGCGATGCTGCGCGAATCTCTCCGGCTTGCGCAGGTATTGAAGGAGCTGATCGAATCAGACGATCGCTTCGAACTCTCGGCGCCCGTGCCCTTATCGCTCGCTTGCTTCCGCCTGCGCGCAAGCAACGCAAGGAATGAGCAACTTCTGGCTGCCATTAACGCATCCGGCAAGGCATTTCTCTCTC
Source organism: Acidobacteriaceae bacterium (assembly GCA_019233375.1). Lineage (GTDB taxonomy): Bacteria > Acidobacteriota > Terriglobia > Bryobacterales > Bryobacteraceae > Bog-105. Next base: position 5,312 of record JAFAMM010000073.1, read on the forward strand.
ACACGGTTTTGAACGGCCATTTCGTCTTGCGCTTGGCAATCGGCAATTTCCAAACCTCCGAGCAGGACATCCTTGACACATGGGATCTGATCAAAGAAACGGCGGAACACCTGACAGCGCAAGTTGACCCTGGAGGGCGGGCTTTAGCCGGCGCGGAGCTTTAGCTCCGCCAAAACCTTCGACTCCATGACGCACCATCGGCTCGCGATCAATCTCTGCGGAATCGAACTCCGCAATCCGGTCATCGCGGCCTCGGGAACCTTCGGTTATGGTCTGGAGTTTGCCAGCATCCTCGATCTCAATATGCTCGGAGGCCTTGTCACCAAAGGCCTCTCCCGCCATCCGATTGCCGGCAATCCGCCCCCGCGACTCTGGCATACCGAGGGCGGCATGATGAACTCGGTCGGCTTGCAGAACGTCGGCGTCATCGCCTTTGTACGCGACAAACTCCCCAAGCTGCGCCGCTACGCCGTCCCTGTTATCGCGAATGTGTTCGGATTCACCGCTGAAGATTACACCGAGGTGATCCGCGTTCTGGAAGACGCAGAGGGCCTGGCGGCCTATGAGCTGAACGTCTCCTGCCCGAACACCAGACACGGAGGCATATACTTTTCTAGCGATCCGCAATTGCTTTCAGATGTTGTTACGCCTGTCTGCAGGATCGCCCGGCGTCCCGTGATCGTCAAACTCTCGCCAAACGTTATGAACATCAAGCCGCTCGCCGAGGCGGCAGAGAACGCGGGAGCCGGCGCGATTTCTCTCATCAACACATTCGTCTCCTTGGCGCTCGACGCCAAAACCCGCCGCTCACGTATCGGCGCAGGCCTTGCAGGGCTCTCTGGCCCTGCGATTAAACCGCTCGCCCTTCGCCTGGTCTATGAAGCGGCGCGGGCCGTCACGATTCCGGTTATCGGCCTTGGGGGAATTCTCACCGGCGAAGACGCAGCCGAATTTCTCATCGCCGGGGCATCGGCGGTCCAGGTCGGCACCGCAACTTTCATTGACCCCCGATCCCCGCTCCGTATCGCGGAGGAACTCGACCGCGTAGCCGAGCGCCTCAACATCGCGAACATCCGGCAACTCGTCGGCACTGTGCAGCTTCCCGCGGCCGCGCCTCAAAACAAGCAAACCGCCGAAGCGTGCAAAATAGAGCAATGAAGGAAATCATCATGCCGGAGAAGCCGAAGGCCGGCGGCCCTTACAGTCCTGCTGTTCGCCTCAATGGTCTGGTCTTTCTAAGCGGGCAGATACCGCTCGACCCCGACACGAACCAGCTCGTCACCGGCTCCATTCACGACCAAACCGTGCGCGTCGTGGAAAACTTGAAGCTTGTCCTCACGGCAGCCGGGCTGTCGCTCAATGATGTGGTGAAGACAACCGTGTTCCTCAAGAACATGGACGATTTCGCCGCCATGAACGAAACCTACGGCCGTCTGTTCGGCGTCCATCCGCCCGCGCGGACGACGGTCGAAGTAGCACGCTTGCCTCGCGATGTTCACATTGAGATCGAGGCCATTGCCATCGATCCTTCGCACAAATACCCATTCTCGAAATAGCTGCTTATTGCTTCGGTGCGTCCGCCGGTTTCAACGGCGGATGCGCGCTGTACTGCTGCTGCGGCGGGTTCAGCGTGATATCGATTGTCTTCTCCTCACCCGCGACATCCATTTTTTTGCCGTAGGTCTGGTACTTCGTCGTGATCACCTGCAGTTGTACAGTACCCTCCGGCACCGGCGGAAAATGGGCGATTCCCTCCTGATTCGTCTTCACCTCCCAGTGAATGGGCTTGCGCTTCCCGAGCTTTGTCACCTGGCGTGAGCCAAGAAAATCAAGAATCACCGCGGCATTCTCCACGGGCTTATCGAACTGGTTCTTGACTACGACGCGGATCGTCGTCCCCGGCGTACTCGCAGCCACAGTAAGACACGTTCCCAGAAAAGCGACCGCGCCGGCGCGAAAGAACTTCATGCTGTGCATTATCCCGTAGCTCAGCGCACCTCAATGCGGAGCCTCGTTTTGCGGTAACTATAAAATTCGGCTTCTCCAGAGATGATGCCGCGTACCCGATGAGCGTGGTTTCATCATGCGATCAATCTGCTGCATGTGGCGCCGGTGCAACGCTTCAATGATCAATGAGCGCGCGGGGTGTTCAAAGACTGGACTTCGCTGCGGCGGCTGCGCCTTTCAATAGCGGCTCGATCGCGGCTCTTAATGACGCTTCGTCCATTACGCCCGGATGATACAGCCGCACAATACCTTGCCGGTCCACCAGCACGATAGTGGGCGTCGTGCTCGCCCCGAAACGCTGAAAGTTTCCTCCATCGAGAGGCACCTGCGCGTGCGGAATGGCCCCATAATACTTGTCGTAGACTTTCTGGATAAATGCGGTCTCTTTCGCCGCCGAAGCATTCTCATCGTCTGCTGTGTAGCCATACAATCGCGTCGGCGCGATGACCACCAGGCCCTTCGGCCCGAACTCGCCCGCTAGCTTGGCGATCACCGGAGCTTCAGCCTTGCAGTCAGCGCACCAGTGCGCCCAGAAGAAAAGCAGCAGCACTTTGCCCCGCTGATCAGTCGTTTGCGGCTTCGCGCCAATCCATTGCGTTTCCTTTAAAAGCGGCATCGGCCTGCCCTGCAGGGTCAGCAAATTGATGTTCTTCTGCAGCCGGTCTTCAACCGAAGTTCCACGCCATTTCAGTTCGGCGCTCCGCAGCATCTGCAAGGCCTCCGCTCGCTTGTGTTGCTCGGCCAGCGCCTCTGCTTCAAGCTCATACGCTGACCCTAACGCGAGCGGCAGGTACGGTTCGGCATCCATTTTCCGCGTGCCGAGCGACACCTGCGAGATAGTTTCAATCTCCTTGGCATCCTTCACGGCCTCACTTGCGTTTCCCGCGGCGAGTTCTCCGCGAGCCACCCACGAAA
>JAFAMM010000089.1 GCA_019233375.1 Acidobacteriaceae bacterium
CCGCATCTAGTGCACCTCGCTTTCATCGGCCGGAGTTCCTGGCTTCGCTCCGTCCTTCTTGGGCGCAGGCTCTTTCTGCAGGTCTTTCGAAGGTTGGAACTGCTTTCCATCAATAAAGACATACTCGACGGTCGTCTTCTCCTCAAACAGCTCACCTTTCATCACCACAAGGTTCGCGATTTTGCCCTTCTCAATGCTCCCCAGACGATCGGCCACACCGTATATCTCAGCCGCATTTAAAGTCAGCGCCTTCACCGCATCTTGTTTCGAGAGACCCGCGTCCACCGCTTTCTTCAACGCCTTTCTTACAGCCGGAGCGCTGTCCAAACCGTCGGAATAAAACGCAAACCTCACGCTCGCTTTTGCCAGTAGTCCTGGCACTGACGGCGCTTGTGCGCGCATTTCGAGATCGCGGTAGTTGACCTGCTCCTGAGGATCAGCGTCTTTCGCTTTCTCCGGCCACTTCAGGCTGATCAGTGCGGGCACGTTCGCCTTCTTCAGTTGATCGATTCTCCGGTACGCCTCGTGCAGTCCGTAGACAACAAACGGTACATTCAACTCCTGGCCAAGGCTCAGCATTCGATCGATCTGCTGCGCTTCCTCGGCGGGCAGCAGGATGCGCGGCGATTCCATCAGCCCTTCCAGATCGTGATCGTACTCCGGTCGCCGGTTCCCGCTCGGGTGCGCACTATAGATTTGCTTCGCCTGGCCATCATGGTTCAGATCCAGATAAAGCTGCCGCAGGTACGCGATGTTGCCCATGAGCGACGTCGGAAAGCTGCGTCCGAAACCGCTCGGAGCCACGCGGAACAGAATCTGCTGCCCAATCGGTTGGGCGACAACCATGTCCCGCCCTCGCTCTCCGGCCAAATCGATCATGGCGCCGAGGCCTTCCACAATGCCCTTGTTTGGAAACGTCGCCGCGGTCGTGAAGCCTGCCGCCCGGGCCATTTCGAGGCGGCCGTCGCTCGGATTCACCAGGTCGGCGGCGCGTTCAAAGGAGTGCGTCTGCGGCCTGTCTTCCGGACCATGCGCTCTAGGCTCAGACGGCGCTTGCACGCTCCCGCCCTGCCCCGGCGCAATCCCACTCGTTGCTGCTCCCTGCGGCGGCTGCGGGTTCGGAATGCCCCACGAGCTCAAAGCGTCAATGAATCCCGGATAAACCGTCAGCCCCGCACCCTCGATCACCCATGCATCGGCCGGGATGGCGATATTCGCTCCCGTGTCCTGAATCAATCCATCACGCAACAGCACCGTGCCCTTTGGAAGATCTTCGCCCGATACCGTCACAATATGCGCGTCGCGGATGGCGATCGCGGAAGGAACTTCCGCTCGAAGAGCAGCGCCGGCGCCGACGGCAAGGAGCACAAAAAGAACACATCTCGTTTGCATCAAAAAGACCCCATCACACGAGTTCTGCAAGTTTGCCTATTTTCACACAATGCCTTGCAATTTCTTGCACCGCAATTACTTGTCGATTGACGGCGCCGCGCCGGGGGAGGCCGCCGGAGCAGTCGCTTGCAACGGCTGCATGCTACCGTTCGCACATGAAATCAAAAGACCGCCGTAACGGGTCCATCACTGAGCCTCTGCTCAAAGACATGTTGGACCGTCAGCAGGCCGATTGCGAAACACAAATGCAAGAGGTCACGGTGGGATCGAAACCGCTAGCTCCTCCGGCTCTTTACGAGGATCCGGGTCAGGGTTACAATCCCGATTTCACCTTCCCTCAGGAATGAGGTCTCGGGCAGGCGCGTGTCGCCTGCCCGCTTCTATCTCGCCGCAGGCCAGCCAGCCTGCCCGTTTCTATCTCGCCGCAGGCGCGTGTCGCCTGCCCCTGTCTGTTTGTCCCTAACCTGATCTCGTTCGCTACACTGATTGCTTCACCAAGTGAGCAAACGAACAACGTACCGGGACGCCGGCGTCGATATCGACAAGGCGGAACGCGCAGTCTCCGCGATCAAGCGGCATGCGGCTAAGACGCTTACCCCGAACGTTCTCACCTCCATCGGCAGCTTCGGCGCCGGATTCTCCATAAAAGGTTGGCGAAACCCAGTTCTCGTCAGTTCTGCCGACGGGGTCGGAACGAAGCTGAAGATCGCTTTTGCTACGGGACGGCACGACACCGTCGGCGAAGATCTCGTGAATCACTGCGTCAATGACATCGCTGTTCAGGGCGCCACTCCGCTTTTTTTTCTCGATTACTTCGCGATCGGAAAGCTCGACGCGGCCGTCTGCGCCAGCGTGGTAGAGGGCATTGCTCGGGGCTGCAAAAGGAACGGCTGCGCGCTGATCGGCGGCGAGACGGCCGAAATGCCCGGAATGTACGCTCCCGGTGAGTACGATCTGGCAGGCTTCATTGTCGGAGCAGTCGAACGGCCACAGATGATCACCGGTGAAGAGATTGAGCCCGGTGACCTGCTACTCGGTCTGCCATCCCAAGGCCTTCATACCAACGGCTATTCGCTGGTCCGCAAAATCCTGTTCGAAAACTCCGGCCACAACGTCAACGCGCGGCTGCCCGAACTCCCGACCTCACTCGCCGACGAACTTCTCAAAATTCATAAGTCGTATTTGCGTCCCATTCAGGCCCTCCATAAGGCGAAGCTGTTGAAGGGCGCGGCCCATATCACCGGCGGCGGTCTGACGGACAATGTCCCGCGCGTGCTCCCGCGCGGCTGCGCGGTTGAAATCCTTCCGCAATCCTGGCCCGAGCAGCCCATCTTCAAACTTCTGAAGGACGCCCGCCAAATACCGGAACAGGACTTCCGCCGGACCTTCAACCTCGGCATCGGCATGGTGCTTGTTGTTTCGGCTCGCAAAATTGGCTTTGTCTCGCAAATTCTGAAGAAGCTGCGCGAACCCTTCTACGAGATCGGTGCGGTCGTGAAGCATCGCCCCCGGCAGCCCAGGGTCGCTTATTTGTGAAGCGCCTCGGCATTCTGCTCTCCGGCCGCGGCTCGAATTTCGAAGCCATTGCCCGCAACGTGCTCGCTGGCCGCCTCCATTGCGAAATTGGGTTCGTTTTTTCAAATAAGCCCGAGGCGCCCGGCCTGGCGCGCGCCCGCGAACTCGGGCTGCCTTCCGGCTGCATTCCTTCCGCGGGTCTGGAACGCGAGTCGTTTGATTCGCAAGTCGCTGATCTGCTTCATCAAAACGGAGTTGATCTGGTTTGTTTGGCCGGCTATATGCGCCTGCTGAGCGGGAAGTTCGTTTCGCAATTTCCGCAGCGCATCCTGAACATTCATCCGTCGCTGCTGCCCGCCTTCCCCGGCCTCGACGCGCAATATCAGGCGCTTACGCATGGCGTGAAGGTCACCGGCTGCTCCGTTCACCTGGTGGATGAAAACCTGGATAGCGGACCAATTCTGATGCAGGCCGCCGTTGCGGTGCTCGATACTGATTCGCTCGAGACCTTGTCAGAGCGCATCCTTAAAGAGGAACATAGAATTTACTCGGAAGCGATCGCCTGGATGCTCGAAGGAAACTACCGCATCCAAGGCCGGCGTGTGGTCAAAACATGAAAGCAGTAACTCGATGTTGAAATATGTTCTAGCTGTTGTTGCCGCGATCATTCTGATCGTTTTTGGCCTTGTCTGGTTCTCGGGCAAAAAAGCCGAGGTCAAGCTCGCCCGGCCCGTCGCGGCCATAGGCACTTCCACCACGGTGCTGGTGCAGGTCAACGATCCCGCTGGGGTGAAGCGCTTCACCGCTGCCGTTGAGCAGAACGGGCAAAAGCAGAAGCTCTTCGAAGATACAAGCAAATCGAAGCAGAAGGGCGTGATTTACTCTTTCGACGCCGGACAGAAACAGGCGTCGTTCTTGAAAGAGGGCCCGGCGACGCTGATTCTTCAGGCAAAATCGAACGATTTCCGTGGCGCGACCACAACGCTCGAGCAGAGCGTCAACGTCGTTCTGAAGCCGCCGACGATCGTGGCCGACGGCCACCAACATTACATCAACCAGGGCGGATCGGAGCTGGTGGTCTTAGATCTGGGCGGCAACTGGACGGAGGCGGGCGTGCGCGTCGCAAACTACTCGGCGGGCACTTTCCCAATGCCCGGCGAGCCGGATTCGAGCAACCACCGCTTCTCGCTCTTTCCGTTTCCCTGGGATGTTTCAGCGCAAACGATTCCGCTCGCCTTTGCCCGGAACGGCGCCGGAACAGAGGTGACCACCACGTTTTGGGTTAAGGTGTTCCCGAAGAAATTCCGCGCGAGCAATATTCAGCTCAATGATCGGGAATTACAGAAAGTAGTCGGTGAGCTCGACCCGTCCGGCAGCGGCAGCCTCATTGATCGATTCGTCAAAATCAATCGAGAGATGCGGCGCGCGAATGCGCAGCAGATCTATGAGCTGCACAATAACACCGAACATCGCATTCTCTGGAACGGGCCGTTCATTCCCATCAAGGGTGCGCGTGAATCGTACTTTGCCGACCGCCGCAGCTACTACTACAACGGCAAGAAGGTAGATGAGCAGGTGCATCTCGGCTATGATCTTGCCGCCACCACGAACATGCCAGTCAAAGCCGCGAACTCAGGCAAGGTGATCTGGGCCGACCGGCTCGGCATCTACGGCAACTGCGTCATCATCGATCACGGTTATTCGCTCGAGAGTCTGTACGGGCACATGAGCAAGATCGGGGTGAAGGTGGGCGATACGGTTCAGAAGGAGCAGCAGATCGGGATCAGTGGTTCCACGGGTATGGCGTTCGGCGATCACGTGCATTTCAGCATGCTGGTGGACGGCGTGCAGATCGATCCCAAGGAGTGGTGGGACGAGCACTGGATCCACGACCGCATCTTGAGCAAGATCGGACCCAACGCGACGGCGGAGACAGCCAAAGCCGCAGCGCGACCCGTATCAACGGCCCACCCGGAAGCAGCGGTGCACAAGCACCACAAAAAGCATCGAGGATAGAAAAAGGCCCGGGAGCTTAGCTCCCGGGCCTTTTGATTTTGAACTGCGAACGAGAACGCTACTTGCTTTCTTCGTCTTCCTTGCCTTGCTGCATTGCCTTGAGCCTCTCTTCGCGGCGTGCGGCGCGATCTGCGGCGCGCTTGATCAGCTCCGAGCCGACCAGCTCGAGTTTGGCCGTTTCAGCGCCGTCGCCTTTGCGCCAACCCAGCTTGACGATGCGGGTGTAGCCGCCCTCGCGCTGATGGAAGCGCGGACCGATCTTGTCGAACAACTTGTCTACCGCCTCGGGCTTCGTCAGAAAGGATGTCGCCTGACGCCGCGCGTGCGGGCTGTCCTGTTTGGCAAGAGTGATCATCTTGTCGACCAACGGGCGTGCGGCCTTGGCCTTCGGCACCGTCGTCGTGATCCGTTCTTCTTCGATCACATTTGTCACCAGGCCGCGCAGGAGAGCACGCCGGGCGCTGATGTCGCGTTTGAGTTTAACTCCCGCTTTGCGATGACGCATCCCTTATTCCTCGATCCCGGCGTAATTATCCGAGGCGAAATCGGCTGAGCTCGGCGGCATCGCACCACCCACGAGACGGCCCTGGGAATCGAACTTCATGCCGAACGACAGCCCAAGACCCGAGAGGATCTCCTTGATTTCGTTCAGTGACTTGCGGCCGAAGTTCTTGGTGCGGAGCATTTCGGATTCGGTCTTCTGAACCAGATCGCCGATGGTCTGAATGTTCGCGTTCTTGAGGCAGTTGTAAGAACGGACGCTGAGTTCGAGCTCTTCGACCGAGCGATTCAGCACTTCGTTCATCTGGTTAATGGCGCGCTCTGCCGGCTCCTCGGCGACCTCTGGCGTCTCTTCAAAGTTGATGAAGATCGTCATGTGGTCTTTGAGCAGCTTGGCGGCCTGGCCAATCGAGTCCTGCGGCGAAATCGCGCCGTTCGTCCAGACCTCGATCGTCAGCTTGTCGTAGTCGGTGTTCTGGCCGAGACGGGCAGCTTCCACCGTGTAGTTCACCTTGCGAACCGGCGAGTGAACTGAATCGATCGGGATATAGCCGATCGGCAGATCTTCATCGTAGTTGCGGTCGGCGGAAACGTACCCACGGCCGCTCTTGATGCGCATTTCGATATCAAGCTTGCCGCCCTCGCCGACAGTAGCGATGTGCAGATTGCGGTCGAGCACTTCGACATCGGCGTCGGTCTCGATCTGGCTGCTCATCACTTCGCCCGGGGTTTCGATATGCAGACGAGCGATACGCATTCCTTCGCCCGACATCTTGAAAGGAACCTGTTTCAGGTTGAGGATGATGTCCGTTGCATCCTCGACAACGCCGGGAATGGGGCTGAACTCGTGCGAGACGCCATCGATCCGCACCCCGGTGATAGCGGCTCCTTCGATCGAGCTCAGCAGTACGCGGCGCAGACCGGTGCCGATGGTGGAACCGAATCCGCGCTCGAAGGGTTGGGCTGTGAACTGGCCGAAACGCTCGGTGAGCGACTCGGTATTCGCAACTAAACGCTTGGGCTTCTGAAATCCTTTAAACATGCTGTGATTTATCCCCTTCGTCGATTGTCGAAGCCTTACTTCGAGTACAGCTCGACGATGAGCTGTTCATTCAACTGAATCTGCACCAACTCTTCACGCTTGGGCTGCTGCAATACTCGCGCCCGGAGCGCATCCCGGTCCACTTCGAGCCAGCTCGGGCTGGGCGCATGCGCGGTGGCATCACGTGCTCCGAGGATGCTCGAATTTTCTTTGCTGCTTTGGCGAATCTCTACGACGTCGCCGGGTTTCACTGTGTAGGAAGGAATGTTTACCTTGCGGCCGTTGACGACAACATGACCGTGGCGAACAACCTGGCGGCCCTGGGCGCGGCTCGTCGCGAGACCCATACGGTAAATGACGTTGTCCAGGCGCTTTTCAAGCATGCCCAGCATCTGTTCGCCGGTGATGCCTTTTTGATTCACGGCCTTCTCATAAAGGTTCCGGAACTGGCCTTCGAGAATGCGGTAATAGCGGCGCGCCTTCTGCTTTTCGCGAAGCTGCAGACCGTAGCCGACGACTTTGGCTTTCTTGTCTTTCCCGTGCTGGCCCGGAGCGAAGTTGCGCTTTTCGATCGCGCACTTTTCCGTGTGACAGCGCTCACCCTTCAAAAACAACTTCATGCCCTCACGCCGGCAAAGCCGGCAAACGGGGCCACTATAACGTGCCAATCAATAACCTCCAAAATGCGTCTCAGTTGACGCTTGTCAGGTGCGGTTTACAGCCGGCATGGCCTTCATCCCGCTTAAAAAAGCTATTCGCTGTCAGCGATCAGGTTTCAGCAAAAACCTAAAAAGCTGACGACTCAATGCTGACAGCTCTTATCAAACTCGCGGCTTCTTCTTAACCCGCGCTCGTTATACTCGCCGCTTCTTCTCAAACCGCGCTCGTTATACTCGCCGCTTCTTTGGCGGCCGGCAGCCGTTGTGCGGGATCGGAGTTACGTCCTTGATCGAGCGCACTTCTATACCGGCAGTTGCCAGCGCGCGAACCGCAGATTCGCGGCCGGAACCCGGACCTGCAACCCGCACTTCGACCGTGCGCAGGCCCGATTCCTTTGCCTTATTCGCGGCCGTCAGCGAGGCCTGCTGGGCGGCGAATGGCGTGCCTTTGCGCGAGCCCCGAAAGCCAAGCGAGCCCGAACTGGACCAAGCCAGGACATTGCCCAAAGGATCGGTGAACGTGACGATCGTATTGTTGAACGATGCCTGAATGTGCACCGTTCCAAACGGGACGTTCTTCTTTTCTTTCTTCTTGAACGACTTCTTCTTGGTCGTCTTTGCGGGTGCCTTCGCCATCTACGTCAGATCTCCTTAGGTTTTCGCGCTCGCCTTCTTCTTATTCGCGATGGTGCCCTTACGCGGACCTTTGCGCGTGCGGGCATTGGTATGCGTGCGCTGGCCGCGAACCGGCAGGCCGCGCCGGTGACGAAGGCCGCGATAAGAGCCCATCTCCATCAGGCGCTTGATATTCATCGAGACTTCCTTGCGAAGATCGCCCTCGATAGCGCCCTCGCCCTCGATCAGGTTGCGAAGGTGGTTTACTTCCTCTTCCGACAGATCCGAAATCTTCTTGTCGGGATCGACCTGAGCCCGGTGAAGAAGCGACAGCGAACGGGTTCGTCCGATGCCGTAAATATACGTCAGCCCGATAGCTGCCCGCTTTCTTGCTGGTAAATCAACACCTGCAATACGCGCCATATACGTTCTCTCTTTTTACCCTTGCCGCTGTTTATGCTTGGGATTCGTGCAGATGACCCGGACCACACCATGGCGGTGGATAATCTTGCACTTATCACATAATTTCTTGACCGATGCTCGTACCTTCATGGCTTAATCCCTTTTCAAATCCGCGCCGAGATCCTCAAATACCCGCCGCCCGGTGTGCTCATGGCCGCGACAACACCCACGGCCCGTTATCAGTCACGGCGACCATATGCTCAAAATGCGCCGAATACGACCCATCTTTCGCGACCGCGGTCCACTTGTCCGCCAGAACCTTGGTGTCCGGCTTACCAGCGTTGACCATCGGTTCGATGGCTAGCACCATGCCCGGTTTCAGACGCGGATTCTCGCCGCGCCGGTCCACGTAATTCGGAACTTGCGGTTCCTCATGAAGCGAAGTACCGATCCCGTGACCCACAAATTCACGAACAACAGAGAAGCCGTTCGAAACAACGTGCTTCTCCACAGTTCCACAAATGTCAAAGAGGCGATTCCCGGCACGTACCCGGTCGATCGCCAATTCCAAACTCTCTTCGGTCACCTTCAAAAGGCGCTTTACCGAATCATTGACCTCACCCACAGCTACCGTCACTGCCGAATCCCCGTAGTAGCCGTCCAGTTGTACGCCGGTGTCGATCGAGACGATATCGCCTTTGTTCAGCTTGCGCCGGCCCGACGGCATTCCGTGAACGACTTCCTCGTTGACAGAGGTGCACAGGACAAAGGGGTATTTAGTCCCGGCCGCAGGTGAATAATACCCTTTGAAGGCCGGCTTCGCACCCGCGCTCGCAATCATTTTTTCCGCGGCGACTTCGAGGTCCTGCGTGGTAACCCCTTCCGCCACCATGTTTTTCAAATCCTGCAGGATGCGATAGACCAGAAGACCACTCCGGCGGAGCTTTTCGAGCTCAATTGTGCTTCTACGAACAATCACTTCGGTCCAGAGGGCGCGACGCCCAATTCCGGGACAGCCCCGGTAATCAATCCTGCTTCCGTCAACTCTCTCCAGAGCTTCGTCACGATCTGCTCGGGCGTTTCGTCCGCCGCGCCGACATCGATCATGCGGACGCCTGCTTCGCGGAAGAAGCTCAAGATCGGCAGCGTCTGGGAATCGTATTCCCGAAGGCGCTCCCGAATCACCACTTCGCGGTCATCCTCGCGCGTGACCAGCTTTGCCCCATCCAGATCACAGGTTCCCGCGACCTTGGGAGGATTCGTCGTTAAACTGTAGAGGGTTCCACAGACGGGACACAGCCGACGGCCACTGAGGCGAGCTACGATTTTCTCGTAGTCAACAACCAAGTGTATCACAGCCGGCCGGAATCCGTATGGTTCCAACATCTTGAGCAGTACGCCCGCCTGGTTCAGGGTTCGCGGATAGCCGTCAAGGATCATGCCGGAGACCGTATCCGGTGCCCCGATCCGCTGCTTCACCAGTTCATTTACCAGCTCGTCGGGAACAAGCCGTCCCGCTTTGATCAGCGACTCGGCGCGCTTCCCGATATCGTCTCCCGCGGCGATGTGCGTCCGGAGCATGTCGCCGGTCGAAATATGCGGCATCTGTAGCGAGTGCCGCAGTAGCTTCGCTTGTGTTCCCTTGCCCGAACCGGGAGATCCGAACAGAATCAGGACGGGCGCACCCGCATATCGTGAGTCGGAAGGCAATCGTTTATACAGTGGTACTGCGGCGCCCGCGAATGCGGCCCGAACGCGGTGTAAACCCTTCGTAATGCCGCATGATGAGCTGAGCTTCAATCTGATTGACAGTGTCCATAGCCACGCCGACGACGATCAGGAGAGAGGTTCCACCAAAGTAGAAGTTGACGCCGAGGCCATCGAGCAGCCAACGCGGGAAGTGCGCATCGATGAAGTTGCCGACCACCGGAAGCCGTTGCAGACGGATGCCCGAGATCATGATCATGGGAATGATGGACAGAACGGCGAGATAAAGACCGCCGACCACGGTGATCTTCGACAGAATCTTATCCATGTACTCGGCGGTATTTTTGCCGGGCCGGATCCCCGGGATGAAGCCGCCATATTTGCGCATGTTATCGGCCGCTTCGTTCGGATTGAAGATGATTGAGACGTAGAAGAAGCAGAAGAAGATGATTAGAACGATGTAGGCGAGATAGTACAGGGGCGACGACCCGCTGAAGGCGCCGAACATATTGCTCAGCCAGGGGCTGTTCTTGACCACGGGAAACTGCAGCGCGGTCTGCGGAAGCGCCAGCAGCGAAGACGCAAAGATGATCGGGATGACGCCGCCCGCGTTTACTTTCAGCGGGAGATGGGTCGACTGGCCGCCCATCATACGCCGGCCGATAACGCGCTTGGCGTACTGCACCGGAATACGGCGCTCGCCGCGCTCGACGAGAACAATAAACGCCACGACCGCAACCATAATCGCGAGGATCGCAACCATCTGCAGCACCGGCCACTGGTGCGTCACGAAGGTATTCGTATAGATCTCCTGGATGGCGCGCGGCAAACCGACGACGATACCCACGAAGATGATCAGCGACATGCCGTTCCCGATGCCGCGATCCGTGATCTGCTCGCCCAGCCACATGATGAAGGCTGAGCCGGCGGTGAACGTCAGCATCGTCATGAAGAGGAACATGAAGCCCGGATGCAGCACGAAGTTGCCCTCCGAATTCTGCAAGGCGAAGGCGATACCGATGGATTGAATGACGGCCAGCGCCACTGTGAGATAGCGTGTCCACTGCGTAATCTTGCGGCGGCCGAGTTCGCCTTCCTTCTGCAGCTTGTCGAGCGTGGGAATAACGACGGTAAGTAACTGCAGAATGATCGATGCGGTGATGTAGGGCGTGATGCCAAGCGCGAAGATGGTCATGCGCCGCAGCATGCCGCCGCTGAACAGGTCGAAATACCCGAGAAATCCACCCGCGGCGCTGTGGGTGAAGAACTGCTGGAACCGGTCGGTATCGATGCCCGGCGTCGGGATGAACGCACCGACGCGGTACACGGCAAGCAAACCCAACGTGAAGAGTACCCGCTTGCGAAGATCCGGAATGCGGAATACGTTGGCGAGAGCTTCCAAAAACTTTGTCATATTTCCCTAATAAGGCTCGCTCCCACTCGCGTAGGATCCGTTCACTTGGTTTCGGCGGCCGGGGCGGGCGCCTGCCTGGCCAGCACCTCGGCGCTCCCACCGAGCTTCTGGATCTTGTCGAGGGCTGATTTCGAGTATACGTGAGCTTGCACGCTGATTTTCCGGGTCAGTTCGCCATTTCCCAGAATTTTCAGACCGGCATTTAACTTCTTGACGACGCCCGCCGCCACCAGTGATTCGGGCGAGAAAGTGTCGCCTTCCAGCTTTTCAAGCACGCCTACGTTCACGATGGCGTACTCCTTCTTGAAGATGTTGGTGAAGCCGCGCTTCGGAAGCCGGCGATGCAGAGGCATCTGGCCGCCCTCGAAGCCGCGCATCAGGCTGTAGCCGGAAATGGACTTCGCACCTTTAGCGCCACGTCCCGAATATTTGCCGCGTCCGGAGCCCATGCCCTGGCCGATGCGTTGCTTCTTATGCTTCTGGCCTTTTGGAGGCCGCAGATTGCTTAAATTCATGATTGGCAGCTCCTGTGGCGTCAGTCTTTCACGATCTCGAGCAGATGTGGCACCTTCTTCACCATGCCCCGGAAGGAAGGCGTATCGGGACGCTCCACTACGCGATTCATCTTGTGAAGGCCCAGCGACTTCACGATGTCTTTGTGCTTTTGCGGCGTGCAGATGGGGCTGCGCACCAGCTTGATTTTGATGGTTCCTTCGGCCATTAGAGCTTCTCCACGGGGAGCCCGCGCATGTCCGCGACCGCGGTCTTGTCGCAGAGCTGCTCGAGCGCATCGATGGTCGCTTTCACGACGTTGTGGGCGTTGTGCGAACCGATCGATTTGGTCAGAACGTTCGGAATCCCGACCGCCTGAATGACGGCGCGCACCGGACCACCGGCTATCACGCCAGTACCGGCGGGAGCCGGCTTCAACAGGACAAGCCCGCTGCCGAATCGTCCCAGGACAGGGTGCCGGATGGTGGTTTCGAGGACATTCACTTTGCGAAGATTCTTTTTGGCAGCTTCGATCCCTTTTTTGATCGCAGAAGGAACTTCCTTGGCTTTCCCGGTGCCGTATCCGACTACCTTGGCGCCCGGGTCGCCGACCACGACCAGCGCCGAAAAGCTCATATTTTTGCCGCCCTTCACAACCTTCGTGACGCGGTTGATGCTCACCACCTGTTCCTTCAGGTTCAGGTTCTGCGTGTCGACACGCTTGGGCGATCCATTTAATGCCATCTAATTAGAACTCCAGTCCCGCCTGCCGGGCGGCGTCGGCCAGGGCCTTGACGCGCCCGTGATAGAGATAACCGCCGCGATCGAAAACAACTTTGGTGATGCCCTTTTCTTTCGCGCGCTCGGCAACGGCTTTGCCGATGAGCTTCGCGCCTTCCACATTGCCGCCCTTGCCGCGCATATCTTTTTCGGTGGAGCCGGCGGCAACGAGCGTGTGGCCCTGTTGATCATCAATGACCTGCGCGTAAATATGATTCACGCTGCGGAAGACAACTAACCGCGGACGCTCCTGAGTTCCCGCGACACGGCTCCGAATGCGCTTATGAATGCGATGCCGGATTACTCTTCTCGAATCCCGAGCCATTACTTGCCTCCCGCTCCGGTCTTGCCGGCCTTCTTGCGCAGCACTTCACCGGTGTAACGGACACCCTTGTTCTTGTACGGATCAGGCGGACGCAGGGCACGAATCTGCGCCGCTACCTGGCCCAGTTCCTGACGGTCATGTCCAGTCAGGATCACGTGCGTTTGCTTGTCGACTTTCATATCGACGCTGGCCGGCAGCAGATATTCAATCGGATGAGAGTAGCCGAGGATGAAGGTTGCGATCTTACCCTTGACATCTGCGCGATAGCCCGTGCCGACAACGTCGAGCTCGCGTGTGAAACCGGTGGAGACGCCTTGAACCGCGTTCGCGGCAAGGGCCCGGGTCAGCCCGTGGAGCGCCGCCAGCTTGTCATTATCGCGAAGCAGCTCCAGAGTACCGTCCTTCTGCTCAAGGCGAATGCCCGCAGGAATGGGAACGGTGAGTTTGCCCTTCGGTCCTTCGACGTGCAGCTCATTTCCGATGGTGAGTTTCACCCCTTTAGGCAGGGGAATCGGCTTTTTACCTACTCGTGACATGTTAGTTCCTTCGGGCTGAAGCCACGCGCGGACCAAAGCCCGCGTTCCGAGGGGTTACCAAATTTGACACAGGACCTCCCCACCGACGCCTTCCTTGCGCGCGGCTGTACCTGTCATGACGCCCTTCGGCGTGGTGAGAATGTTAATTCCCAAACCGCCGAGGATGCGCGGGATCTCTTTACTGCCCACATACACGCGGCAACCGGGGCGAGAAACACGCTCGATCCGCGAGATAACGGGCAGGTTCGCGGGCGTGTACTTCAGATACAGACGAATAAACTTCTTGGCGCCTTCTTCGGTCAGCTTGTAGTTGAGGATGTAGCCTTCTTCTTTGAGAATGCGGGCGACTTCGTTCTTGAGCCGCGATGCGGGCACATCCACCTTGGCATGGCGTGCGATCAGAGCATTACGCACGCGCGTCAGCATATCGGCAATGGGGTCTGCTGTCATTTACTCAAACCAGCACCTTTCATTCACAATTCCTATTCACGGTTAGCTGCCAGCTTGCGCGCTACCAGCTCGCTTTCGTTACGCCGGGGATCTCACCGGCAAGCGCAAACTTTCGGAAACAGATCCGGCACAGTTTGAACTTGCTCAGAAACCCACGCGGGCGGCCGCAGTTCTTACAGCGGTTGCGCAGCCGCACCTTGAACTTCGGCGGTTTTTCTTCTTTAGCGATCTTCGCAGTGGTTGCCATTCGGTTCTCTCAATCGCGCACAACGGGCACCAAACGCCCTGTGCGCTCGTCTTCTTTAGCGATCTTCGCAGTTGTTGCCATGAAACTCTCGAACCTTTCCTACTGACGGAACGGCATGCCCATGTGGCGCAGCAGCGCCAGCCCCTCGGCATCCGTCTTAGCGGTGGTGGTGATCGAAATGTTCATGCCCTTCGTCTTTTCCACCTTGTTGTAATCGATCTCGGGGAAGATCAGCTGATCCCGCAACCCGAGGGTATAGTTGCCGCGACCGTCGAATGACTTTGGCGAGACGCCCCGGAAGTCGCGAACGCGCGGCAGGGCAACGTTCATTAGACGGTCCAAAAACTCGAACATGCGATCTCCGCGGAGCGTAACCATGCAGCCGATCGACATACCTTCCCGCAGTTTGAACGCGGCAATGGATTTCTTGGCCTTCGTGACTACCGGCTTCTGGCCGGCGATCAGCGCGAGTTCGTTTACCGCGCCATCCATCAGCTTGCTGTTGCCCGTGGCCTCGCCCAGACCGATATTGATCGAAACCTTCTCGATTTTCGGAACAGCCATCGGGTTGCTGTAACCGAAGTCTTTCTTAAGCGCCGGAACGACGGACTTCAGGTAATGGGCGCGCAGCCGGGCATGACCGCTCTGTGCCTTCGGCGCACCTGCTGCGATTTCGGGAGCCTGACCGCCGTCGCCGCCCTTGGCCTGCCGGGGCTTTTTGTCGCCAGCCGCCGCCTTCTTATCGCCCGCCGCGGGCTTTGCCGCCGGCTTGGCCGCGGGTTTCTGCTGCGCTTTACTGTCTTTTTCTTTTGCCATTGGTTCTCTTCAATTGGCCGATCCCAAACGGCCTGTCGATTCCTTGATCCGGCACCGCGCGGGCTAAAGCCCACCGCCCGGAATTAGCGGCTCTCGAGCGTTTCTCCGTTCTTGCGCGCGATGCGCGTACGGCGCACTTTGCCGCCCACCGTTTCGGTCTTGTATCCGATGCGCGTAGGGATGCCGCCCGCCGTCAAAATCATCACGTTTGAAACATCGATCGGCATCGGTTTTTCGGCGATGCCACCCTTGATCTGCTTCGAAGGATTCGGGCGTGTGTGACGCTTCACGATCATGACGCCTTCCACCGTCACTTTGCGCGCCAGCCGGTCCACTTCGAGCACCTTGCCGGTCTTCCCTTTATCGCGGCCAGCGATGATCCGCACCAAATCGTCCTTCTTGATCTTGATACGGACCGGTTTGCGTTCGCCTTTCTCCTGACGCCGCTGATAGGCTATTTTCGGCATAACTTAGATCACCTCCGGCGCGAGCGAAACGATTTTCATGAAGCGCTTGTCACGCAATTCGCGAGCGACGGGTCCGAACACGCGCGTTCCCACCGGCTCGCCGACTTCATTGATGAGGACGGCTGCGTTCGAGTCAAAGCGGATATAAGTGCCATCTTTGCGGCGCGTCTCTTTGCGCATGCGCACAACGACACAGCGGACCACTTTGCCCTTCTTGATGTTGGAATCCGGCGCAGCTTCTTTGACGCTGGCCGTGATGACATCGCCCAAGCCCGCGCGAAGTCCCAGATCGCCGCCGCGGGGCAAGATGCACTGCAGCTTGCGCGCGCCGCTGTTGTCGGCCACCTCCAGAATCGTTCGCATCCCAATCATGACGTTTTCTCCTGTTTTACTTCCTGCTTCTGCCGGACGCTACTTCTTTTTGACGGTCTTCTTCTCGCGCGTATCGGCGCTCGTCTCGAGAGCGGGGTGCTCCACGCCGACCTGCACGGCGCGGCGGATCACGTCTCGCAGCTGCCAGCGCTTGAGGCGGCTCAGCGGACGGCACTCGACGATGCGAACGACATCTCCGACCTTGGCGGTCTGCTGCTCGTCGTGCGCGTAGAATTTGCGGCGCTTGTTCACGATCCGCTTGTACACCGGATGAGGAACGCGGCGTGTCACTTCGACAACGATGGTCTTGGCCATCTTGGTCGAGACGACCTCGCCCACCTTCTCGTTCTTATTGGCCGTTTTAGCGGCTGTTTGCTCTGCTGCCGACATATCTAGTCCCGCAATTCCTTATTTCTTCTTGTTCTGACGTGCTGCAGGCGCCTTCTTGCCCTTGGCCGCGGGGCGCACGGCAGGCACCGGTTGGAGGACTTCGCCGGCCGCTACCTTCTCGCTCAACACGGTCAGCATGCGGGCCCGGTCCTTCTTCAGATTCCGGTACTTCTTCAAGCCTTCGAACTGCCCCATTCCCATCTGAAAACGGAGCCGGAACAACTGCTCCTGCGCATCCTGCGCCTGACGCTGCAGATCAGCGGTGTCGATTCCGCGAATTTTGTTTGCTTTCATGGCTCTCTTCAGGCGAGGCTAAAGCCCCGCGCGGGCCAAAGCCCACCCTCCTCTAGACCGCCTTGGCGCTTTCCGCCGGCTGATTTCGCGAAACGAACTTCGTTGGCACCGAGAGTTTCATGGCCGCCAAGCGCATCGCTTCCATAGCCGTCTGCTGAGACACGCCTTCCATTTCGAACAACACTTTGCCCGGTTTGACAACCACGACCCAGGCTTCGGGCGCACCTTTGCCCTTTCCCATACGCGTTTCGGGCGGTTTCTTGGTGATCGGCTTATCTGGGAATACGCGGATCCAGACTTTGCCGCCGCGCTTGATGAAGCGCGTCATCGCGATACGGGCCGCCT
Organism: Acidobacteriaceae bacterium; assembly: GCA_019233375.1. GTDB lineage: Bacteria > Acidobacteriota > Terriglobia > Bryobacterales > Bryobacteraceae > Bog-105. Next base: position 16,778 of record JAFAMM010000089.1, read on the forward strand.
CGATCTGGCGATTACTCACCCAGCCGCATTCGAGCGACTTCAACCCGAAATCTCCGAAAGAGAGCGTTGACCCGCGCCATGCCTTGCCAGTCATGCGGCCGCGCTGCTGCTTGCGAAACTTAACTTTCTTGGGCATCAACATCGGGTTCTATTTCTCCTCCGCCAAGTCTTTGTCGATCTCTCCAGCCGCAGCCGAAGAACGAGCAATCTCGTCAGCCTGGTTGCCGTGCTGCCCCGACTTCCACGACGGAGCCTGGGGCGAGGCAAGCGGCGGAATGATCGGCGCCTGCGCCGGCTTCGGCAACTCACCGGGCGCCTGCTGTACGATCGGACCTGTCTCCGGTGCATGCGGCGCCGCGGCGGCGGGCCTGCGCTCACGATCGTCGCGGCGGCGGCGGCGCGGCTCA
>JAFAMM010000137.1 GCA_019233375.1 Acidobacteriaceae bacterium
GCGGCGCAGCTCGCGGTCGCCGGCGAGAAGACACGTGAATGGCCGATTCGCGGCAACTTGCGCACAAAGCGATTGGGCGAAATGTTGGAGGGTGCGCTTGTCGGACCTTGACAACTTCAATTCAGCCGGCAAGGCCCCAAAGAGCACCACAGTACTACTGCCATCAGACAACATAATTCGCTTGGGTTCTGGAATGGGCGGTTGAGGATGGCTCGCCGACGGCCACGGCCTGGGAATCGTTCTGCATTTAGGCGAGAGAAGGAAATTCGGGAATCTCGACCGCCGTATTGGCGGGGGGCTCCGTCATCGGTTCCTGCGGAACATCATTGCCCAGTTTCAGGGCAAGCTGGCGGCCTGCGCCGATGAGTTCGTTGTAGCGGTCATACGCTTTGACGATGCGCTGCACGAGCGAGTGGCGGACGACATCGCGTTCGTCGAAATTGACGAAGGCGATTCCCTCTACGCCCTTTAGCACCTCGGCTGCATTGAACAATCCGCTTTTCTTTCCCGAGGGCAAATCCACCTGAGTCTGGTCTCCGGTGACAACCATTTTCGAGTTGAAGCCTTGACGCGTGAGCACCATCTTCATTTGTTCTACGGTAGTGTTCTGAGCTTCATCAAGGATGATGAAGCAGTCGTTCAAAGTGCGGCCACGCATGAAGGCGAGCGGAGCGATTTCGATGACATTGCGCTCGATGAGCTTTTCTACTTTTTCGGCATCGATCATGTCAAACAGAGCGTCGTAGAGCGGCCTGAGATAGGGGTCAATCTTCTGTTGCAAGGTCCCGGGCAGAAATCCGAGATGCTCGCCGGCTTCAACGGCCGGGCGTGTGAGCACGATACGGCTGACGCGCTTGTTGAGATAAGCGGCGACGGCCATGGCGACCGCGAGATACGTCTTGCCGGTGCCGGCGGGACCGATACCGAAGCACAAATCGTAGTGCTCAATGGCATCAACATAGCGCCGCTGGTTTACGGTTTTGGGCGCCAGAACTTTTTTGCCGAAGGAGCGGGACTTGCCGCTCTCGACGAGGCGGCGAAGCGAGACCTCCGGGTCCGCCGTGACAACCCGCATGTAGCTGTTGAGATCGCCATTATTGAAGACGTGTCCTTCATGGACAAGGTCGACATAGTCTTCGAGTATCCGCTCCGCGCGGCGGACCTGCGGCTCATCCCCTTCAAGTTCGAGGGACTCGCCATCCAGCAGGCGCGTACGCAGGTTCAGCCCGGATTCGAGCAAACGTATATTTTCGTCACGAGTCCCAAACAGGGATTCGATGCCGCGAGTGATCTGAATACAAGACTTCATCAATTGGGAAGTAATGAATATCTGAGCAGAAGACGGCTATAGCGTCTTGGGGAGCAGGCAACCGGTATGTGCGTAGAGGACCGGGAGGCTGAGGTCTGCCTCTCGATATTCTGTTGAACCCACAGGCGCGGACGCCAGAAGCTCATTCCTCATCAGGATAACACGGAATTGGCTCCTTCGTGAGCGCGTGCCGGCCGGCAAGACAAGGCGGTTTCCAGGCGGGATCGCTCATTGCGAGACGTGCGAGTAAGGAAACCAAACACCACCGGATCACGGGCCGCACCGCATACTCTGGTCAGTATTGCGGGACACAGGTTTACCCGTTACCGGGAACGATTTTCGAAAGAAGCACAACATCGCTTCGGACATGGTTCTACGCGATGTACTTGATGCGTTCCACCCGATGCGGAATCTCCGCAAAGCAGATCCAGGGGGAAACAGGCGTGACCTACAAGACCGCGTGGCGCATGTTTCGCCACATTCGGACACTGCTGTCTGAGGATCTGCAACTGGAAGGTCCGACGTGGAGATCGACGAAACGTATTTTATGGCGGTGTCCGCACGGGCAATGCAGCGCGTCCCATGCGTGGCGACAAAAAGAAAACTCCCTATCGTCGGGTTAGTCGAGCGCAAAGGGCGGGTGCGTCGCGAAGACCGTGGAGAGCGTGGGAAGCGCCACCTCGCTCGGCGTGGCGCGAGAGCATGTATTGCCAGAGAGCACGATCTACTCGGATGAGCATCGCGGATACGACGGCATCAAGGGCCTTCGGCGCAAGGACGATACCCGCGTGAACGCTGGATACAAGCATCGGCGCGTTCACTACAGTTCGCGTGTATACGTGATGGGCGACACCCACACCAACTCGGTTGAGGGGTTCTGGAGAATTGGCGCTCAGGGTCTAATGATGCTTCTTGGGAGAGACATACTAAAAGACTGCACGTTGCATTATGACGGGAAGAGTGGGATCGATACCTTGTCCGTGTAGGATGAAAGCCAGAAGATGCGCTTACCGGAAGGCGGTCGCGCCTCTAATTCGGTTCATCGGGGATATCGCCCAGCAGGATCTCATCGAACTGTCGCACGATGCGTGGGGGCAAAGGTGAACCGCTGACAGTTTTTATGCCGATCTTCTGTACATCGCTCACCAGTTCTATTTCCGAACTTCGGAACGTCTTTGAGAAAAGATGAAGTTTGTGGCGTGTAGCCTTGAATTCGTTCTCTGTCGCAATAACCTTCTCGACGTGCTTTTTAATTTTCTCTGGTGAGAGATGCGAAAAGTAATGCGGAACGTGGCGGTCTAGTTCGTCTATGACTGCTTTAGCAAACCCCGTATCGTTATGAATTAAGCCGGAGTAGACACAGTACGCTAGCAGATCGGCGGCCTGCAATGGCGGCATATCTCTTTTGCCTCCGATGCCCATCGCGCCGATTTTCACGGTATGTGTTCGTAGTGGATCGTCGGGTGGATGTGTAGACCAATGGGCGTTCGGATGTATTAGAACGCGGTCGAATCCAGTCGTATCGAGTTCCTCAAGTTCCTCCTTGCGAAAACGAATCAGATCCAGGGCTTGCGTGATATTCTTGTGCCCTTGTTCGAAGAATATGCCTAACCTATGATTTCCTGGCCGAAATTCCTGCAATCTGGCAACAGAGCACGCCGCAATACCAGCTGCTGCAACACCGAATGAAGTCCCGAAGTGACTTCTGAACTTCGGGGTTGTTAGGAGGTCGTAATGATGCGGGCTCAGGATAACAAGTGAGCCAAAAATCGCGGTTTCTGCAATAATCGAGACAAGCGCGGATAGCGCACCGTTTTTGTCTTGCTGGCTCAGGTGAGCATAAATTTTGCTCTTCGCCTGACGGAACTCCTTCGCGTGAAAATGAGATAGGCCGTGCTCAACGAGAATGCTGTTCCAACGGTGTGAGAAGTTGGCCCATCGGTCAACTTCGGCCGTGTAACCAGCCACGACCAGAAATCTTTTATTGTGGGTACCGCTCTCGTCGAAATAGGAGGCAAACACGCCTAGCGTGTCTCCCTCGACCGGCGAGAATGCATAGCGTGAGTATGAGAAGCCAGCCTTGCAAGGACGTGGCTCTGTATTCTGAGATGCACTTTGAGATCTTACAACATTGCGTGTTTTATGGGATAACTACCGTACAAAAAGCCAGGGAGCTCCACTTGCGCGAGCAGCTAACAGCGAAGAGTTAGGCCTGCGCGGCCGCGCCAGTAACGCGCAGCCCTCTCAAGTCCTGCAAAAACGTTGATATGCTCTAACGCATCGGAAACAGTTTTTCGAGGGAGGTGAGCGTGAAAAGGCTCTTCGTAGCCGGCAGCCTGACTCTCATCTGTGCAGTTCTATCGGGGCAAACACAGCCACCCGCCGCACCGGTGCGTCCGGTGACAGATGATTACTTCGGTACCAAAATCGTCGATCCTTACCGCTGGATGGAAAACAGCAAATCCGCTGAGTTTCAGGACTGGCTCAAACAGCAGGCGAATTACACGCAAACGGTTTTGGCGAAGATCGCCGGACGCGCGGAACTGGCCGAGCGGCTCCAGTCTCTTTCGAATTCCTCCACTACGGTGTCAGACGTTCAACTGCTCAACGGCCGGTTCTTCTACTTCAAGACGCTGCCGAATGACGATAATCGCAAGATCTATGTGCGAATCGGGGATGAAGAGAAGGTTCTGGTGGACCCTCAGAAGATCTCGTCGGCGGGCAACCACTACTCCATTGATTGGTTTTATCCAGACGATGCGGGCAAGCTGGTCGCGTATGGCATATCGAAGGGCGGTTCAGAAAACAGCGTGCTGCATATTGTGGATGCGGATACGGGACGGGAGCTGGGAGAAGAGATCGACCGGACGCAATTTGCTTCGGTCAACTGGCTGCCGGACGGGAAATCGTTTTTGTATAACCGTCAACAGAAGCTCGCACCTGGCGCGCCGAGAACCGGGCTTTATCTGAATTCGCGCGTGTACCTGCACCGTGTCGGCTCGCCCGCGGACAGTGATGTGCCGGTCTTTGGCCGTAATCTCTCGCGCAAAGTTGACATGACCGAGGCTGACTTGCCGTTTGTTGATGTGACGGAGGGCAGTCCGGTGGTTTTGGGCGCGATTGACCATGGCGTGCAGAATGAACGGACGTACTACAGCGCGCCGCTTTCGTCGTTTCAGGGCAATGCGGTCGACGCCTCAAAGATTGCGTGGCGCAAAATTGCCGATGTGAGCGACGACGTTACCGCGGCAGCATTGCACGGAAACGACCTTTATCTGCTGACCCATCACGATGCTTCCCGCTTCAAAGTTGTCCGCACAAGCGTATCGCGCCCCGGTCTGGCAGGCGCCGCTGTTGTGGTGCCACCCGGCGAGGCCGTGCTGCGTGAGATTGAACCGGCGAAGGATGCGTTGTACGTGAAATTGTTGGATGGCGGTATCGGCAGGCTGCTCCGGCTGCCTTACAATGCCGATGCGAAACCGGAGCCGGTGCGGCTGCCCTTTGACGGAGCCATTCAGGAGCTATCTACGAATCCGACGCAGGATGGCGCGCTGCTGCTGATGACGTCGTGGACAAAGTCGCCTTCCGCCATGGCATACAACCCGGCAACGGGAGCGGTGACGGATACAAACATAGTGCCGCCATCGCCGGTCGATTTTTCGAGCATAGAGGTGCGCGAGGTGAAAGCGAAAGCGGAGGACGGCACGATGGTTCCGCTCTCCATTCTTTTCAAGAAGGGCACGCGGCTGGATGG
>JAFAMM010000259.1 GCA_019233375.1 Acidobacteriaceae bacterium
GCCACAGATCTGGTTGACCTGAATAGCGCAACAAAGGAACAACTGGACGCGCTTCCGGGAATCGGCGAAGCTTACTCGCAGAAAATAATCGATGGGCGCCCGTATAAAGCGAAGACCGATCTGGTACGGCGCCATATCATTCCACAGGCAACTTACAGCAAGATTTCCAAACTGGTAATTGCGAAACAACCCACAGGCGGAAAATAAGGGGGAAAGATGTCTGCGTTATCGAATCTCTTAGGCATGTTGCAACAATATACGAATGCAAGTCCGGCAAATCCGCCGGCCAGCACGCAACAAGACTTCCAAAAAGTAGCGCAAGCCGCACCTAGTGATCACATCGCAGCAGGCTTGGCGGACGCATTCCGGTCAAACCAGACGCCGCCGTTCCCAGAAATGCTAGCGAACATGTTCAACCAGTCGAATGGCCAGCAGCGTGCCGGCATCCTCAGCCAGTTGCTCGCGTCCGCGGGACCGGGGCTGGCCGCAGGCATGGCAGGCGGGCTCGGAGCCCAACTCGCCGGATTATTAAAGGGAGGCGGGAGTGTCACCCCACAGCAGGCGGAGCAGATAAGCCCCGAAGCGGTTCAGCAGTTAGCGGCACACGCACAGACGCAGAATCCGTCCATTGTCGATCAGGCGAGCAGCTTCTACGCGCAACATCCGCAACTGGTGCAAGGGCTCGGCGCGGGCGCCCTTGCGCTGATCATGTCGCACATTTCGAAGAGAGCCTGATCGAACCCCACAATTCCGGGGACTCGGCACCGGCCGCGCCGAGCGGGTGCACACGGTGCGTGCCGCACGAGCCTTGTGTGGGAGTGGCGCGGCGACATTTTATAAGCAATGCCGGACAATTTCCGAAGGATGTCGGTCCCGCCGGGCGAGGCTCATCATTGGCGGCAGTTAGCGGTCGATCACTTATCCGTTACTACTGTTTCTCGTAGATCAGGACATTGTGAACGGGCTTCCCCTCTGGATTGGTGCCGGTTAGCGTGTATCTCATGACCTTGCCGTCGTTTGAGAGGACGCCATGACCGGTTCCAGTAAAGTCTGGGAATTTCCACGTTTGATCAACCACATGGTCACCGGTGTTCTTGGCTGAAACGGTAGCCCCGTCAACGCCATCGACCGGCACGGTAGCTCCTGGAGCGAGCGGCACAGGGTATGACCAGCGGATATCCTTGCCATCGGCGTTCACCTCATGAACCTCGACCTTTCCCGTACCGGCAGGGATCGTCACGGTCTCGCTCTTTGGCGCGGGCCCGGGATTGAATTTCGATTTTGCGATGTTTAGTTTCCAGATTCCAGCAAAGGAGTTGTTTTGCGTGGTCTGACAAACTACGCCGAGTGGCAATGCAAGCGCAACAGCGGCACAAATACTAAGTTTTGACAAGCAGGTCCTTCTCTCTTTGGGCCGTGTCCGAGCGTTCGCGGCGGAACCCAATAGGGGATCATACAACCCATTCGTTTTCGTTACAAGAAGATCTTCAGTGAGCGCTCGTCGTGGCGCGAACTGCCGTTTCGCCGACCACCGAGCCGTGATGAAGGCGAGCGAGATCTCTACTACTCGATTTTCAGGCAGATCTTGCCGAAATGCTGTTGACCTTCCATATAGCGCAGCGCCTGCTTGAACTCGGTCCACGGAAACATCCGGTCCACCACAGGTCGGATGCGGTGCAGCTCGATTGCTTCATTCATCCGCTCAAACATCGCGCGTGAGCCGACGTAGATTCCCTGGATGCGCAAGCTGTTAATCAGCAGGTCACGCGGGCCTACGGCGGGCTCGACGCCGCTAAGAACGCCGATCACACTTACCGTACCGTGCATTCTAAGCGCTCGGAGGGAGCGAGGCATGGTATCGCTGCCACCGACTTCGATGACATGACCGACACCCTCGGGTATCAGTTTGCGCGCGGCCTCGTCCCAATCAGGAGACGTTTTATAGTTGATGGTCTCGTTTGCGCCAAGCTGCTTCGCCCGCTGCAGCTTTTCGTCACTGCTCGAAGTGACGATGGTACGCATTCCTGCCGCATGCGCGAACTGGAGCGCGAAAATGGACACGCCGCCCGTTCCCTGAATCAAGACGGTTTCGCCCGGCCGTGAATCCAGATGTTCGAATAGTGCGTGCCAGGCAGTGAGCCCCGCGCACGGCAGCGTGGCGGCCTGTTCATCAGAAAGGCTGGACGGAACGCGAACCAAGCCGTCCTGGCGGAAGAGCATGCGCTGGCGAAGCACACCATCGATACTGCCGCCGAGCGCAGGGCGCACCTTCTCCGGAGCCGGGGGACCATCCGGCCACTCCGGGAAGAAGCAGCCGGCGACACGGTCGCCTTCCTTGAACCGCGAGACACCGGGGCCGATCTTTTCGACGACGCCCGCTGCATCCGAAAGCGGAATCAAAGGGCGCTTCAACTTGGGATTGTAGACACCTTTGACGATCATCAAGTCGCGATAATTGAGCGACGCCGCGGTGAGTCTCACCAATACTTCACCGGAAGCGGGGGCGGCCGGATCCTCACGATCGACAAACGCGAGTTTGTCGATTCCGAATTCCTGAATCTCGAAGGCTTTCAAGCGAACGTCCTTAGGATTGGAGGTGTTGGGTCTGAAGGCAGGCGGCGAACTCGAGCAGTTTCTCGAGCTTGCCGCGGGCGGCGCCGGAATCGATGGCCTCAATGGCAACAGCGACTGCGCTTTTTAAGTCGATCGCGCGCTGGGCCAGAAAAATAGCAGCTGCGGCGTTGGCAATGACGATATCGCGATGGGCGCCGTGCTCGCCTTCAAGGACGGCACGAACAATGCGAGCATTGGTCTCGGGGTCGCCGCCCTGCAAGTCCTCGATGGACGCTTGCGGCAGCCCGAAGTCGGCCGGAACCCAGCGCCCTTTTTGCACGCGGCCGTCTTCTACGTGAAAGACCGTAGTCAGGCCCGTGGTGCTGACCTCGTCCAAACCGTCTGCACCATGGACGACGAAGGCGCGCTCGATGCCGAGGCGGGCGGCAGCCTGCGCCAGCATTTCGGCCGCGCGCACGGAGAAGGCGCCCATGAGCTGAATGCGGGCGCGTACCGGATTCGTGAGCGGTCCCAGCAGATTGAAAACGGTGCGGCCTTTCAACAGCAAACGAGCCTCCTGGGCCTGTTTGACAGCCGGATGGAGCAAGGGCGCATAGAGGAAACCGATTCCGGTTTCGCGAATACAATCGGCCACCTGGCTGGCACTTAGCGTGATGGGGATGCCTAGCGCTTCCAGTACATCCGCGCTTCCGCACTGGCTGGAGATGCGGCGGTTGCCGTGTTTAGCAACGCGCAGACCGGCGGCGGCGGCCACGAACGCGGTAGCAGTAGAGATGTTGAAGCAGTTCGTCCCGTCTCCACCGGTGCCGCAGGTATCAAGCACGGGAGCGGTGCTCTGATCGATATCGACCGTCTGCGCCATTTCGCGGATCGCGGAGGCGAAGCCGACAAGTTCGGCGACTGTTTCCCCTTTTCTGCGCAGAAAGCCGAGGACATCCGCGATGCCCTCCGTGCTCATTTCACCTGCCAGCATACGGCGCATCAAGTCGTGCGCTTCCTGCTGACTCAGGTGAACAAAGTTCCGATAGGGAAGATGAGACATGCTCCGGCTATTCATTGAACCACTTGTGCCGGCGAGATTCGATTCCGCGATCTCGGTCATGCCCGAAAACAACCGGCCGGCCGCAGATTGCCAGACGAATGCTGGCGAAACTGCCGGACGTGCCCGTACGGCTGAGCCGAATTCCCGCCCAAAACCAGACAAAGACTTTCCTTCATGCACCCAATAAAACTATTGTGAACTACTCAATTTCGATAGAAGCCGGACGCAAGCAGCGGCGGTTCCGCTAGGCTAGGGAGATAAAGGTATCTGAAAATTGCTTGTCGTCATGAAGGCCCAAGCAGGGCCGGAGGATATCAGCCGCGTCTGCCGGCGAATTGAAGCGCTTGGTTTCAAAGCGCACATCATACCGGGTGAGCAACGCACAGCCATCGGAATAACGGGCAACAGCGGACCGGTCGAGGCTGCCGAATTCGACGGTCTGCCCAACGTAGCGGAAGCGATTCGGGTTTCGAAGCCTTACAAACTGGTAAGCCGCGAAACGAAGCGCGAAAACACGATAGTATCCGTGAACGGCGTCCGGGTTGGGGGCGACAGGATGGTGCTGTGCGGCGGCCCGTGCTCGGTGGAGAGCCGGGCGCAAATTCTGGAATCGGCGCGCGCAGTGCGAGCTGCGGGAGCGGAGTTGCTGCGCGGCGGCGCCTACAAACCGCGAACCTCGCCGTACAGTTTCCAGGGAATCGGCGAAGAAGGGCTCCGTTATCTGGCGGAGGCACGCGAGGAGACGGGCCTCGGCGTGGTGACGGAGGCGATTGATGTAGAAACCTTCGACCTGGTAGAGACCTATGCAGATTGTGTGCAGATCGGTGCGCGCAACATGCAGAACTTTTCACTTCTACGGCGGGCGGGGCGTTCGCGCAAACCGATTCTGCTGAAGCGCGGCATCTCGTCAACTCTTGAAGAGTTCCTGATGGCGGCGGAATACATACTGGCGGAAGGCAATTACAACGTGATTCTGTGCGAACGGGGTGTGAGGACGTTCGCCGATCATACACGCAATACGTTGGATCTCAGCGTGGTTCCCGCCGTGCAAAGCTTGAGTCACTTGCCGATCATTGTCGATCCCAGCCATGGCACGGGAAAGCGCGACAAGGTACTGCCGATGGCTCTGGCCGCGATCGCGGCCGGGGCGTCCGGACTGATTGTCGAAGTGCATCCGGCGCCGGAGCGCGCCCTTTCAGACGGATATCAATCTCTTGACCCGGAGCAGTTCACCGAACTCGCGCAGGAATGCCGGGCTATCTCGGAATTGCTGGCATCGAGGCGCCGGGTCCCGGCCGGGGTGTAAACAGCGAACGGGGAAGCCGGCCGCGGCTTCCTAACACACGGCCTCAACGCGCGGCAGCAAAAAAGCGAACGGCGCTGACGCCGTGGGACCGCACGTTACACTAGCCTTTGGCCTCAGGCGCCTGTGTAGGGCTGAGCAGCGAATCCAATATGAAAATCCACGAGTATCAGGCGAAAGCCATTCTCGCCAAATACGACGTTCCTGTGCCCAGGGGCGAGGTCGCGTATACGGTTGAGGAGGCGGAGGCCGCGGCCAAGAAGATCGGCGGAAGCGTCGTGGTAAAGGCGCAAATTCACGCGGGGGGCCGGGGTAAAGGCGGCGGAGTCAAAATCGCAAAGGGCTCGGAAGAGGCCGCCGAGATCGCAAAAAAAATGCTCGGGATGACGCTGATCACTCATCAGACCGGGCCCGAAGGCCGCGTTGTGCAGCGGTTGCTGATTGAAGAGACCCTGCCGATTGAGCGCGAATTGTACCTGGGCCTGGTCCTTGATCGTGCGCTTGGCGAAATCGTTTTCATGGCATCGAAGGCGGGCGGCATGGAGATCGAAGAGGTGGCCGCGAAGACGCCTGAGCTGATTCTCAAAGAGCCACTGATTGCGGGCGAGCCGCTGCAACCGTTTCAGGCGCGCAAGCTCGCATTCGGGATGGGCGTTCCGGCCGCGGCGGTCACCGCGGCTTCGCAGGCGATGGTGGCTCTGTCGAAAGCATACCTGGCGATCGATGGTTCACTCGCAGAGATCAACCCGTTCATCCTTACAAAGGATGGGCGCGTATATGCGCTCGATGCCAAAGTCAACATCGATGACAATGCGCTCTACCGTCACAAAGATCTTTTGGAGCTTCGTGACCTGAACGAAGAAGACCCGCTAGAGGTGGAGGCGTCACGCTTCGGGCTCAATTACATCAAGCTTGACGGCAACATCGCTTGCATGGTGAATGGAGCCGGGCTCGCGATGTCAACGATGGACATCATCAAGTACGCGGGCGGGAAGCCGGCGAACTTTCTGGATGTCGGCGGGGGCGCGAGCGCCGAGCAGGTGAAGAATGCATTTCGTATTCTGCTGAGCGATCCGAGTGTCAAGGCAGTGCTGATCAACATATTCGGCGGGATTCTGCGCTGCGACACACTGGCGAACGGAGTGGTGTCGGCGGCGCGTGAACTGGAGATCAAGATACCGATTGTGGTTCGCATGGAAGGGACGAACGTAGAACTGGGGCAGAAGATTCTAACGGAATCCGGCTTCAATTTTACGGTGGCGGATGGGATGAAAGACGCGGCTGAAAAAGTTGTACGCCTGGCCCAGGCGGAAAAATCGGCGAGGCGAGCTTAATGAGCGTTCTCATCGACAAAGATACAAGAGTTCTGTTTCAGGGATTCACCGGGAGGGAAGGCACTTTCCACGCGCAGCAGGCGATTGCTTACGGCACGCAGGTAGTGGGCGGGACGACGCCTGGAAAAGGCGGACAAACGCACCTGGAAAGGCCCGTGTTCAACACGGTTGAGGAAGCGGTAAGCGCCACTGGGGCGAATGCATCGGTTATTTTCGTGCCACCGCCGTATGCAGCGGATGCGATTATGGAGGCGGCTGATGCGGGTTTGCCGTTGGTGGTGTGCATCACCGAAGGCATTCCGGTGAACGATATGGTCCGCGTCTGGTCGTATGTGCAGACGAAGCCAGGCACGCGGCTCATCGGCCCCAATTGTCCCGGTGTGATTACACCGGGTGAATGCAAGATCGGTATCATGCCGGGCCATATTCATTTGGCGGGTCATGTCGGAATTGTTTCGCGGTCGGGAACGCTGACCTATGAGGCCGTGGGGCAGTTGACGCGTTTAGGAATTGGCCAGTCGACCTGCATCGGCATCGGGGGCGATCCGATCATCGGCACCAGCTTTACAGACGCAATCCGGTTGTTCAACGAGGATCCGGATACGCATGCGATCATCATGATCGGCGAGATCGGCGGCAGCGCGGAAGAGACCGCGGCCGCATACGTGGAGGCTCATGTGAAAAAGCCGGTGGTTGGCTTTATCGCGGGCCAGACGGCGCCTCCCGGGCGGCGCATGGGACATGCCGGCGCAATTATTTCGGGCGGGTCCGGGAAAGCGGAAGACAAACTTGCCGCCATGGCTGCGGCCGGAATCGTGGTTTGCCCCTCACCCGCGCTGATGGGCGAGAAGATGCACGAGGCACTAGCCGGTTCAGCGATCAAAAAAGGACAGAGTAACTGAATGGCATTGGAACGCACTTTCGCGATCATCAAACCGGATGCGATTCAAACAAAGCACACGGGCGAGATTCTAGCCAGCATTGAGCAAAACGGATTTCGGATCGTGGGCATGAAGTTGATTCGGATTGCCCGCCAGGAAGCGGAAAAGTTTTATGAGGTGCACCAGCAGCGGCCTTTCTTTGCGGGACTGGTGACGTTTATGACGGAAGGCCCGGCGCTGGTAATGGTGCTCGAACGGGAGGATGCCATTGCGAAGTGGCGCGAGCTGATGGGCGCGACCAATCCTGCGAACGCCGCGGAGGGCACGATTCGAAAGCGCTTTGCAGAGAACATTGAACGTAACGCGGTGCATGGCTCGGATGGTGCCGACACTGCCGCCGTCGAGATTCCATTCTTCTTCAGTACGGCTGAGTTGCTCTAATGCCGCGCGCGGAACCCGGGGCGCCGGCCCGCCTCACTGGCCCGGTTGAGCGGCACGCCAGGCGGACGCGAAAGAAGACTCTGACCTGCTCAGCGATTGGCCGCCATCGCAGACGAAAGTAGCTCCGGTGATGTATGCGGCGGCATCGGAGCAGAGGAATAAGGCGAGGCTGGCGAGTTCTTCTTTGGTGCCGAAACGGCGCAGCGGGATGCGGGCGCGGGCGCGGTCCTGAATTTCCGTCGTGGGCGCAAGCCGCCGCATGCCTTCAGTGTCAGCTGTCGCGCCCGGAGTGATGCAATTGCAACGGATGCCTTCCGGCCCCCATTCAACGGCCAGCGTTTTCAGCAACAGCTCAACACCGGCTTTCGCAGCGCAGACATGCGACTGATAGGCAAACGGAACGGTTGCATGCGCGGCCGATATGGCAATCAGGCTAGCGCCCGGGCGTCGTAGATGCGGATAGACAGCGCGCATTGTGTTGAACGTGCCGAGCACGTCAATATCGATCACGGCCTTAAAGCCGTTCGGCGACATGGCCGAAGCCGGGGCAGGGAAGTTGCCTGCGGCAGCGGCGATGACGAGGTCAATCTCGCCCACGTTCTGGCGCGTCCGCTCGACCGCAGACTCGAGCGATTGGTAATTGCGAACATCGAGCGGCTCGATGTAAACCTTGGCGCGGCGGCTCTCGAGCTGCGCCTTCGCGGTTTCGAGTCTCTGAGCGTTCCGGCCGGCCAGAATCACTGCCGCATCGTGCTCGGCGAAACACTCGGCGATAGCCAAGCCAATACCGCTGCCTCCGCCCGTTAAGAATGCGACTTTGTTTGCTAAGAGCCGTTCACGGAAGACGTTCGTCATGCGAGACGAGCATAGCAGCGGCTTAAATATAAAGTAAAAGCGCGACCGGAAGGACATCACGTCCTCTTTTACTGGGGGAAGGACGTGAACGGGCTTCGGCCGCGCTTTCGTGATCGCGGAACCTCCAATGAGGTAGCGCGAGAAAATTAAGTCTGTTACGCTACTTTGGCCTCGTATGCTCCAGGCGTTTCGAGAGCGCTGGCGAGAGCTTTCTTGGTCTTCTCGGCCAAGTTCCGCAGGCGAGCGTGCTTCGGCTTGCTCAGGCGGCGTTCGACACTGCGGCGCGCCCGGAGAAGACGGATGCGTACCGCAGTCTCGGACCAGCCATGCTGGCGTGCAATTTCCTGTACCTTGTAACCTTCAATGTAATGGCCTTCAAGAACAACGCGATCGTTGGGCTTGCACTCGTTCAGAATGCGCTTCACGTCGATCGCCGCGACATTCATGCGCGGCGGCGCTTGCAGCTCGGGCAAGGTCTGAGTCTGAGGCTCACGCCGCAGGAATGTCCGGTGAATGTTGAGTGCGATGCTATTTGTCCAGGTGAGGACGAGGTTCGGATCGCGAAGTTGTTCCCGGCGTTCCCACCCTTTCGCCCAAGCAGCTTGAGCTGTATCCAGCGCCGCGTCATAAGATAAGCCGCGAGAGACCAAGAATCGTACCGTGAGGTTGAATCCCTTTTGGTACGCCTTGCCATATTCTTCAGTTGTCATTTGGCTCCACCGCTCCTAAATCTGATTTCTTTATCTGCTGCCGATTGATGCGTGGCAGAGGCGATGACCTGTTGCGATCATCATTGCGTTCGGGGTATATCACCCGGGCATAACTTAGGCAGTTTTGTGGCCATGGAGGGTTGACGGCTCAAAAGAGAGAATATAACTGCCTTCGTTACAATGACCTGCGGGCTGCGCTCGGGCGTGGTTGACGCGATTCGGCGGCGGCTGGTACGGGCAATTTCTTCCGCTCGCTGAAAAAATTGCTGCGTGCAGCTTCGCGGGAGGAAACGTTTATACAGGTTTTGTAGTCAGGCCCCAGTGATTTGCCTAGCTTATTTTAGGCGTGGCGAAGATTCCGCGTCAAAACGCACGAAAAGCGGACTCAAGCACTGTGATGGAGTGCCTTCAAGTGGCGCAAGTCTGTCGAGGAGTTAAGCCGAAACGAAAGGCGGCCGGAGCAGCAGGGTCGAAGGGTTACTTGTTCGCCGTTTCGGAGTGAGAACCAGTTGGAGTCTCGGTCTTATCTTGCTCTTCAGCGCCAGCTCTCATGCTGTCGCGGAAAGAGCGGATGCCTTTACCTAAGCCCTGGCCGAGTTCGGGCAATTTCTTGGGGCCGAAAATGAACAGCGCAATCACCAGAATGACTATCAGATGACTGGGCTGGAGTAATCCTTCAAGCATGTGCGTTCTCCGCGGGCTGCGGGATGGGCCCGCGCAACCAGTATATATGAAACGAAACCGGGCGGAACCGTTAAGGTGATGGGTTTGAAGGTTGCGTCCCATTCCGCAATAGGTTTGGCGGGGCAGATTTGGTGGTAGCCTACGTAAGAATGTAGTGGCACAGGTTGCCGGCTGCGGTTGACATCGTCGGGAGTGTCCGCTATAGTTCTGAAGTACTGAACTGTCAACGAGTTGACGCCTCTACCAAGCCACTTCACGAACGCTGGTCTGAAGCTTATGGCTGTGAAATGTCATGACCCGGCCGGAGTTGCAGGCGGGGCGGCGAAGGACAAATTGAGACATGGCCGGTGCATCTGATGAGTATGTCGAGACATCTGGCGCGGTGGATAGTGCCGATTACCAGGCGTTTCTAGATGACTACAGTAGCCACTTCAGTTCCGGCGAGCCGGAACTGCTGCATGGACACGTCCTCAGCGTCTCCGAAAAAGAGGTGATTGTCGATATCGGGCGCAAGACCGAAGGTCTGGTACCCGCGGTGCAGTTTCCTCACCTGGATGGCAAGCCGGCGATAAAGGCGGGCGACGTAATCGAGGTTATGATCGACCGCACCGGCGATCCGGTAGAAGGATACATCCTTCTCTCGTACGAGCGGGCGCACCGCCGGCAAATCTGGGAACATTTGGAAAAGGCAGCGGCCGAAGATCTGCCCGTCCGCGGCCGGGTGGTGAGCAAGATCAAAGGCGGACTGGCGACTGATATCGGCGTAATCGCGTTCCTGCCGAGTTCACAAGTGGATGTCCGGCCGACACCGAACCTGGATCATTACATAGGGCAGGAATTCGACGTTCGTATCCTGAAGCTGAACCGGCGCCGCGGAAATGCCGTGGTGTCGCGCCGCCTTCTGCTCGAAAGCGAGCTTCAAGCGCGCAAGGCCGAGGCGCTCGCAAACATATCCGAAGGTGTGGAAGTAACCGGCGTCATCAAGAACCTCACCGATTATGGAGCTTTCGTGGATCTGGGCGGAATCGACGGCCTGCTGCACGTGAGCGACCTGAGTTACGGTAATGTCTCGCATCCGTCGTCCGTTGTGCATGTAGGCGAGCAAATTACGGCCAAGGTGTTGAAATTCGACCGCGAAAAAGAGCGGATTTCATTGGGTCTGAAACAGATGCGGCCGGATCCCTGGGCCAACATCGAGATTCACTATCCGCCACAAAGCCGGGTGATCGGCCGCATCGTCAGCGTTACCGATTACGGCGCGTTCGTGGAGCTTGAACCCGGGGTTGAAGGTCTGATCCACATTTCGGAGATGACCTGGAGCCGGCGGATGAAGCATCCGGCGAAAGTGGTGAAGGCGGGCGATCAGGTTGAGGCAGTGGTTCTCGAGGTGAAGCCGCGCGAGCGGAGAATTTCGCTTGGAATCAAACAGCTCGAGGCGGATCCCTGGACCACCGTGACTGCGCGGTACAGTGTCGGATCGGTCGTCGAAGGGCGCGTTCGCAAACTGGCGGACTTCGGTGCGTTTGTCGAGATTGAAGAAGGGATCGACGGACTGGTGCACGTTTCGGACATGTCCTGGACCGCGCACGTAAAGCATCCGTCAGAACTGGTCAAGAAGGGCCAGATTGTGCAGGCGGTGGTGTTAAATATCGATGCGCCCAACCGCCGCCTATCGCTGGGGATCAAGCAACTACAGCCGGACAATTGGGAGATCTTCTTCCGTACTCACCAAGTGGGTGATCTGGTTCGCGGGCGGACGTGCCGTGCCGCGGCGTTTGGCGTGTTTGTGGAATTGCTGCCCGGGGTAGAGGGACTCTGTCACCGAAGTGAGATTCCAGCCGAACCGGGCAAGCGGCGCAACAAGGGTTCAAACGATGAGCCGCCGCTTCCGGTCGGCGAGGAGATGGATTTCAAGATCGTGAAGATGAACGAGGCACAAAAGCGGATCGGCCTCAGCCTGCGCGCCATCACCGAGGAAGACGAGCGCGACCGGCTACAGGATTACAAACGTCAGGCCGCCGTAGCGACGTCTTCCGTCGGCCAGGCCATGAAGCATCATTCGGAAGAGAGTTAAATACGTATGACGAAGGCTGAGTTGATCGACGAAGTTTCTAAGGTTGTGGAGATGACCCGCAAGGACTCGGAAACGATCGTCGAAACCATTTTCGACAGCATTGTCAACAGCCTCCACAAAGGCGAAAAAATTGAAATTCGTGGCTTCGGTAGTTTCCGGACACGGCAGAGGCAACCGCGGGTTGGCCGGAACCCGAAGACGGGTTCGAGAGTAGAAGTTCCATCCAAGCGCATTCCCTTTTTTAAGCCGAGTAAAGAGCTGCGCGATTTGGTAAATCATTCCGCCGTGCAGCCGGATGCGGCATCTCATGAGGCGGCCGAGAGCCCGGCTCCAGCTACGCTGGGGCGCGAAACAGGAAACGGCTGAGCGGCGCCGCCGGCGTAAATGGATCACCTGTGGACGCCGTGGCGCTCCACCTACATCAGCGGCAGAACTGAGAGCGGCGGCTGCATCTTCTGCGCTGCCGGGCAGGATGCGTCCAAGGATCCAGCGACCCTGGTCGTGTTCAGGGGCGCACTGTCCTTTATCATCCTCAACCGGTTTCCCTATACAACCGGGCATCTGATGATCGCTCCTTACGAGCACGTCTCGCGCCTATCGGCCATGACGGAGGCTGCCAGCGCAGAGATGATGGCGCTGGCTCGCCGGTCTGAGCAGCTTCTCGAGGCTATTTATCGACCCGACGGTTTAAATATGGGCCTCAACCTGGGTGAGGCAGCGGGCGCGGGTATTGCGCAGCACCTCCACTTGCACGTGCTTCCCCGCTGGACGGGCGATGCCAATTTCATGACCACCGTGGCTGAAACGCGCGTGATGCCGGAGGCGCTTGACGAAACTTACACAAAGCTGCGAATGGGTTTCGCCGAGCCCTGAAAGCCGGACTGTCTGTTACGGTTAAGAAAATTTTCGAGGCATGGCAGAAAACCCGAAATGTTTTCTGGCACTATAGAGATTACCGCTTATGTTCGATTGGTCACTGGACCCGAGGTCCGCGCTTGCGCTTTTGTGCCTCGCAACGGCGTTCGTGTACTGGAGCAACGACCTGCTCTTTTTTACATTTGCGCTAATGGCTGTGTGTACACGCGTTAAGCAGTAGCAGGCACAGTGAAGGCGCGTGGCTCGCGGGCGCCTGCCGCGAGCGGCGAATTCTCATAATGCTGGTCGAGGTCGGCCGGTCCTTCATAAACGGCAATACAGCCGGCGTCACGTAACGCCTGCTCAGGGAACCCGCCGCAACG
Source organism: Acidobacteriaceae bacterium (assembly GCA_019233375.1). Lineage (GTDB taxonomy): Bacteria > Acidobacteriota > Terriglobia > Bryobacterales > Bryobacteraceae > Bog-105. The sequence continues at coordinate 13,137 of JAFAMM010000259.1, forward strand.
GACGCCAACCGTCACCAGACCGGCGCGTTTCGCTGCTTCGGCGTCGTGCGGGCTGTCTCCCACAACAATGATCCGCTTACGATCGATGTTTTGACCCAGTTGGTTCAGCGCCGCTTCAAATATGTCCGGGTGTGGCTTCGATCGATTCGCATCCGCGGAAGACGTGGCGACTTCTAACAGATCTTCGATATTGGCCAGTTGTTCGTAGTGCTTCAGCTCATCGCCACGGGCGGATGACGCTAATGCGATTTTCTGGCCGTGCTGCTTTATTTTGAGGAACAGGTCGCGCACGCCCGGAAATGGTTTGACCCTCGGCAGATACTTCTCTTTGAACAGATTGGCCCTGAATTCGGAGAGCGCTTTGCCCTTGGATTCGACTTCATCCGGCGTGAGGAAGACAGGCAGCAACTGGTCGCTACCTTTACCGATCTGAAACCGCACGTCCTCGTATCGGAGATCATGGCCGAAGTGCCGGAAGGCCTCCTGCCAGGCGTGAGCGTGCAGGTCGACTGAATCGAGCAGCGTGCCGTCAATATCGAAAATGACTGCGTTAATCATCTACTTTCGTTGGTCCAACAGATCTGACTCCATCGATCAAAGTATTGTTTCCCGTGTGTCGTGCATCCAATAGAGCGAATGGCAAGTCCGACGAAGATTCTGGTGAGAGCTCCGGACGAGGTAAAATCTGCCGAACTGGCTGGTCTGCGGTATGTCATCCCGAAGGGACAGGGCATTCGCCGCCGGCGTGCGGGCAGCGGATTCGTGTACCTCGACCCGAACGGTCAGATAGTGAAGGACGATGCAACTTTAAAACGGATAGCGTCTTTGGTGATTCCGCCGGCCTGGGCGTCCGTGTGGATCAGCCCTAATCCGAACAGCCACATACAGGCGGTGGGCCGCGATGCTCGCGGACGCAAACAGTACCGCTATCACCCCCGGTACCGGCGAGTGCGCGATTTGGTCAAGTTCGATCGTATGCGTGCCTTCGGGCGCGCGTTGACAAGGATCCGTCGCGTAGTCGGCCGTGATTTGGCACGCCCTGGCATGCCGAAGAGAAAAGTGCTGGCGGCCGTGGTGAAACTGCTCGAAACCACTTATATTCGCGTGGGCAACGAAGAGTACGCAGAGGAGAACGGCTCGTTTGGGCTGACCACACTCCGCAACCAGCATGTGCAGATTCTAGGCAACATGCTGAAGTTCAAGTTCAGAGGAAAGAGCGGCCAGAGTCACGAGATCACGGTTGAGGATCACAGACTCGCGCGGATTTTGAGGAAGTGCAAAGATATTCCCGGAAGCGCACTGTTCGAGTATTTGGATGAGGAAGGAAATCCGCAGACGATCGAATCGGGAGACGTGAACGAATACCTGCGCGAGATTAGCGCCGGGGACTTTACCGCCAAGGATTTCCGCACTTGGGGAGGCACCTGCCTTGCAGCAAGCTTTCTATTGGCGCGATGCGCCGATCAGGATGTTCCGGCTACCAAAGCGGCGCTCGTCGATGTTGTCAAGGAAGTCGCTTCGAAGCTTGGCAATAAACCGGCCACCTGCAAGAAGTACTATATTCATCCGGCTGTAATGGACTGCTACGGAGCCGGAACTCTCCGCGAATTTGCTGAGAAGTTCCGGGATATTCAGAACCGCTATCAATACGAACGGCTTGTGCTCGGGCTGCTGACGCCGCTGAAACGCGCAAAGCTGGCGCAAGTGTCCGCGTCACAGGCGGCGTAAAGCCCGCTTAGGCCGCTGCGCTCTGCGCTTTCACAAACTCAAGTTCGAAATCAAGCTTGACATCGTCGCCGATCAAAACGCCGCCGGCCTCCAAAGGAGCGTTCCACGTCAAGCCGTAATCGCTGCGCTTGATTTTTGTCCTGGCCGAGGCGCCGATGCGTGTCTTGCCCCACGGGTCTTTTGCTTCCGGCGAGACTTCACTGATGTCTAACACAACTTCCTTTGTTACTCCGTGGAGGGTCAGATTTCCCGTCACCTTGAACTCTTCGTCACTGACTTTCTGCACCTTCGTGCTCCGAAAAGTGATTGTCGGATAGTTGGCGACGTCGAGAAAATCCGGGCTCTTGACGTGCGTATCGCGCTGCTCATCTCCGGTGTGGAGCGTGGCGGCATCGATGGTCGCCTCAACGACGGCAGCGCTGGGATTTTGCGGATCGTAGATGACGGATCCCTTCACGCCGGTGAACGAGCCCCGAACATTGGTAACCATGAGATGGCGCACGCTGAACTGTAAATTTGAGTGCGCTGGATCAATTTCATACGTAGTCGACATTTGTGCTATTTCCTTTCTGAGGTAGTTGTGCTTCTTCGAGCAGTTATAACTTCGCGGACTTCTGTTAATAGCTCGATCAGTTGTTTCATTTTCCTCTCGCCAAGCGAGCCGATCGTCCGGCGATGAGAGTCTGTGATCAGCGGATCGACCTGAGCCAGTAACTTCAAACCGGCCGGTTTGATTCGGACCGTGATAACGCGCCTGTCGGTGCGGCACCTTTCGCGGTCGATCAGGCCGCGCATCTCCATCCGGTCGAGTAACCGGGTGATATCCGGATCGCGGCTGATCATGCGCTCCGCGATCTGGCCGCAGGCAAGACCATCCGGCGAACCGCGCAGAATTCTGAGGACGTTGTATTGAGGACCGGTCAGGTCAAGCGGTTTTAAAACCTCGAGCGCATGCTGCTCAAGGACATCAGCGGTACGCAGAACGCTGAGCGTGGCCTCTTCCTCAATGAGCGTGAAGGGCTTGCTCATGCGAAGCTCTTCGGCCAATCGTCCCATACAATCCGATATTAATCGTTACAACAACTATTGTCAAGACGAGTAACCCTACTTCGGTGCCGGCGCTAGTTGTTTCAGATGGTGTAACGCTCCTGACGTCAGCGCATCACCTTTGCAGGAGGCGGCGATTGGCGGAAAAAAAAGCAGAAGTGGTTGTGATAACGGGCGCTTCGGCAGGCGTGGGCCGGGCGGTGGTGCGCGAGTTTGCCAAGCGGCAGGCAAACATCGGTCTCATTGCGCGCGGCCAGGAACGATTGGAGGCCGCCCGGCAGGAAGTCGAAGAGCAAGGAGGTAAGGCGCTTGTTCTTCCAACAGATGTCGCGGATGCAGACGGCGTCATGAAAGCAGCCCAACAAGTTACGGACACGTTCGGCCCCCTCGACGTTTGGGTGAACGATGCAATGACAACGATCTTTGCCCCGTTCTCTGATATCCGGCCGGATGAATTCAAGCGTGCGACCGAAGTGACCTATCTCGGATGCGTGTACGGTACGATGGCTGCCCTGAAACATATGAAAGAGCGTGATAGGGGCACGATCGTACAGGTAGGCTCGGCGCTGGCATATCGTTCCATTCCGCTGCAATCGCCATACTGCGGCGCCAAGCACGGGATTGTCGGCTTTACGGACTCTGTGCGTTGCGAGCTGATCCACCAGCGCAGCAAGATACACATTACGGTCGTAGACCTGCCCGCAATGAACACGCCGCAGTTTAACTGGTGCCGCACGAGGCTGCCGAACCATCCGCAGCCCGTGCCGCCGATTTTTGAACCCGAGGTAGCAGCAAAAGCGATTTACTGGGCCGCGCACCACAGGCGCCGGGAGGTGTTCGTCGGTGGTCCGACGGTGAAGGCGATTTACGGCCAGGATCTCGCTCCGGGTTTTGCAGACTGGTATCTGGGCAAGAACGGCTACAGCGCGCAGCAAACCGATGAGCCAGTCTCCCCCGACCGTCCTGACAACCTGTTCGAACCTGTTCCGGGCGATTATGCGGCACACGGCATTTTCGCGGACCGCTCGAAAAATTTCAGCCTGCAGACCTGGATGACATTGCACCGGGCAACGACGGCGATAGCGGCGGCGGGATTGGCGAGTGTGGGCGCTCTGATCTGGAGGAAAGTTGTCTGATACTGCAGTTGGCATTAGCCAGAGCTGGCGCAGGGGCGCTGACGGCGACATGCGGCGCCGGCGTTGGATAGTGGGCCTGTCTGTTTTCTCCTGCGGCATGCTGGGTGGGATCGCGCTCTTTCAGACGGGCATTCTCAAATCCCTGCCGGATCCCCCGCTCAGAGCGTTCGACGCAAATGCCGTGCATGGCTCGCCCGAAGCATATGCGCTGCTCGGGACACCCGATGCGCTGCTCGGGATGGCGAGCTATGGGGTGACCGCATGCCTCGCGGGCATGGGAGCAGAGGATCGCTCGAAGCACGCGAAGTGGATCCCCTTGGCAATGGGCGCGAAGGCACTCGTCGATGCGGTGATGGCCGCTCAACTGGGACTCAAGCAGGCGACAAAAGTTCACAAGTACTCTATCTGGTCACTGCTGGTGCTGGCCGCGACGATGGCCACGTTGTCGCTCGCCATGCCGGAAACTCGCCGGGCACTTGCTCGGAGTGAGTGAGCGCTTTACTCGAACGGCGCTTCGTCATCGCCAGTGTCGACGGCGAGATTCTCGAATTTTGTGAAGCGGTTGAGAAAGGCAAGCTTAATGCGGCCGGTCGGGCCGTTTCTTTGCTTTGCCAGGATCAACTCCGCAAGACCCTTCAGGCTTTCTTTATCAGGCCGGTACACTTCTTCGCGAAAAATGAAGCCGACCATGTCGGCGTCCTGCTCGATTGAGCCTGACTCTCTGAGATCGCTTAACATAGGCCGATGATCGCCGGGACGCGTCTCAGGAGCGCGGCTGAGTTGCGAAAGCACGAGGAAGGGAACTCGCAACTCTTTCGACATCAGTTTGAAGCCGCGCGACAGCGAGCTGATCTCCTGCACGCGATTTTCGAAGCGCCCGCGGCCTTGCATGAGCTGCAGATAGTCAATCACGACCAAACCCAGGTCCTGCTCGGCCTGCAGCCGGCGCAGCTTCGAATGTACGTCCATCAGGTTGATACCGGCCGTGTCATCTATATAGAGCGGAGACTCGACGATTTTGAAGAGCGCGTCCTGCAGTGCATGCCGCTCTTCCCCATTGAGGTAGCCGGCGCGAAAGCGCTGCTGATCGACCCGCGCGGTTGCACAGATCAAGCGCGTCAGCAGCGATTCTTTCGACATCTCAAGCGAGAACACCGCAACAGCTTTGGGGTTTTTGGGATTCATAGCTACGTGCTGTGCGATGTTCAAGGCGAAGGCCGTTTTGCCCATAGCAGGGCGAGCCGCGAGGATAAATAGTTCGCCCTCGCGCAGGCCGCCGGTCATCTCATCGAA
>JAFAMM010000317.1 GCA_019233375.1 Acidobacteriaceae bacterium
TGGCAACTCGGCGATGAGTTGGCGGGGATCGACGGTCAGTTCAGTTGAACTCCAGAGCGCGCCCAACAGGCCTTCAGGACTGAGTGCGGCGCTCCGTTGTAAGGTCTGCTCGGTGGTAAGCCATCCACATTCATATCCGAGGGCAGGACCGAGTTCCGCGAATTCGCGCCCCACGTCCGCTTCCTCCTTCACATATGCGGCGTGCAGAGAACCACTCGCGTCATAGGGCAACCCGGTCTGGCGAAGCAGATCAACCCAGATTTCACGGCTACGCAACGCCATCTGATGCAGAGTGCCCGGCGCTTGCCCGATTGGCCAGATCAGCCCGAAGTTTCGGATGGAGGCTCCGCTCGCCGCGGGCTGCCGCTCAAACAAGGCCACTCTTTTTCCGGAACGCGCGCCCAGATACGCGTGGGCCAATCCGATGATGCCGGCGCCGACTACGGCGACATCAAATTCTGGCGCCTCAGGCATCAGGCGAATTCAGCCCAAACGATGGTGTGATCCGAGGGGTCCGCCGATTTTCGCGGAACGATGTCCACGTCGCAAACCGTGCAGCGGGCCGCCAAGGGCGCGGTTGCCAGGATATGGTCAATGCGCCAGCCCCAGTTGTTCTCGAAGGCGTTTCGGAAGTAGTCCCAATACGTGTATTGGACGCGGTCCGGGTGCAGCTTGCGAAATACGTCAATGAATCCCCAGGAAGCAGCATCCTTGAAGGCGTTTCGGGCGTCGATGTGGAAATCGACATCTTTTACCCGGCGATCCGGATGATAGACGTCGATGGCCTCCGGCGCAACGTTCAGATCTCCCGTCCATATGGCGGGTTCATTCGGGTCCAGGTATTTCTCGAAGTATTCACGGATGCGGCGGAACCATTGCAGCTTGAAGGCATACTTATCTGAAGTAATTTTGTAGCCCTGGGGCACGTATGTGTTCACGACCGGTACGCCCTGCACGCGAGTCTGGAGGATGCGAACGTCTTCATTATCGGGGCCTTCGTGCAGTCCGTGCATGATTCGCTCCGGTATTTCGCGGCTGAGTGTCGCCACACCGTTATAGGCCTTCATGCCGCGAAACGTAACGTGATAGCCGGCGTTGCGCAAGGCGTCGACAGGAAACTCCTCATCGCTGACCTTTGTCTCCTGGAGGCACAACATGTCGGGCTGATGTTCATGGAGCCAGGCCAGCACAATGGGCAGCCGTCTGCGAATGGAGTTGACGTTGTAGGTTGCGATCTTCATAGCGGGAAAACTAGTATCGTGGCACGCCGGGCGAGCGACGGCTGCCGGCCGGCGTTCACCGCTTGCATATACTCAAGAACATGTTTGGCGCGATTGAGGCGGGAGGTACGAAGTTTGTCTGCGGCATAGGCACCAGCCCCGAAGACCTGACCATCGCTCAATTCCCGACGTCGGCTCCGGATGTTACGCTCGAAGGCGTCATTCAATTTTTTCAGGATTCCGGAAAGCGTTTTGACGCTTTTGGCATCGGCTCTTTCGGCCCGGTCGATCTCAATCTCGCGTCTCCTTCTTATGGTCACATTACGGCAACGCCGAAAGCAGGATGGTCAAATTTCGACCTGGTGGGAGCTGTACGCTCCGCATTCGACGTTCCGGTGGGTTTTGACACCGATGTGAATGCGGCTATGCTCGGCGAAGCAACGTGGGGTGCCGCGCGCGGACTGGCGGACGCGGTTTATTTAACTATCGGAACGGGAATCGGCGGAGGGGCGCTCGTCCATGGAGAGCTCGTGCACGGCCTCGTTCACCCTGAGATGGGTCATTTGCGAATTCCTCATGATCTGGCGCGCGACCCTTTTCCGGGTTGTTGTCCGTTTCACAGTGACTGTCTGGAGGGCCTTGCCTGTGGACCGGCGATGCAGATGCGGTGGGGAATGCCCGCCGCGCTTCTGCCGCCCGATCACACAGGTTGGGGTTTGGAAGCACAGTATCTGGCGTATGGCCTGGCGAACCTCACGTTCAGCCTGTCGCCGCGCCGTTTTCTTCTCGGAGGCGGAGTTATGCAACAGCCACAACTGTTCGATCTGATCCGTAGGGAATTTTCGCAACTGCTGAACGGATACGTACACCATCCTGAGGTGTTGGAGCGGCTCCAGAGCTTCATACAGCCTCCGCAACTGGGCGCCCGCGCCGGTATTCTCGGCGCGCTGGCACTTGCGCAGCATGCAGCCGCCGCCGGTACGCGGGCAGCGGGCGGCCGCTCATGAAGCTTACCGGGGCGCTGATTCGAAGCACCATCGTCGCCGCTTTGGGCGGTCTTCTCTTCGGCTTTGACACCGCCGTGATCGCGGGCACAACGGCGGGCTTGACGCGCACGTTTTCGCTGAGCCCCAGCACTCTTGGCCTCACCGTTGCGATCGCGCTGGTCGGCACGGTTGTCGGGTCTCTTGTTGCCGGCTTTCCCGGGGATCGCTACGGCCGGCGCGACAGCCTCCGCCTGATGGCCGTACTTTATCTCATTTCGGCGCTGGGCTGTGCCTTCTCGTGGAACTGGGTTTCACTCATGATCTTCCGATTCATCGGCGGACTCGGTATCGGCGGTTCGTCGGTGCTCGGCCCGATGTATATCGCCGAGATCGCGCCTGCCAAGTGGCGCGGACGGCTCGTCGGTTTCTTTCAGTTCAATGTCGTGGCAGGTATATTGGTCGCCTATCTTTCGAATTACCTGATCGGGTTGGCGAAGCTCGGCCCACAGGACTGGCGCTGGATGCTCGGCGTATCCGGAATTCCCGCCCTGGGATTCTTTTTGATGCTGTTTGTGATTCCGCGCAGTCCACGCTGGCTGGTCTCAAAATCGCGAATCGCGGAAGGCCGGCGAGTGCTCGAGATCATCGGGGAAGAAGACGTCGAGGGCGAGTTGCAGGACATCATCAGCTCCATTGATGTGGAACACGGGCACGGGCACGAACGGCTGTTCCAGCGGAAGTATCGTTTTCCTATCTTTCTGGCTGTTTCAATCGCGATGTTCAACCAGCTTTCCGGGATCAACGCGGTGCTCTATTATCTGAACGATATCTTCGCGCGAGCGGGCTTCAGCAAGCTTTCGGGCGATCTGCAAGCGGTTCTGATCGGCTTCACGAACCTTGTTTTCGTTATCATCGCCATGTCGATCATCGATCGCGTGGGCAGGAAAACGCTGCTGCTGATCGGGTCCGTCGGGTGTGCCGCTTCATTGGCAGGCGTCGCAGCGGTTTTTCTGAGCAGCTCTCACGAGCGCTTGCTCGTTTGGTTTCTGGTCGGCTTCATCGGCTCATTCTCGTTTTCGCAAGGAGCGGTGATCTGGGTATTCATCAGCGAAGTGTTTCCTAATCGCGTTCGAGCACACGGACAAAGCCTAGGCAGCTTCACTCACTGGTTCATGAATGCGGTTATTTCATGGACCTTTCCGGTGGTGGCCAGCCATTCCGGCGGCGCTCCGTTTGTGCTCTTCTCGGCCATGATGGTCCTGCAGTTGTTCGTCGTTCTCTTCGCCTATCCTGAAACGAAGGGTATTACCTTAGAGGCCATGCAGCGGAAGTTCGGGATCGCCTGATTCCATGCGGCACAACCTTCATCTCATCATTGAGTACTGTTGGCTGACAGTGGGCGTGCTGTGGGTTGTGACGGCGTTCGCCGCAAAACAAACGGTACGCCGTGACGCCTCGAGTTCCCGCATGATCCAGGTATTGTTAGTGGTTGCGGCTTTTGCGCTTCTCTTTGCAGACGAAACCGCAATCGGCATCTTGGGTCTGAGTGTACTACCGCGATCACTGCTCTGGACGGCGATTGGCGTCATGGTCGCGTTGGCCGGCTTCGCGTTCGCGGTCTCAGGGCGCTTTTATCTTGGTGCGAATTGGAGTTCTTCGGTAACGGTAAAACAAAATCACGAACTCGTGCGGTCTGGTCCGTACCGCTTCGTTCGGCATCCGATCTATTCCGGTCTTCTGCTCGCGATGCTTGGAACCGCTTTGGATCTTGGCCAGGTTCGGGGTTTCCTCGCGCTGCTGCTCGCCTTTACCAGCTGGAAACTCAAATCAACAACCGAAGAGTTATTCATGCAGCAGCAGTTTGGAACCGAATATCTGGGCTATAAGCAGCGAGTCAAAGGGCTCATACCGTTTGTTTGGTAATCGCGGGATCCCAGGGCCACGCCGAGATGCGCCGCGCTCTCCAGAGATACGCTGCGATTCCAAAGATCAACAGCCCGCATCCGCTCAGTATGTAGATGCGCCCGCTCTCGGCAAGTATAAACAGCCAGCCGGCCAGTGCGACCAAAGCCGGAATGGGATAGAACGGCATTGAGAACGGGCGCTCAATGTCTTTGCGCAGACGGCGGATCAGGATGACGGCAATACACTGCGCGGCAAACTGCGTCATGATCTGGATGATGATCAGGGTCTTAATGAGCGCACCCAAGGGAATCAGGCATGCGGCGGCCGATACGGCTCCCATAAACACGACGGAGAAGGACGGGAAATTCCGCGTCGGATGCACGCGCGCAAAGGCAGAGAAAAAGTGTCCTTCGACTGCCGCGGCGAACGGCACCCGCGTGTAGCCAAGGAGGACGCAGAAAACGGACGCGAAGGCGACCCACAAAATGAGCCCGGTCATCAGCGCAGCCGAGCGCCAGCCGTAGATGCGCTCCATGAAGTCGGAAACAATGGCAGTAGAGTGCATGGCGTCCTGCCAGGGCACCACCCCGATGATGGAAAAACTCATTGCAACGTACAGCACGGCGAGGATCACGATCGAAAGAATGACACAGCGCGGGATGTTAACGGTAGGATTCCGGATCTCACCGCCGATCAGGCAAACATTGAAATATCCGCTGTAATCGTACATGCTGATCAGCGTGGCCGCGCCTAGCCCGACAAAGAATCCGGGCGTGAGGCTGAACGCGCCGGATGGAAAACTGAAAGCTTGTGCCGTGCTGAAGTGCGCGGCGCCGCTCCAGATGATGATCCCCATGGCGGCGATGAGTCCGACCCAGAGGACCGCGGAGATGATGCCGATGGAGTGGATATCGCGATACAGCAGAATCGTGCACAGAATGCAGACGACGATCGCAACGAGTTTCAGTTCCGTGCCCGACATGGTTGGCAGCAGATAGCGGAGATAGTCGCCGAACCCGACCGCGCCGGAGGCGGCCGTCAAAGGCGCGGAGAGCATGACTTGCCAGAGAAACAGGAAGCCCATCAAACGCCCGAGTGAGCGGACACCGAATGCCTGTTGAAGATATTCGTATGATCCGCCAGAACCGGGCATGGCGGCGCCCAACTCAGCCCACACCATACCGTCACAGAGCGCAATCAGGGCGCCAAGGATCCATCCGAGCAGCGCCTGCGGACCGTTCATGGCTTCGAGGATGAGCGGGATCGTGAGAAACGGTCCCACGCCCACCATGTTCAGCATGTTGGAAGCGAGGGCGGGGAACAGCCCCATGCCTCGTCTGAGGCCGGCGCTTTCGTCGGCGATTTTGATTGCTGGAGGCTTGGCGGGCGGCGGTTGCAGACTATTGCCCCACCGCGGATGATTTCAGCGGCCGCACGGCGACTTCTTTGAAAAAGACGACATCGTTGTCGCTATGGTTCTGCAGACCGATATAGCCAAAGTTGGGTCGCAGACCGCGCTCCGGTTCGAAGTCCAGCTTCTTCGGAGGGACCGGTTCACCTTCGGTGTAGTCGGTCACCTTGACGCCGTTGACGGTGACGATGGTGCGCGGGCCGTCCAGAGTGATCTCCATGGTGTTCCATTCCGGACCCGGCTTGCCAGGACGGGCCAGCGGTTTGGTGAGCGAGTACAGCGTTCCCGTGACGTGATATTCGTCCTCTCCCGGGGCCACATTGTCGATCTGGACTTCATAGCCGTAGTTGACCGGCATCCAGGCCTCCGTCGGCGGAACCGGGATACGGATGAACACACCCGAATTGTCATTCTGATCCCGCATTTTATAGACGACCTTCAGGACGCAGTCACCGAGCTTGCTTTCGGTCCAGTACAGCAGGCCCATGCCGCCGTGGGTTTGAATCAGCCCGTTCTCGACGCTCATCGAGCCTTTGCCCACGTGCTTCCATCCGTCGAGATTCTTGCCGTTAAAAAGTTGCTTCCATTCGGGCTTGGGCGCAGCGACGAGCGCTCCGGCCGCGGCGATGGCAAGCGCTGCCGCCCGGAACGCCAAAGATGTCTTCATACAGGCAGACTACAACAAGCGGGGCTAGCGGTCATCGCTACCCGATTCCAACCCGCTAAAGCGCGGCGGATATTCCATCGGTGCTAGAACGCGAAGCGAAGCTGCAGGTCGATGCGGCGCTGGTTACTCGCTGTTGCTTCAGCGCCATAACCGCCCGTTATGCCGGTGGACTCCATGAAGTAAGGAGAAGTCAGAGCTCCATTCGGGGTGTTCAAGTTCTCGTGATTCAAAATATTGCGTGCGTTGACAGAAAACGTGAGGTTGTAACGGTGCTCGGTAGTTTCATTCATGAAACGTCCGCCACCGCCGAATCCGTGTCCGCCGCCGCCTTGAGATGCGTGGGCACCGCCCGAAGGACCCTCGAACTTAGTGGATCCGAAGCCCCAGGTTTTACTCACACGCAAATTCAGGCCAACAAACCCTGGTCCTGTCGCGTAATTGCGTGGAATCATGTTCGAGGTTCCGGGAGGCGCGACAAGCGGAATGGGATTGAGATACCCGAATGCGGTGTTGTATGCCGTCTCATAACTTACAACGCTCGGGCGCGCGGTGGGCGTGGGTTGTCCCTGGAGATAAAGGTCCGTTCCGGTTGTAATGTTATACGGCGTTCCGCTGTGAAGTACAACAAACGGGGAAAAGCGAAAGCCGTACGGAGCCGAAATGGACCCACCAAGGAAGAAGTTGTTCTCGATACTCAGTGCCGATCGGCCCCAGTCGGCTGCAAAGTTGTACGGGTTGGCGGGAAGCGTGCTCAGACCATCTGTATCGCTGTGTGCGTTGTTCCAGAAATAGCGTGTGAAGAGCGTTATCCGTTTTGTAAGTTGCCCATTCACGCCAAGGATGAATTGAGTTTGTTTGAACAAGCCATCCGATTGGAAATCATAGATATCGCCGATGTCGCCGAAGGGACGGCAGCAGACATTGTTAGTACCGCGAGTCGTCGGGCTTCCGGCTACGAGCTGCGGAGCGCCAGGCGGAAGATGGCCCGGCGTTGGATAAGGCGCGTTGATGTCTACCGTGCGCAATTCGTGTACGCCCCTGGAATCGACAAAGTTCGCGGTCAAGGTTGTACGCGCGAATAGCTGCCGCTCAACCGAAATTGCGGTTTGCATCAAGCGTGGCGCCTGAAGATGGCCGTCGATTTGATAATGCTGCGCCGTGTTGGAAGTGACGCTCAGATCACTCAAAGGGATGGGCGTCGAGAAGGCGGCATCGAAGAGGTTGGGGTTCTCAAGGTTATATGGTGTCTGGCTGTTCGAGTAAAGACCGTAACGATACGCAGTCAAGACGTTGGTTATGGCGAAGCGGTCGTAGAAAATTCCCCATCCGCCCCGGATAACCGTCTTGGGGCGGCTGTTCGGACCTTTGCTGTCGGGGGACCAGGCGATGCTAACCCGGGGCGCCCAATCGGCGTGATCGGGGATATTGGTTTGGGATTCGAAGCGCAGGCCGAAACTCATCGTCAGGTTGGGCCTGACGCGCCAATCGTCCTGGATGAAGGGTCCGAAATCGTACTGTGTCAGGCCAATATATGGCGTGCCCGCGATCACACTGTACTTCGAAGGGCCATAGCCCAGGGCTGAGACCTGCTGGCTCGTCAGCCCGGTGTTCAAGAGTTGAACCGTCATCAGGTATTGTTCGATGGAACTCAACTGCTGAATCGCGTCTGTCCGCGTGAAGCCGGCACCGAGCACCGGGAACGTGCCGCCCAGGAACGAGTATTGTCCATTGAAACTCTTTGGGCTGGAATCGTACAGAGCTGTTGCCCGGAATCTTATTCCGGCCTTGATGGCGTGCGCGCCATAGGTGAGCGAGGTGTAGTTCTGGAGCTCCCAGTAGTTTTGAAGATCGTAGCTGTTGGGATATTGCGGTGAGCTGTAGCCGGAGCCGCCGGATACAAAGGATTGCGCGACGTTCAGTGTAGGAACGGTGTTCTGGCTGCTTTCCGACTGGTAAGTGCGCTCAAATTCAAAGTGCGTCTCGTTGATAGCGTGGGGACTCAAAACGGCTGTCTCTACCACCTGGGCGCTTTGTTCATTGGAAGATTGCGAGTACCCGTAACTCGGGAACGTGACAGTGCCGATGGTTGTGTCCGGGAGCTGAAACGCGCCTACTCCAGTTAAGATATGGTCATTTTCGAGGTACGCATAACGGAAGCTCAGGGTATTGCTCGAGCTGAGCTGATAATCGACTCGCGGACTGACGGTGGTCCGTCTTTGCGGCGTCGGGTAGAAGATTTGATAGGGGCTGGAGCTGAGAAAGTCTGCTGTCGGGACCGTCGCGTTGATGATGCCGTTATCATCGATCTGGCGGCGGTCAACGTCAATGAAGAAACTGGCGTGCTTGCTGATCGGGCCGCTGACGTTGCCACCGAAGAGCTGGGTCCGAAATGGCGGGTCATCAAATCCGGGCGTTACGAGGAATGGATTTCGGGAGTTCCAGATTCCGTCGCTGATGTCGTAGTACGCCTGGCCGTGGAATTTGTCGGTCCCGGGCTTGGTGAAGATCTGAATGCGTCCGAAACCCATCTTGTCGAACTCGGCCGAAAAGGGATTTGAGTTGATTCGAATCTCGCGAATCGAGTTTTTCGGCGGCAGGCGGCCCCCGGTGAAACCATCGATGAAGATTTGATTCCCGCCAGGTCCCGCGGCAGGGCCGGCTAACGCCTCGAGATCGGCTTGCATGTCATCCGGATCGTCGGGTAATGCATCGAGATCCTCCTTCTGAAGAACCAATGCCGTCGCGTTGTTGCCGGGTTCCGTGCTGACCGTGTTCGTCGAGGTATCGGTAACGGTCACTTCCTGCCTTTGGGCCTGCACGGTCATCTTGAGGTTCGCCGCTGCGAATTGGCCGG
>JAFAMM010000366.1 GCA_019233375.1 Acidobacteriaceae bacterium
TAAAGCATGCAGCATGAAGCGACGAAATCGCGGCGGATTTCGGCAGCCACATGGGTTTTGAAAGGCTGCTTGTTCTTGCTGAAACGGATGTCACGGTAAACGCGCATGACCGGATTTCTGTCCTTTGCGTGCAGCGGAAGACCGCGGCGGCGGCACTCGGCTGCGGCCGCGAGAACCAGCGCCTCCATGGGCCGCTGAACGAACTGATCATAATCCGCTTTGCGTTCGCGAAACCAGTCGCGGTCATTGTTGAGCTTCAACTGGCGGAGGAACCGGAAGCCTTGTTCAGGAAAACCGGTAAACTCGTTCGGCTTAACGGGAGAAGCCTTCAACTTTGTGGATGCTGTCATAAGACAGAGCATAAGGCGATTGGTTTGACCTTCGAATTTCAAACGCAGCGCGCATGAGCGCGTATGAGAATGAATGCATGGAACGCGTGCGCATCGACAAGTGGCTTTGGGCCGCACGATTCTTCAAGACACGCGCTCTGGCGTCACGTGCCTGCGAGCTAGGCCGCATCGAGTGTAACGGGCAGAAGGCTAAGGCGTCACGCGAAGTGAATGCCGGCGACATGCTGCGCATCCGAAACGACAGCGGAGACTTCGAGGTGAGGGTAGAGGGGATCAGCCATATACGCGGGCCCGCATCAGTCGCACAAACGCTTTACGCTGAGACGGTGGAAAGCCGTGAGTTACGGCTGAGAGCGGCCGAGGAACGCAAGGCGATGCCGCATTTCGAGGACTCACGCGAAGGCAGGCCGTCCAAGCGCGACCGGCGGGAGATCGAGTGGCTGCGCCGCAGGGTGTAAGCGGTGATCAGAGGCGCTGATTCTGACTTACAGCTTCGGCAGTTACGAAAAGTAACGCCTGTGCTCGCTAAAAGCGACCCCGGGTGATCTGAAATAAGCGCAGCGTGCGGCGCGGCATGGTGAGGTTGCACCATGCCGGCGCCTGCGGAAGAGAGCAGGTAAAATGCCTTCCATCCTGGACATTCAGTTCTATATCCGAACCTACTGACGGCAGCGTTTTTATGCTGCTCAGGCAATGTCCTATCCCGGCATCGCCAAGGAGCCCGCCTTACTGCAGGCGCTTTATCGGCTGACGTTTGCCTTGGGCGGCGTTGGCTTTTCCGTCCCCCTCGGTCTGCTCATCGCAGGAATGTCGATTACTGCGGGCTTTACCAAGCTCCTGCCGAAGTGGATTGTCGCTTCCGGCATCATTATCGCGATGATCGGCGAACTAAGCTGGCTCGACATTCTCCTGCCCCAGGCGCTTCCCCTGATCCCGCTGACGCGATTTCCGGGTTTCATCTGGATGATCGCGGCGGGTTTTTCGCTCCCCAGTACGATCCACCGCACGAAGGCTGAACAAAAGTGACACAAACGCCCACATTCCCGATCTCCTGCGGCGGACGCCCTTTTCTTCGGGCCCTCGGCTGGGCGGTCGACGATGCCGGGATCACCGGCACGACTGTTCGCTTTGATCGTGAAAACACCATCAGTGAGTCCTGCCAAGCGGGCGATCAGGATCCGATGGAGGTTGCGGCAGAAAAAAGGTCGCCGTGTCGATTTCCTCTCACCCCACTCGACGTCCGTATGAGCGGCTGTTGAGAGTCTGACCCACTAGTAAACGGACAGCTCCAAGAAAGGAAAGACTGAAAACCCATGCAATTCCTGATGCTTATGATCCCTGCCGGATACGGCGAGGCCAAACCCAACTTCCAACCCGATCCCAAGAAAGTCGCCGCCATGGCCGAGTACAACCAAGCTCTCACGGAGGCGGGAGTTTTGCTGGCACTCAACGGACTCCATCCCCCCAGCGAGGGCGCTCGTGTGAGTTTCGCCGGAGGCAAAGCGAAGGTCACAGATGGTCCGTTTCCCGAAACGAAGGAAGTTGTCGGCGGTTATTGGATCATCCAGGTCAATTCGAGGGCGGAGGCCATCGAATGGGCTTCGCGATGCCCTGGCTCAGACAACGACACCATCGAAGTCCGGCGCATCTTCGAAATGGAAGACTATTCGCCCGAGGTTCGCGAAGCCGCTGGTCATTAGACCGGCAGCACCGGCTGCACGGCTTTCTCCTGCACACTTGGTAAGCATGAGCACACCAGGTATTCAGGCGGCAGTCGAAGCGATCTGGCGGATTGAGGCCGCCAGATTGATTGCCGCCTTGACGCGTCTGCTACGCGATGTTGGAGTCGCCGAGGAACTGGCACACGATGCTCTGATCCCGGCTCTGGTCCAGTGGCCAACGTCTGAAATGCCCGATCGTAAGGCGTTATCTGCTAACGCTAACGGGTTCCGACTGAGCGATCATGCGGACGGCATCCGCCGCGCCAAAGGCATTTGCCGGATCGGCGTGCGACTGGGCAACCGCCTCACTGCCGGATCACGGGCGGTCGCTGCCGCCGAATACTCAAGGCGATAATCTTAGGAGCAAACACAACGACGCCGTCCTAGCGCTCTTGATTGGTTGCGGATTGACGGCGGTGAACACCGCAGAAGATCCGCCCGGGAAGGCGTATTCTTCGAACTGCTGAACGAGTAGAGCCATGAAGCTTAGCAACAGGATTTTTCTCAGCGGTGCAATTTCATCTCCCCAGAACCCGACACAGAAGGCCAATGCTACAAATAAGATCGCTCCCAGGTAATACCAATTCTTTCGAATGAAACCCATCTCTGAACGTCCCTCTTCAAAGTGCACTCGACACGATAAATAACCGGCCAGTCAGTTACTTATCAAGATAGCCATGAAGGTCGCAATGACCCAGTGCTCTTCTCGGAGTTGAATGGAACCAGCGGGAAGCACGAGAAGTTGGCCGAACCTGCTGCCCGGGGTAAGTTGCCATCAAGATCGGAAGGCACCAGGCTTACGACATTCGGCTGAGTCAAACAAAAATCTGGCCTGCCGGTTGCCCGTCTAACATTGCATTGCGGTCAACTGCGCATGCGTTGGCGCGCCCACCACGTTGCCGTTCGCATCCGACATCATGTATGTGAAGTAATATGCGTCCGGCCACACATGTATGTACCAGTAGCATCCGAAGAGGTTGAGACCGCTAAAACAATCATTCTGGACAAGGTACTCTCCTTCCATCTTTTGCTTGCGCTACTTAAAAGCCAGTCCGTGTGGTCGGGCTGGTCCCGTTGGAAACGCAGTATTGAAATCCAGCTGGAATCTCTGGTCCAGCACCAGATTATGAGCTGTTACCTTCGCCACATGTACTTTGTGGTCTCCCTCCGAGTGAACTTTCCCGAAGGCATCCTCATTCAAGAAATAGTCTGAGATGACCAGCCGCTTCTCATCCTCGGTAAGGCGGAGATAATGCGGGCCGGAGTTTGCGCCTAAGTCCAGAACTCTCATCACCACCGGCTTGGCGGGATCGCTGGTATCGAACATGACAACTTTGCCGGCCTGATTCATGGTTATGAACAGGCGCTGTCCGTCTCTGGTCAGCCGCATCAGTTGTGGCCATCCATTCTTTTGAATGGAAGCGAAGTCGAACACCGGCGTGGCGAGCCCAACATACGGATCGACGAGGTACAGCTTGTCATCGAGCATTCCGGCGGTATACGCTCGCGCCAGCGGATCGCCAGGAATCAGCTGGACATCGATGGTCCCTCCGGCATTAGGAATGCGAACCGTACGCACAATTCTCCTCTCACGAAAGTCCCAGACGCGAATGCTACCCCTGAGATCGAGCGGGCCGGGAACAGCATGCAAGGTCGTGGAAGGGCAGATGAAATCGCTGGTCAGCATGAGATTGAGTTCAGGCCGTACTGAGATTCCGTGCGGGTTGAAGCCGTCCTCGGGCGGAGCGTCCGGGTGTTCGGCAATGAGCTTCAGATCTTTGTTGAACTCAACGACGCGCCCGGGAGCGTGCCCTTGTGCGCCACCCATCATCGTGACGAGAAACCCGCCCCCGTGGAGAGCGTAGAAATCGTCTGTAATTGCCGAAAGAGGGGGATCTGCCGAACTGATGAACCTCGGCCTTCTGGGGTCCTCGACGTTGAAGAAGAAGATTTCATTCTGCCCTTTCAAGACACTCAGCAGACCACCAGCCCCGAGCACGCGTTTATCGGCCGAAAGCCCGACGTGGTGCGGCTCATTACCGGTAGCGCCCGGACCGGGCAATGGCACGGTGCTGATTACTTTTCCGTAGTTGGGCGAATCATCATCGAAATCGATTACCGCGAGGAAGTCGGGATGGGTTCGGGCTTGATCTCCGGCCCACACGAACATGTACTTCTCGTCGTGCCGGTCTTCGTGCTCGTGATCGTCGGCGCGGGCTCCCCAAGCCATACTGGAATACAGGAACAAGGCGCTGACAGTAAACGCAGTAGTTGTCGTGACCATGGGTTCACTCCTTTTCTGACACCGCCGCTAATTACCTACTGAGCGGGTATGCAATCCAAACAGCGCAACATACGCTAGAATTGGCTCACTGCGGTAGGGGGAAATCGCATGGGTGAGTTGACGGCCCTGCTTCGGCGCTGGAGTAGTGGCGATCGGCAAGCACTCGATGAACTGATACCGATCGTCTACGATGAGCTCAAGCGGCTGGCAGGCTATCATCTTCGATTAGAGGAGGACCAGCCGTCCCTCACCAGCACAGCAATCGTGCACGAGGCCTACCTGCGACTGGTGGGCAGTGGCGAATCAAACATGCAGGACCGGCAGCATTTCTTTGCGGTCGCATCGCGTGTTATTCGGCACATTCTGGTGGATCACGCGCGGCGCCACGTGGCGGCAAAGCGCGACCTTCGATGCAACTCTCCACTGGAGCAGGCGCTTACAGTGCCGGCACAATCCGGTCTCGACCTAGTTGAGTTGGATCAGGCGCTAGAACGTTTGGGTAATGCCGATCCCGACAAACTGCGGGTAGTTGAACTGCGGTTTTTTGGTGGTCTCTCCATAGAAGAAACCGCCGAGGTGATGAGGACATCCCCAGCCACGGTAAAACGGGAATGGAGCGTGGCCAAGATATGGCTCTATGAACAGATGCAGGCAGCTAAGTCGTGAGCTGTTTAGCGCCCGGGATCTATACAGCCACTATCCGTGCAGTAACCAGCCGAGTTTCCGAACACGCCGGACAGTTAAACGTGATATGGCGAGAGATATCGGGTGTAGATTGGCCCACCACAGGTCCACTTGTGACGATTATCGATATAAGTAGCCAAATCCAGATTGTATTCATATGTGCTCCTCATGCGAGGGTGCCTCAATCCAGACAGCGTAAGTCGGGCAGAAAATAGCTCACTGACAGAACAAGTGAGAAGCGATCTTATTCGTGAGCCGGATCACTAGCAGTTTGGAGCCGATCCAGCCACTGTGCGGCTTTCCCAGGTTGTCCGGAATCCTGGTACAAATGGACGATCGTTTGGCCGGCTTCCTCTATGACAGATCGGCTTTCCCAGGGTACTGCGCCCTTGCTAAGCGAGAGGCCTTCGAACCCGGATATCAAGAAGGGCTCGGCCTGTTCGAATTTTGCTTGTGCGGCAAGACTGGCGCCCAGCAAAGTCTGCGTCTTGTACCGCTCCCACGTCTCACCGTGATTTCTGGTCTGGCTTTCGAACGCATCGCGCAGTAACCGTTCGGCTTCGGCGAATCTCCTCTGCCGCAGCCGCAGCTCGCCCATTGACGCCAGGGCGCTCGCGGTGTCGCGGTGATTGGATCCCAGAGTCCGCCGCCGGGTCTCGAAAACTTCCCTGTAAAGAGACTCCGCAGCCCCGTACTCACGCTCGTCCAGGTATACGTGCGCCAGCCAAGACATGGTAGTCAGCGTGTCTGGATGATCCGCTCCCAACAGGCTGCGTTGGATCAACATCACTCGGTGAAGTAACGCTTCCGCCTGCGAAGATTTTCGTTCGCAATGGTAGAGCCGCGCGAGGTTTCTCATCATCACCAACGTGTCAGGATGTTGTTCACCCAGCAGGCGACGCTGGTTGCTCAGCACCTTTGTAAACAGCGGCTCGGCCTGCGCGTATCTACCTTCGTCCATGTAGGCGCGAGCCAAATTGTTCATCATAAGCAGCGTATCCGGGTTGTCTTCCCCCAGCCGGCGTCGCTGAATTTCGAGAGCCTGTTTCAGTAATGATTCGGCCGGTTGGAACTTTCCCTCTTTGCGATAGACAACGGCCAGATTGTTCATACTGATGAGGGTGTCGGGATGCTGTTCGCCCAGCACTCGCTGGCGTATCCTGAGCACCTTACTAAAGAGGGGTTCCGCGTCTGCGTACTTGCCTTGGCTCAGGTACAGCCGCCCAAGGTTGTCTTCACTGATCAGCGTATCGGGATGATCTTGGCCCAGCAATCTTTCCCGAGCGGCAACGACCTTAGGGCATAGTAGCGCTGCCTGCGCGTATTTACCCTCCTCGAGATACAGCCGCGCCAGATCATTCATGCTGAGCAGCGTATCGGGATGATCTTCTCCCAGCACTCGCCGCCTCATGTTGACTACGTTGAGGTAAAGTGGCTCGGATAGCGCGAGTTTACCTTCATTGAAGTAGACCGCCGCCAAGCCGTTCATCGATTCCAGCGTGGCGGGATTGTCCTCGCCCAGTAGACGCCGCCGTGCTTCCAATGCTCTGGCAAACAGTGGCTCGGCCTGTGCATACTTGCCCTCAGCATGATAGAGCCCCGCCAATTCATGAATACTGGTTAAAGAGTCGGGATGGTGTTCACCGAGGATGCGATTCCGAATTGCAAGTGCACGTTGCAGTTGCCGGTCCGCTTCCGGGTAAAGCCCGAGGTCCTGGTACGCTTTCCCGATCGTTTGGCGAATTGAGGCTTCGATCAAGGGTTGTGCCTTGAATGTGGCGTCTATGCGCGATGCGGCACGGTCGAGAGCAGTGCGTACTGTGAGGTTCGGATCGGGTGTTGTTGCCGGTCCAGCCTGCACGTTAGCGCTCGCCTGAGCCAGGACGTCATTTCGCAAGAAATTCGTAATGGCTTTGGCGGCAGCGGACTCGCTGTCTGCGCGGCCTTTTTCTTCTATTGCACGATTTCTTTCCGTGATAGCGATTAGCTCAGCGCGGCGTGCGATGGCGGCCTGCCTGCCGGCGACGGCGATGCCCGAAATCAGCACCAGGAATATTGCTGTCACACTGGCCACCAAAGCCCGGTGGCGGGATACAAACTTCGAGATTCGATAAGTTGGTGTCGGGCGTCGGGCGATAATTGGTTCCTTGCGCAGATAGCGCTGCAAATCAGCGCCCAGGTCAGCAACCGACGAGTACCTTTGCGATTTGTCCTTGGCAAGTGCCTTCCCCACTATCGTCTCGAGATCGCCCCGACAAGCGCGAGCGATTGAGCTAAGCGGTGTAGGATCTCGCTGCAGGATCGTCTCGATGGCTTCGGGGAATTGGCGACTCAGTTGGTACGGCAAGCGCCCCGATAAGAGTTCGAACAAAATAACTCCGAGAGCGTACACATCACTGCGCGTATCCAGGTCGAAGGGATCTCCCATAACCTGCTCGGGGCTCATGTAAGCTAGCGTCCCGAGCATCTCCCCTGAACCTGTGTGCCGCGTGTTTTGCAGATCACCTTCCACCACCCGCGCCACTCCGAAATCGAGAACTTTCGGTTGACCGCTTTCTTCGACCAGAATATTGCCAGGCTTCAGGTCGCGATGAATCACGCCAACCTGATGCGCATGGTGAACGGCATCACAAATGTTCAGCATGATCTCCAGCCTTTGCCGGATGTTGAGCCGACGCGCTTCGGCATACTGCAGCAGCGACGGGCCCTTTATCAGTTCCATGGCGAAGTAAGGCTGCGATCCAAATGGGGTCTGCGCCGTTCCCGCCTGGTAGATTCGGGCGATGCAAGGGTGCTGCAAGCGGCCGAGGACGTGAGCTTCCTGCTCAAACCGCCAGCGCAATTCCGGACTCGAGAGTTCGTGCTTCAGAATCTTAAGCGCGACGGTGCGCCGCGGGCGGTTCTGCTCAGCCTCATACACGGCACCCATGCCGCCTTCACCCAACAGGCGGATGATCCGATATTCGCCCAGCGCAGGAGGAAGGCCGGATTGGGTCTCCGATTCCGGGTTGATTGTCCTGCGCCGTTTGCCCGGATTTGGCTCCAGAAAAGTGTCCGCAGCTTCATATGCGCAGAGCAGAGACTCTACTTCGGCACGCAACTGCGAATCCTGGTATTCGCGGGCTAAGAAGGCTTTCTGCTGCTCTCGCGGGAGGTCCAGCGCCGCAGCAAAGGCCTCTTCGATTTCGGGCCGCAATGGAAGCTTCATGGCGCCACATCCTCAATCGATGCGCGGAGTAGACGCGCGTTGATCATTGCCTGGGTCGAATTAGCGTGCTATCAAGCAATGACCCACAGTACAGTGATTCTATCCCTGAACAGGCACGGGAGCCAACACCGTCCTGAGACTCCTTGCTACTCCTTCAGACGGGAATTGGCGCCCAGGATTCCTGCCGGCCACGGCGGCTCATCTGCATCTTCTTCGAAAGACGATGCAGGACCAAAGTCTCAATCGGCCCGCAGTGCGGTTATGGGGCGGACACGCGTTGCTCGGAATGCGGGCAGAATACAGGCCGCAGCGGCAGCGACGATGCCCACCAGGGATGCTAGGCCGAATGTCAAGGGATCGGCAGCACTGACCTGATACAGCAAGCTACTCAGAAACCGGAAGAAGGCGAAACCAAGCACGAGGCCGGAGAGTGTTCCCCAAAGAGCGAGTCTCATGCCGCTGCGCAGGACCCCGCTCACGACATCCTTCGGCTTTGCGCCGAGCGCCATTCGAATTCCGAACTCCAGCCTGCGTTGCGCGACCGAGTACGCTATGACGCCATAAACGCCCATCGCCGACAGAAGCAAAGCCAGCGCTGCAAAGAGTCCGATTAGAGCAAGCGTGAAGCGCGACGTCGAGTAGGATCCATCCGCAATCCGGTCCATGGTGCGGATGTCAGCTACGGGGAGGCTGCTGTCGAGTTCGTGTACTGCCCGGCGCAGCCGGTTCGCAAGCAAAGCGGGATCGATATCGGACCGGATGGCGACCGAGAACTCGCTAATAGGATACGGCTGTTGCGCCTGCGGCCACCAGAGGGCCGGTCGAGCTGCGCTACTGGACGGGGTATCCTTTATATCGCGGACAATGCCGACCACGGTCATCCAGTCGCTCTCTTTGGGGTGATCGTTGAAGGTGATCTGCCCTCCGAGAGCGTCCCGATTCCGCCAGAATTTAGCCATGGCCTGATTGATGATCAGGGCTTTGGGGGCGGCTGCGGTGTCGTGTTCATCGAATTCGCGCCCGCGTGTCACAGGGATCCCGAGCGAACGAAAATAGCCGCTGCCGGCCATGTGATAACGACCACCAAAGTCGCTGTGCGGCGGCGCGGTCTCGCCCCGGATACCGAATCCGCTGATGTTGTCGTCCCATCCGGTCCAGGGCAGGTCAGAACCGATTCCAGCCTGGGTGACTCCGGGCAGGCTGCGCAGTTTCGCGAGCAGATTGTCGGAAAATCGCGTGATCGCAGCCGTGTCCTTGTAAGCGGCCTGGGGAAGCGAAATCGTGGCGGTCAGCACTTTCTCGGAGCGGAATCCCGGATCGGTTCGCAGCAGGTTGATGAAGCTGCGCAGCGTCAGGCCCGCGCCGATCAACAAGCAGCACGCCAGCGTGATTTCGCTGATAACGAGCGCGCTGCGCAGTCGTAGTGTGGTGCGGCTGCTGGTCGCGCTGCGTCCGCTTTCGTGAAGCGAATCGCGAAGCTCGGTCCAGGATGCGTTGAGCGCGGGAGCAAGGCCGAAGATCAGGCCCGTGAGTATAGCGGCCGAGAGGGTAAACAGGAACACCGGCGCATCGACACGGATGTCGGCAGTTCGCGGGAAATCGGCCGGTAGTAAGGTCACCAGCAGTCTCGTCCCCGGTAGAGCAATGATGCCGCCCAGAACTCCGCTCGCCAGCGCGAGGAGGAGACTCTCGGTCAGCATCTGGCGGATCAGACGCCGCCGTCCCGCACCCACGGCCGCCCGGATGGCCATTTCGCGTTGTCGTGCACTCGCCCTCGCCAGCAATAAATTCGCAGCATTCACGCAGGCCAGAATCAGAACCAGCGCCACCGCGCCGAGCAGGGCGAACAACAATGGCTTGCTCTGGCCGACAATTTCGGTTTCGAGCGGACTGAGCAGCGTCGCGACTCCTTCGCTGCTGCCAGCGTGTTCGCGCGCGATCTGTTGCATGGTCGCGAGAAACTCGCCTTGCGCCTGTCCCAACGTAACGCCCGGCCGCAGCCGTGCAATGGCGTCGAGATAATGCGAGCCGCGATCTTTCGGTGAGTCGAAGGTAAGCGGAACCCAGGCATCTACGGTTTCCCCATAACTAACCGCATGATAGACATTGCCCGGGTGCTGCACTCCGGGCGGCATCACGCCAACAATTGTGTAAGGCTTTTCGTCGAGCCGGATGGTTCTGCCCAATACATCCGGCGCGCTATGCAGGGTGTCTCGCCAGATTTTGTCACTGATCACCACCACGTTGCCGCGGCCCGGTAGTTCGTCGCCTTGATTGAACTCGCGGCCCATGACAGGATTCAGTCCCAGAACATGAAAATAGCCCGCGGTTACGGCAAAGCCGGAGAGACGGACCGGTTCCCCTGTGCCGGACAGTTGCAGATCGCTGTGCACATAAGCCGCGAAGGATTCAAACGAGCGCATACGCGAGCGCGCATCCCGGAAATCATTTGGATTGATGGGAAATTTCGGATGGGTCTGGTTGCGTGTGTAAGCACGCACGATCCGCCCTGAATCCTGGAACGGCAGCGGCCGTATCAGTACACCCTCCACTAGACTGACGATGGCGGTAGTTGCCCCAATGCTGAGCGCCAGAGTCACAATCAGAATTGCGGTGAAGCCGCGCGCTTTTAACAGCGTGCGAAGGGCGTACTTCAGATCCTGCAGAGT
Organism: Acidobacteriaceae bacterium; assembly: GCA_019233375.1. GTDB lineage: Bacteria > Acidobacteriota > Terriglobia > Bryobacterales > Bryobacteraceae > Bog-105. The sequence continues at coordinate 10,917 of JAFAMM010000366.1, forward strand.
CGTCTCGAACATGGCAGTTCGCCGCATGTCGCGGCACTCCTCCTCTATCTGGGCCACTCCGCCCAGCCGCTTCAGCGCCGCCGCTCGGGCAGCTTCTAAAGAGAGACCCTTCGCACAAGCTGCTTCGATTTCCGTTTCGAGGTGGAACCGCAGCTCCTTCGCGAGTTCGCGCTCGACGGCCGCGCGCGCCAACAGCGAGCGCAATCGCAATCGCAAAATGCTCCACCGCCGCCGGTTCATTCGCCCTCAGATCATTTGAATCACTAGACCGATGGCATGCGACAGCCGCTGCCAGTCAGCCAGTTCTTTCTCGAGCTGCTGTTTGCCGGCCCTCGTCAACTGATAGAACTTGGCTTCGCGGCCGGTCTCGGTCTTCATCCACTTTGACGAGATCCAACCTTGTTGTTCCAGCCGGTGGAGAGCCGGGTAGAGCGCGCCCTGGGTGACCTGCAGCACATCCTCGCTGACCTGCTCGATGCGTTTCGCGATCGCCCAACCGTGCTTCGGTTCGATGGAAATCGTCTT
>JAFAMM010000378.1 GCA_019233375.1 Acidobacteriaceae bacterium
CCGGGTGCGAGCCGCCGTACGCGCTAGCGGGGCTACTCGGCATGTCATCGAAAAAGAAGGTAATCGGAACGTTCAGTACTCGCGACAGATCGAGTAATCGGGACGCGCTGACGCGGTTCGCACCGCGCTCATATTTCTGCACCTGCTGAAAGGTCACCCCCAGAAGCTCGGCCACAGTTCCTGGGATAGTCCCATCATCTTGCGCCTTAAGAGGACCCTCCGACCAACGTGCCTGTCGACCGGGTTGGACCGGCGTTCCCGCTCGCCTCCCGAGTCCGGTACAGCCGCGATTTTTGGGGATTCAGAAGTCCTCGGCATTATGATTCCCATTTTACGTTTGGGTTCCAGTATAGTTCCACAGAAAGGGGGATACTAATTGACGACACAGGCAAGCCATCTCGGTTCGGAGATAACCGCCTTTGGCCGCACACCCATCGCCCCTTTTTAAGAACCGCTTCAGCAGCTGAGCTCGGTCGATTACAGCTCGCAGTGACGCTTGATACGGGTTCTTGCGTGGCGATGAGATCAGCGTAGTCCGAAGTATCGCTCTCTAGCTCAACACCTCCATTCCCTACGCGCTTTGCGTTATATCATAACACGCGTCCTAAGAGGCTTCACGTCCCCTTCGTAGCTGTGCCCCAAGCTCCTCCCCAACTAGGCGGATCCCCTTCTGATAGTAAGCCGAGCGGACAAACATGAGGCACCCTTGGCAATGCTGGCCAGTCGTTAGATCAATGTCACAACGAGGATATTACAATCGAGGCATAGTCCGCCCATTGTGGAGCAGGTTAGACTCCGATATTAGTCGTCGAGCACGCAGTCCTGCAGGGGCCCCAGGCAATCTGCAGCTGCCCGCCTTCGCGCTTGTGTCAACGACATTCTCCCCATCGCGTTCGTTTCAAAGCGCATTTTGCTCGAGAATCGAAAACCTGCACGGGCGGCCGGACGAAACTTTGCTCGTCCGGCCCCTGCGAATTACCTAGCCACCGATGTTGCCCGTGACCGTTCCTGAAGCGGTCGCACGGCCTCCTGCAAGATGCCGCCGCCTAGCTGTAACAGTGTCGTGCTTGATGTGTACAGGAACTGTACGCCTTCCACGTAGAGAGCGCGCTGCATTTCGGCGACATCCACTGGCGAGCTCACGCGCGAAGGGTCGTTGCACTTGTCTGATACGCGTGCAATGGACCGCTGGGCCAAATCGAGATATGCACGATACCAATTTTGCAGGCCGCGGGTAAGAACCGTGAATGAATCAGCGAGCGCCCGCACGTCATCTGACGTACGTTCGCTAGCTTCCCGATAGACATCCGTAGCCCGAGCCGCATTGTCCATAATGCGCTGACTCTGTTGGAAAATCACGTCGGCAATCGGAGCCTGGGCCTCAGCCATGGTGCGCCAACCAGCTTGGACAAGGTATTGGTTCTGATCGGCAGCTTGCCGGACAAGCTCTGCCGCACCCTGGCCGGTGCGGGACGTAGCTTCGGCGCCTTTTTTGCCAATATCACGAACGTTCTGCCCAATCTGCTCAGCGCCGGCCCCGGGCCTGCGATCGCGGGCTTCGAATTGGCCCGTTTCGCCTTGCTCAGCAGCTGGTTTCCGGGCTTCAGAAGTTTCAGCCATTGTCAATCCCTATCGAGTTAGGTTTGCGTCACTTTGGTCAGTGTATATGGCCACGAAATTGGCCGAGTGCGGGCTCGGAGGTAACGAAACCGCTTTGGCCTCATCACGGCGTCTACCAGACGGTCGCAGTCCCGCCCGATTTTCGTGTTTGCGATCTACCTCCGCCCCCACTTCCTCCTTTGGCCCGCCACTCGCGTCTGAGAGGTGAGACATTTAGTGAGCGTGGCTAGGGTTGCAAGCTATGCAGTCCGCACCCGGTTTGGTAGCAGTATCACAGGAGCTTGAGCGCCAACATTGCCGGTAAGGTGGCGCTGTGAATAAATAATCAGCAGACCGGATTACTATTGCGTGTGCCGACAGCGCCGCATACACTTATTGTGGGGTCTGAGCGGCATGAAGTCGCGGGCAACAAGCAATCATGTGACGACTACTACTTCAAGTGGAGATGCTTGGGGGAGTCTTGTGACTGGCATGGAACCTTCGGGCTATCCGCAGTCGGCTTAGTCGGCGTTGCTGGAAAACGGGTTTAGACGGTGCGAGGATATAAGTGGCTGATCACGTTTAAGAATACACTCGGCTTGGACGCTTGGCGAGGAGTCCTCCGCGCAGCCACCGGGCTGGCCTGGATCACCGAGGGTTTCAATCGCACTGAGCGCGCGCGAAAGACCCTGCTCGCCGAGCTTGACCTTGGTGCGATTATACTGCGCGACTGCGACGGTAAAATTCGCTACTGGTCGGCGGGTTGCGCGGCTCTTTACGGGTACACCCCAGAGGAAGCTGTAGGGAAGGCCGTGCACGATCTACTGGGCACTGCTTTCCCCATGCCGCTATCCGAGATTGAGGCAGCACTGGAGCGAGATGGTGAGTGGCGTGGCGAGGTGCGCCAGCGCCATAAGGATGGTCACGAAATGAGCATCGCGGCACACGTAGTGCCGGGGCGAAACCAAAGGCGGGCCTCTACTGTGGTAGACGTCAGTTCGCACCGGCGGAAGGAGATAGCTTTTCGGGTCGAACAGGCCGACCGCCAAAGAAGACTCGAACGGCTCATTGAGGAGACCGCACTTGCGTTGCGGGAAAGTGAGGATCGGTTGCGGGTGATGGTAGAGAACGTGACCGACTATGCTATCTTCATGCTTGATGCACAGGGCAACGTGAAGAGCTGGAATCCGGGCGCCCAACGCATTAAGGGCTACACGGCAGACGAAATCATCGGTCGCCACTTCTCATGTTTCTATACACAACAAGACCAGGCGGCCGATGAACCAGCCCGGAGTTTGGAAAGGGCGGCAAGGGAGGGACGCTACGAGACGCAAGGGTGGCGTGTCCGTAAGGACGGTAAATCTTTTTGGGCCAGCATAATCGTTTACCCCATCCGTGCCAATGATGGGCAGCTTATGGGCTTTACCAAGGTCACGCGCGATACTACAGAGCAGCGGCAGGCCCAGCTTGCATTGCAGGAAGCGCAAAAGGGGCTCTTCAAAGCGCAGAAAATGGAGGCAGTAGGACAGCTTACTGGTGGCGTTGCACATGATTTTAACAACCTGCTTCAGGCGGTTTCGGGCAACCTCGAGCTAATCCAGCTATCCTCAAAGCAGGGAGATGAGGAACGCGTGGCCGAGCTTCTGGAGGTGGCGCAGCGCGCAATCGGACGAGGTGCGCGACTTACCGCGCAACTGCTTGCCTTTTCACGCCGCCAAATACTGCACCCCGAGCGCGTACTAGTCAACGATTTGATCGCCGAAACGGCTGACCTGATCCGCCGCGCTTTGGGGGAGACAATCACGTTTGAGATGCACGCGGAGGCGGGGCTGTGGCCCTGCCATATCGACCCGGCGCAGTTCGAAGCCGCCATTCTCAATCTTGTTCTCAATGCCCGCGATGCAATGCCGACAGGCGGTACCTTGACCGTCAGCATCGCCAATGTCCCACTAGGCACCAAGAAGCCTGAAACATTCAACGGCGCCGCCTCAGGCGATTATGTACGCATCGACATAAGTGACACCGGCCACGGCATGACTGCGGAGGTGCGCGCGCATGCCTTCGAGCCATTCTTCACGACGAAAGAGGTGGGCAAAGGCACCGGCCTGGGTTTGGCGCAAGTGTATGGGTTTGTGTACCAGTCCGATGGGGCCATCTCGATAGATAGCGCGCCGGGCCAAGGCACTCGCATTTCGTTATTCTTCCCTCGCGCCACTACGCCTGATCTAGAGCGGGAGGCGGTATCGGATGACGCAGAGCAGGTTGGCGGGGTACCCGCCCAAGGCGCCGTGCTGCTGGTTGAGGATGATCCGACCGTCCTCCGCGCGATTCAGATGGGGCTGGTCAGCGCAGGTTACCGCGTTGTCGCGGCGGACGACGCGAGCAAGGCATTGTCCGTGCTCCGATCCGGGATCGAGCTGGAAATCTTGTTCTCCGACGTAGTGCTACCGGGCGGGATCAGTGGGGTGGAGCTGGCGCAAGAGGCACGAAAGATGTATCCTTGTTTGCCTGTGTTGCTCACCTCCGGCTACCCAGGGGACGTCCTGAAGCGGCACGGTGGCAAGGGCGAGTTTGAAATCTTGGGTAAGCCTTACAGACTCGAGAAGTTGCTCGGCCGTATCGCCGAACTCACACGCAAAGCGGCAGCGTAACTCCACCAGGTTAGTTCGAGTAAATCTCGCGCAGGTATTGGGTTGACGCGATTTACCCGTCCCAATCCTAATAGTGGGCGAGCTGTTTGTTGCCGACTAGGCGGCCGCCGACTCATCCAGGATCGCATTGAGCGCTTCAGTGATTGTGCCGAACTCCCTACACTTGGATTGGCTTGTGCGTCGCCGGAGCGCAAAGCGTCTACCTGCGCGGCCGATTGTCTCAAGTAACCATAGCTCCCCCTTGTAATAAACCAGAATGAGCTCCCCGGTCGATGGATCGCTTGAGGGACCTGAATTGCACGTCGTGACCTGAATGAAACCGAAGGCGGTTAAGCTTTCTTCCCACTTAGAGATTTCGGCCCGCTCCTTGGGGGTTAACCGGCTCGCAAACCATGCGCTCGCTGGGAATGGAATTATCTCGGCATCCGCATGCTTGAGGCGGCTCG
>JAFAMM010000456.1 GCA_019233375.1 Acidobacteriaceae bacterium
CTGCCGCGGAAGAGCCCCCCAGCTTGCTCAATCCGCAGATGCTGGCAGGTTTGCCGGCAACCCTCCGCAAACAACTCGCTGAAGCAGTTATTTCGCTCGACATAGACGGGATTGCCCAGGTCATCAGCCGCATTACAGAACAAGACCCAGCGGTGGGGAGTATCCTCTCAAACTGTGCCGACAGATACGCCTACTCCTCGATTCTGCAGGCGCTCCAATCTCTCGAGGCTGTTCAGGCATGAATAGCACGCGTCAGCAAACGAGCGCGTGGTATGCTTGACGCACGTACGTGCCCTTGACACCCGGCTGCCGCCGCGTGAATCTTCATATCAGTGACAACCGATGAGAAATTAGGGAATGCGTCGAGCGTAGCCTCGCTCATCGACCATACTCTCCTGCGGCCCGAAGCCACGCTACAGGACATTGCCGCTCTTTGCCTCGATGCCGTGCGCTTCCGCTTTGCTACCGTGTGCATCAATCCTTACTGGGTACCGTTTGCGGCCGAGCGCCTTGCCGGGTCGTCCGTTGCCGTGTGTACGGTAATCGGGTTTCCGCTCGGCGCGAATCAGACACGGGTTAAATTGGCTGAAGCGGAAACAGCTCTCCTTGAAGGCGCGCGCGAATTGGATATGGTCCAGAATATCGGAGCGTTTCGTTCGGGCGAGAGCAGCCGCGTCCGTGATGAGATCGCCGCCCTGGCCTCCCTTTCTCATTCGCAAGCGGCCAGACTGAAAGTAATTCTCGAAACGTGCTTGCTGAATGAAGAAGAAAAGGTGCTTGCCTGCCAGCTTGCCGTAGAAGCGGGCGCCGATTTCGTGAAGACCTCGACGGGGTTTGCCGCAGCGGGCGCGACGGTGCAGGACGTGGAGCTGATGCGCCACACAGTAGGCGATGCAGCCGGCGTGAAAGCCGCCGGAGGTATTCGCACGCTTGCCGCGCTCCGCGAAATGGTTCGCGCGGGGGCGGACCGGATAGGAACCAGCGCGGGAGTAAAAATAGTCGTTGAGATGGACGGGGAGCAGGGCGGAGCGGCGCCCGTTCCGCTAAGCACCGTGCGGATTCCCGGTGGAAACCCCGACACGTACTAATGCCGACCACCACCCGTAAGACGCAGGTCCGGTTCCGAGAGCGCGCTGAACTGCTCGATTTCTTGCTTGAAGTCAGTGCGATTACGGCCGAAACGCTGGATCTCGACCGCCTGCTGGCCAATGTCGCCGACATCGTGAAGGACGTCATTCCCTATGAGCTTTTCGCGATACTTCTTTTTCAGGAGCGCACGCGAACTCTGCGGATGCGCTACTCGATTGGGCATCGTGATGAGGTAGCCAAGAGTCTCAGCATCCGGCTCGGGGAAGGCATCACCGGTTCTACGGCCGCGACGCGACAACCGATACTTGTGCGCGATGTCCGGACGGACCCCCGCTACTTGAATGCGCTCGACGCGGTACGCGCCGAGCTGACGGCGCCGATGCTGGTTCGCGGCAAACTGGTCGGCGTTATCGACCTGCAGTCAACGCGCCTGAACGCCTTTTCCGAGCAGGACCGCGCTCTGCTCGCACTCATTGCAACGCGCATCGGCACGGCCATCGATAACGCGTACCTGTACCGACGCGTGGAACGGCAGAATCGCACGCTGCGTGTATTGGCCCACCTCTCGCAGGAGTTCAGCTCCATTCTGGAAATCGACGAGCTGCTGACAAAAATCGCTGTTACGGTTCACGCGTTGATCACTTTCGATGCGTTCAGCATCTACCTGGTCGATAAGGAGCGAAAACTCCTGCGTTGCCGTTTTAGCCAGCGCTATGACGAGAAAGTGACTGTCGACAACATTGAGATCGGCAGAGGCATTACCGGCGCGGCGGCTCAAACGCGCCAGGTGATCAATGTGGCCGACGTCAGCCAGGATCCGCGCTACATTTCGGCGCATCCGGAGGTCAGGTCTGAGGTGGCGGTTCCGCTGATTCTGCATGACCGCGTAATCGGTGTGATGGATCTGGAGAGCGTCCGTCTCGGTTTCTTCACCGACAGTCACGTGCGTGCCCTGACGCTGCTCGCCCCACAGATAGCATCGTCGGTCGAAAACGCGCGGCTATACGAGGAACTCGCCCAGCGCGAGCAGAGCATGGAACAGGATCTGCAAGCAGCGTACAAGCTGCAATCCCTGCTGATCCCACGCACTCTGTCAGATATCGCGGGTCTCGAGATCGGGTTGAAAACTCGCCCGGCGCGGCAGATCAGCGGGGATTTATACGATTGTTTTCTGAATGGCGAAAACTACACATTGCTCGCTTTCGGCGATGTCAGCGGCAAAGGCGCGGCAGCGGCCCTCTACGGCGCCCTGGTTTCGGGACTCCTGCGCACGCTGGCGCCGCGCCGCAAAACGCCTTCGCAGCTCATGAAGACGCTCAACGACGCTCTTCTGGAGCGCAAGGTGGATGCTCAATACGCAACGCTCTCGCTGGTCCTGTGGGATTCAAGCAGTCGCATATTCACCATAACCGCCGCCGGAACACTGCCGCCGCTCTTGTTCCGGGCAGGCGAAGCGATCTCTTCAGAACTTGAGGGCGTTCCGATCGGTCTTCTGGAAGATCAGGAATACGATCAGGTGACGATTGTCGCGCACGCCGGTGATCTTCTGTTGCTGTGTTCGGACGGCATTGAGGATCAGCTCGGCCATGAAGCCGGGTCTTTAACGGAGCGGCAGGCAAGCATGCGTGATATCGAGTCCTACGGACGCGAGCGTGTGAAGCACATAGTGCTTAAGCACTTTTCAGAGCCTCCGCAGCAAATCGTCGACAGAATCTTCGACAGCATTGACACATTCCGCGGCGCGACACCCCTTACAGACGATCAGACCGTAATGGCGCTTCGAGTGCTGTAACGGATGCCCGGGGATCCGTTCCACTATAAAGCGGGCATTCTGCTCTGCGAGGCGGTTGCCCTGCCGTGCCTGGCTGAACGATTCGGCACTCCAGCGTACATCTATTCGAAAGGCGGAATTCTGTCGCGTGCGCGTGCATATGAGCACGCTCTGGCCGGGATTCCGCATCGGGTCTGCTATGCCGTCAAAGCGAACTCGAGTCTCGCAATTCTGGCGCTGCTCGCACGCGAAGGCCTCGGCTTCGACATCGTTTCGGGTGGTGAGTTGTACCGTGTGCTGGCGGCGGGCGCCGACCCGGCTTCCGTCGTTTTCTCGGGCGTCG
>JAFAMM010000015.1 GCA_019233375.1 Acidobacteriaceae bacterium
CTGTTTACCGATCCTTTCCTCCTGTTTATCGCCTTCTTTGTCTGGATCGGGGCCGGCCAGGAATCGCAATCCGTTCAAATCAAGGAGTCCTTTTCAGGGATTCCCATTCGCACCGCAATGCAGACGCACTTCAGCACGCTGAGCACGGCCAGCACGCTCGGCGATGCCGTGAAGCTGACGCTGGATGGATCGCAGCACGAGTTCCCGGTCATGTGGGGTGAAACCGTAATGGGCATTTTGACGCGCGGAAACCTGCTGTCCGGTCTCTCTCAATACGGCCCCGATCACTCTGTCACGAGCGTCATGGAGCGGGAGTTTCAGACAGCGCAGCCGAATGAAATGCTGGAGAGCGTACTAAAGCGCCTTTCGGCATCAAAGAACCGCTCCATGCCGGTGATGGAAGACGGCAAGCTGGTCGGGCTGCTCACGCTCGACAATATCGGAGAGTATCTGATGATTCAGCGCGCTCTCCATCAGCGCCAGCGGGCTGCAGCTCCGGTGAGCGGTTGAGAGACAAGCAGATCACCGGCACAACCATCACAGGCTCTGCACGCCTGTCAGGCGAATAACGTAAGCCTGCTGCGGAGGCTCATTGGCGCGCAGCGCGTCAGGAATCGCGATGCTCACGTCCCGGCCATGAGTTTGAATGGACAAAGCTCGATTGTTCCCGACAAGCACTGCGGTTGCTTCCTTCGACGCAGCGAAGTCGTGTAAGACGAGCTCACCCGCCGGCCAGCGAGGAAGAATAGCGTAAACATTGTCTTTCTTCTGCGTGAAGAAAACTTCGATGTGTGCGTACCCGGATGGAGGATTGTCCACCATTTGGGTGATGTCGTACGCGGCCCGGAATTCCTTGTCTTCAAGATGCGGGATTTGGCCGGCACTCCATTGAGCAGCACGCTTGCAGGAGGTTGTGCCGTAAATCGCCTCGCCATTCGGGCGCAGCCAATCGCCGATCTGTACCAGCCGTTCCTCCATCACGACAGGTATCATTCCATCAGCTCGCGGGCCTATATCGAGGAGCAGATTGCCTCCGCGGCTGACGATGTCAATCAGCATGAGAATCAGCTGCCGCGCGGTGTGATAGTCGGCGAGTGTTTCTGCGCGGTTATAACCGTAGGAATAGCCCATCCCACGGCTCTCCTCCCAAGCATGAGTTGATCGCTGCATGCCCGATGTGTATTCGGTCGTGTAATACCCGCCATGCTTGTGACGCGTATCGCTGCCCCAGCGGTCATCAATCACCACGCTCGCCGCAACGGGAGATTCGTTGAACAGCCAGGCAAGCAGCTCGGGCGAATGCCATTCCGCACTGGGCAACTCCCATTCACCATCGGAGAATATGATTGCGGGTTGAGTATGAGTAACGACGTCTTTGAATTGTGGGAAGAGATGGTCCGTTACGTATCTCGGTTTGTTCGAAAGCCACAGCGGGTTGTACCACTCATAGAGCGAATAGTAAATCCCCATATGTAGGTCTTTTCGACGACCCGCCTCCATCAGCTCGAGAAGGACGTCGCGTTTTGGACCGATATCGACAGCGTTCCACGCGCGTCCCCAGGACTGATTCGCCTGCACACTTCGCCACAACGCGAACCCTTCATGATGTTTCGAAGTCAGAGCGACATAACGGGCGCCGGATCGGACAAAAACGTCGGCCCAGCGGTCAGGATCATAGAACTCCGCGCGAAATTGCGGCGCAAATTGGAAATACGTGAAGTCTGCCCCGTAAACGCGCTTGTGAAATGCCCAGGTCATAGCGCCGTGCCCCGCCGCTTCCCCGGCATCCATTCCATTGGTTAGCGAATTCCAATACCATTCCGCATACGGGTTCTCGTCCTTGACATTGACCGCCGCATACGCGGGAACGGAATAGACGCCCCAATGAATGAAAATGCCGAACTTCGCTTCCGTGTACCAGGAAGGAATCGGCCGCTTATCGATCGACTCCCAAGTAGGCTGGTACCGTCCACCCGCCGGACTCTGCATTGCGGTAAGTAGCGGCGTCGCCGCGAGTCCAAGCGGGCCCAACCCCAGCGCCTTGAGTGCGTCCCGTCTATACATAGCATTCACGCGCAAAAGCGTATCAAACGAAACGCCACGTCGCCTGCCCTTTTCCGGGCAACGTGTCCTGATAAGCTTGGGGCCGATATGAAGGGAGTGCTACTCGCCTCGGCGCTAGCAATAGGGACAGCTAACCTGTGGTCACAGGTTCCTGCGCCGCAAGTATTCGGACCCGATCACATCGCAGACGTCTATCGGGTCTCTCTCGACAGAGGTGCTTTGCTGCTGGAGTCCATCAACGATGTCATCAAATCCAAGGCTATCCGCGATGGACAAGTGATCATCAGTTCCGGATCGGTCGAGGAGTGCACGTACCATTTCGTTGCATCGACAGATCTGAAACCTCAGAACGAGTACAAAACCGTCAGGGGACCGTCAGAAATCCTCAGCGGCGGAGGTGTTATAGCTGATGGGGAACCGCACATTCACATTGCGTTATCGAATCCCGAAAAAGGCGTGTACGGAGGTCATCTTGAGACGGGGTGCCGTGTTCTCTACCTGGCCGAAATTACTGTCTTTCGCTTCGTTGGCACGCCCCTGACCAGAAAGTCAAACCAGAACGGGATCCTTCTCTTGCAACCGAAATAATCGATTCGCGGCGCCGCGCCTGCAGATCGCGGAAATCCGGGCCGTTGCAAGGCAGCGAAGGTAGCGAAAAGCCGGATGGTGATGCCAGATACGGTGCTGCCAGACCTTGTGCCCGGCAATCGAATCCAGCGAGTTGGTTGCGGGGGCAAGATTTGAACTTGCGACCTTTGGGTTATGAGCCCAACGAGCTACCTGACTGCTCCACCCCGCAATTTGATCGTAACAATGGACTCTCACCAGGTCAACAAACCCGCTCAAATTCGTCATTAAACGCGCTCGCGTAATTTTCGGCAGCCCTGTGAGACGAGAAAGTTTTACAGTATTAGGTGCTGTCTCAATCTGCATATGGCGACCCCACACCACGGGCGCAGGCGCGCCGCAGCCGGTTTATCTGCACCGCATCCGGAGCCGCGCCTCGACTCTCAAGATCTGTACCTCAATCCACATTTGAGCCTCCTCGCTTTCCAGCGCCGTGTCCTCGAGGAGGCACAGGACCCATCGACCCCGCTACTCGAGCGCATCAAATTCGTTTCCATTCTCGGCTCCAACATCGACGAGTTTTTTATGGTGCGCGTGGCCGGCCTTTGGCAGCAGATCGAAACCCGCACCGCTGAAATCAGCATGGACGGTAAGTCGCCGTCCGAACAGCTCGAGTTCCTGCGCCACGAGGTCACCTCCATCATGGAGGACATTTATCGTCTGTGGCGTGACGAACTGATGCCTGAACTGCGCAAAGCGGGTATCCTCCTCCTGGACCTGGAGGAGTTGACGCCGCAGCAGAGAACCGCCGTCGATGAACACTTCCGGCGCGTCGTTTACCCCGTATTGACTCCGCTAGCCGTCGATCAGGGCCGCCCTTTCCCGCACATTTCGAACCTCAGCCTCAATATCGCTGCCGTGGTCGGCTCAGGCGACGGCCAGGAACACTTCGCGCGTATCAAAGTTCCTGATTCGCTCCCGCAGCTCGTCCCCGTGCCCGCCGAAAGCGGCGAGATCGCGTTTGTCTGGCTTGAGCAGGCCATCATCGCCAATCTCCGGTTCCTGTTTCCGGAAATGGAAATCCTCAAGGCCGACATGTTCCATCTCACCCGCGACGCGGAACTCGCCATTCAGGAGCTCGAGACCGACGATCTGCTCGAAAGTGTTCAGGAGGCCGTCTGGCAGCGGCGTTTCCGCGACGCTGTCCGCCTGCAGGTCTCGATTGGGATGTCCCAGAAAATGGTTGACATCCTGACAACCAACCTGGAGCTCGATCAAAATGATGTCTATCGCGTGGATGGCCCGCTCGATTTGAGCCGTGTACGCGCCCTGCTCGGCTTGGAACGCCCTGCCCTCAAGGACAAGCCATTCACGCCGCTCACACCGAAAGCCCTGGGCGTCTCGGGCAGTGACATTTTCGCCGCCATCCGCGAGAATGACATCCTCATTCATCAGCCCTACGAATCCTTCCAGCCCGTCGTCGACTTCCTGCGCGCCGCCGCAAACGATCCGGACGTCCTCGCCATCAAGATGACGCTTTACCGCGTCGGCCGGAACTCACCCATCGTCGAGGCGCTTCTCGAAGCGATACAGAAAGGTAAGCAGGTTGCCGTTCTTTTGGAATTGAAGGCCCGCTTCGATGAGGAGAGCAATATCGAGTGGGCGCAGAAGCTGGAACGCGAAGGCGTCCATGTCGTCTATGGCCTGCCCGGAGTCAAAGTGCATGCCAAGATGGCTATGGTTGTGCGGCGCGAAGGCGAAGCCATCTCCCGCTACTTGCATCTCGGCACTGGAAACTACAACCCGCTTACGGCTCGCGTCTACACGGACTTGGGTCTTTTTACCTGCAACGAAGAGATCGGTGAGGACATCAGTGATCTCTTCAATCATCTGACCGGCTATTCGGCCAAGAAGTCCTATCGCAAGCTGCTCGTCGCGCCGCATAGTATCCGCAGTGGGCTGGAGCGTCTGGTCCACGCCGAAATGGAGCGTCACCGCGAACACGGCGATGGCCACCTGATCTTCAAGATGAATGCGCTGGAGGACGCCGGTATGGTTCGGCTGCTCTACGAAGCCTCGCGCGCCGGCGTCCAGATTGATCTCATCGTGCGTGGCGTCTGCTGCCTGCGCCCAAGTCTCCCCGGCATCAGTGAAA
>JAFAMM010000131.1 GCA_019233375.1 Acidobacteriaceae bacterium
CCGGCACGCCCACAGCGGCGTAATCCGCAGTGCTCGGTAGCGGATACAAAGCCCAAGCGAGCCAATAGCCGAAAAGAATCGCGGCAAACGCGCCCCACTGCCAGCGCGGGGAACGGAAGCCGAGCAGGAAGAGAAAGGGATAGCCGAGACCGATCTGTGTAAGGGTGTCTTCGAAAGTGAAGTAGGTCTGCGTACTGTGCATGGAACGCAGAAAGATGCCGAGCGCGATTAGCAGAAATGACCGCCACAGGGCATGCGCGAACATCGGCCAGAACGTCGCACCCTTGCGCATCCGGCTCGCGATCGAGTAGGGCAGCGCCACACCGACCAGGAAAGAGAAGCCGGGCTGGATGGTGTCGTGCAGCGAGCATCCAAACCACTGGACATGCGTTTGGTTGAACCCCAGAAAGCCCCAGAACCAGTTTCCCGGATACGCGCGCGCGACGCGAGCCAGCTCGAGAACCTCGGCCATCATCAGCACCATCACGAGCCCGCGATAGGCATCGACCGCAACGTTACGTGCCGCTGCAAGTGGCGCGACCGGCGTTTCGACCGGCGCGATAATCGCAACATCCGCCGCGCGCGGTGGTTCCGTGAGCGTTTCTCTCATTCACTAACCCTACCAGTAGAGTTTCAGGGCGAATTGAATCTCGCGCTGATCGTTCTGGCCGTCGCGCGTGGAATTAATGACTCCGAAGCTGTTTGAAAGATAGTTCAACGATCCGGGAGCTGCGGTTACGCCGTTACCGCCAAAACCGGGCGGCGAAAAGTTCGGTGTATTCGTGAGATTAAAGAATTCCGAACGGAACTCGAGCCGGAATCTCTCGGTAAGCGTGAATGTTTTGAACAACGAAAAATCGAGGCGGTGGTAACCAGGACCCAAGAACTGCGAAGGAGCCCCGCCGAGAGGCGAGTAATCTGATTGGCCGATGGTCGTCGCCACGGGTGGGCTGGTAAAGGCATTGGGGTTCAACCACTGGTTCACGTTGTGCGGCCCCCCGTATATGTTCTGGCCGGGAACCATGAGTGCGTAACAGCCAAAGCCTGTAGTAGTGGTAATGGCGCAAGGCACAGTGCCGGGTTGGCCATTCTGGAGCGTGAGGATCCAGTTTGTACTCCAACCGCCGAGCACGGAATCCACGAACTTTCCACTGTTACTCAAGAACTGCCTGCCACGGCCCACCGGGAGATCATAAGAACCGCTGAAGTGAAACACGTTGGGAATATCAAAGTCGCACAGGCCGTAATCACCTTGGATACCGAAGCCCGGCAGCAGGGCCCCGCGGTAGCCAGTGTTGCCAAAATTTCCAATAGCAGTGCTATTGAGCACGTCGATCGCATCGGTTCGGCACTTTGACCAGGTATAATTGGCCAGCACGCTCAAACCTTTACTAAATCTGTGCTCGTAGTTGAGTTGCAGCCCGTTGTAGTAGCTGTCGCCGGCGAAGCTTGTATCGGTAAAGCTCGTCTGAAAATTATTCCCGTAGGGCGTGTATTGGTATACGTTGAGGCCGGGAGGGAGTATCTCACCCGGGGAATTTCCATTTGTGTAAACTCCTAAGTGCCGCACGGTATTGCCGACATAACCGGCCTGGAACGTATCGTTCGCGCTAAGCTGGTATTGAAAAGTCAAGTTATAGCCCTGCGTGTAGGGCGTCTTCATGTGATAGTCTTCCCCGGTAAATGAGACGCCCGCCGGTTGTACCGCCGAGGGTGTTACCGGTATTGCGGAAATTCCCGTCTCAAGAGTGCCGATCTGACCATTCGGGTAAGTGATTGGGGCGTTCGGGACCAAAATGGGATAATTCAAACTATATTGGAACGGGAAATCCACATAAGTTTCGACAACTGAGTTTTCAAACCCGCCATAGAAAATGCCGTATCCACCGCGCACAACGAATTTTGGCGTGATCTGGTACGCGAACCCTACACGCGGAGAGAAGTTCGCTAACTGCGAATGGCCAAGCCCAGGCACGCTGGAGCAGACAATGTAGATGTTGTCCTGTGCAGCGGCCGCGTAGAACTCCGGCGAAAGCGGCGTATTACAGCGGCTCTTGGTGATCAGGAATTTCGAGGCATTACTGGAACCTGATGGCAGGAAGTTTGATTGCGCACCAAATACTTCGATTAGCGGACCGAAGTACTCCCAACGCAGGCCCAGATTAACCGTCAATTTCGAGTTGACTTTGAAATCGTCTTGGAAATACACGCCGTTATAATTGTGTTTCTGGTCGGTATTAGCGATATTAGAAGCTGAAACACTATCTGCGCCGCCTACATAATCGGCGGCACCGGGAACGGTGCCCGGGATCGGTGTTAGCAGGAGCTGGGCTAACCCCGTGTTGCCAAAGTTATCAGTGGGAACTTCCGTATACAAACCGGTAAATTGAAACTCCCCTCGGCCTTGAGGTGGTTGCAAAATAGAAAACTGCAGCCGCTGGTATTCGTATCCAGCCTTTATGGAATGTCTGCCGAATTGTTTACTTAGATTTTCAGTCAGTTGATACGTGTTGCTGTACTCAACGGACGGCAAGAAGTTGTTGCCTCCGATTTGATTCAGACCAGTGATATCCGTTTGCGGGAGGCCACCATTGTAGGGAACTTGAGGGACACCCGCTATGCCAAACTGGGCGGGAATGCCGAAAGTATTGGCATAGGGCTGGAGTCGCGTGGTTGCAATCCGATTGAATCCCAAACGGAACTCGTTCACGAGCGTGGGCGAGAAAAGGTGCGTTTCACTCACGGCCACATTCGTGGTATTCGCCGTCTGATAGCCCTGAGAGAAGGATCCGCCATCAGCAATTCCGGGGAACGGGCCGGGGAAGTACGCAGGATTTTGCGAATAACTCACACGCGCAAAAATGCTGTCCTTCTCGCTGATGTTGTAATCGCCGCGAATATCACCTTGGTTCACATTGTTTTGCAGTACTGGATTCGCGGCGTAGTTGTTGAAGAGGCTGGTGCCGTTCGGCGCCGGATACTGGTTCAGCAAATTGATTGCGTTCGGGTCTAGGCGGTTTGCCGGAAGAATGTTACCCGGAAACGGGCTGCGCACATATCCAACCTGTGTTCCCGACGTCATTCCGTTGCATGGAGCGGTTACGCCTGTAACCGTGTCGGGAACTCCGCAGTAAACGGCGCGGGTTGTCGATGGATCGAAGACCTGCCCCAAGGCATACGTATTACCAAGTACATCGGTTTCCGTACCGCCCTGTGTAAGCAGTTGGGAAAGGTTGGTGTACCCGCTGTTACGTTCCAGAGCGGTTGGAACCGTGTTGACGGAGGGTGTTGCCTGACGAATTCGCGTTCCTTCATAATCGGCGAAAAAGAACAGCTTGTCCCTGATGATCGGGCCACCCATCGTGGCGCCAAATTGATTCAGCCGGAATTCTCCTTTTGGAATGCCTCCAGAGTTTTCAAAGAAGTTAGCCGCATCTAAGGCGTCGTTGCGCAAAAACTCCCAAGCATCGCCAT
Source organism: Acidobacteriaceae bacterium (assembly GCA_019233375.1). GTDB lineage: Bacteria > Acidobacteriota > Terriglobia > Bryobacterales > Bryobacteraceae > Bog-105. The sequence goes on from JAFAMM010000131.1 coordinate 3,475, forward strand.
GAAATTGATTTGTCCCTGACTTGATCGTGGCGTTCAGGATTGCGCCAGCCGAACGGCCGAACTCGGCGCTGTAGTTATCGGTTTCCATTTTGAACTCTTGAATGGCGTCCACCGGTGGTTTCACCGCGTAAGCTGTACCATTCAGAAAGTCGACTAGGTTTGCATTGTTATCTACCCCATCCAGCAGATAATTATTCTGAGCGGGTCTGAGCCCGTTGGCTGCGAAGCTGCCGCTCGCTCCGAGGCCTCGCGTATCCTGCTGATCCTGTGTTACTCCAGGGGCTAGCTGCGCAAGGAAAGTGAAGTTACGTCCGTTCAGTGGAAGATTGTTCACGGTGCGCTGATTGATGACTTGGCCAACCGAGGCATCCTGCGTCTGCAAAGCAGGCGGCGCGCCCGTGACCTCCACGGTCTGGGTTGTTTGTCCTGGCGGCAGGGAGAAATCAACTACGACTCTCTGCTGCACATCAACCGTTACGTTCGTGTGCTCGACGCGCTGGAATCCCTTGATCTCGGCCACCACTGCATAGTGGCCCAGTTTCACGGGAGTGAAGGTATATTCGCCGACCGAGCCGCTGGTTGCCGACTGCACGATCCCGGTATCCTGATTGGTCAACGTTACCTTTGCTCCCGGTATAACCGCACCGGTGCTATCCCTCACGGTTCCTAAAATTGAACCTGTATCCACCTGCGCTGCTGCCACCAAGGCCAAGCCCAGTAGTCCCGCAACAAGCACACTCAAACGCGAACACATAGCAACACTCCTCTCCTCACACAAAAACCTGATTCAAAAGCTGCCCCACCGCCCGGTTCGATTCCATAAACGCATTCCGGTGGTCCATCGCCCCCGCGAGGTCAGAATGCGAGAACGCAATCCTGCCGAACGGCGCATTACGCAGCGCGTCTCTGGGCGCGGGCTTCCCGTTCGTACCAAAAAAGAATCCAGGCTGGGGATTAACGAACGCGTGTCCCCAGCGATTCAGAACAATTCCCGCAATATCGCGATTGGCATCGAAGCCGGACGCCCCAAACATCTCGGTCATCTGCTCGCGAATCCTCCGTTCATATTCGCGGTATGGAGTGGACAGCAGTTCTGTCCGACCCACATGGCCCTGTTCCGCCGCCGGAAGGCCAGGTTTGGTGAAATCGATGAAGAACGTAAGTACTGTCGGAAGATCCGGCCCGGCGTAGGGCGTATCGACGCCAAACTTAGCCATTTTCCGGACTTCAACCCACCCCCCGAAGCCTTCAAACCACTGCCCGCCCGAAATGCCCAGCTTGTAGAGAAAACGCCAGTTGCGAACCGCCACGTTCGCCACCATATACGGGGAATACAGGAAGTGCGAGTAAGCCTCGCGGCGCTCCGCATCCAGGTCTCGCACGACATGCTTCGTCATCCAGCCGCCGCCCGCCATCACGGCGGTCTTCGCTTTCAGCCGGTAAAGCTTGCCATCGCGGCTATAAGTGATCCAGACAAATTCCGATTTAGTCGGCTCGGCATTGTGCTCGACCCGCACGACCGTCGACCGAAGCCGGATGCGGGTCCGCTGTCCTGGCTGATCGAGCGCCTGAAAGTTAATCGGATTCTTCCAGACCGCTGCCATACTTCGAGGGCCGTCGATCGCCTCCGGTATCAGCGTCTTGACAATCATCCGGTTCATGCCCGAATTGCCGCCAGGAAACATGTTCCAGCCGGTCTCTGCGGAATCGTCCGTTGTCGGGATGGAACTCCAGGCGTAGACGCAAAAGCCGGAGAGAGCGTCCGGCCCCAGCCCCAGCCCGCCGGCAGTATCCTTTGTATACAGCAAGCGAACGCTCTCGCGACTGAGCCCAAGCGTCCGAATGTAGTACTCCTCCATCGTGATGCTGTCGATCCGCCGCGAAACCTCATCGCCCGGATACTCATACACCCACGCCGGCTCCGCGCGCTTCCCCTGCCGCCACGCCAACAACTCCTGCCGCTGGGCATCCGGGAATGGGCACCCTTCCAGGTTTTTCCCCCAGGGATCGACAACCCAGACGCCAGGGCTCTTCCCGAACTTCGCACCGAAGTAGAAGCCGTACGTCTTGCGGTCCATTTCGAGCACCCGGTATGGACTGCGAGTGAGATCGATCGACGGCGACGGACCCTGCCAGGTCTGATACTCCTTGAAGGCATTGAAATCCATGCCGAAAGAGTCGTAAACACTCTTCAAAAAACTGTGCGGGTAGGGCGGTTGGAAATGAACTGACGCCTGAGGCGCATACAGGCGATGACCGTCTACCTCGAACTCATTTCGTTTGGCGACGCCGCCGAAAACCGCGGCGTTGTCCAGCACGATGCACGTCGCCCCGGATCCCGCTTTTTGAGAGAAAAAGAGCGCGGCCGAGAGGCCCGCAAATCCCCCGCCGACAATGACGCAATCGACGAACTCGCCCGTATCGATTACAGCGGACGGCGGCGAGTCGTACTTGCCGTCGCGAACACTGTGTGCGGACTGAACAACGGACTCCATATTGCCCGCCGAGAGACGGTAATCGCCCTCGCCGGTGTAGCCGGTCCATTCACTTTCTTGCAACATGCTCTGAGCCGGCGCAGACGCGCTGAGCAACAGGCCGCCTGAGGCGAGCAAAGCACCGTCTAGAAAATCGCGCCGGGAAATCCGGCCGCCAGTTTCCAAACCTTTATCCAGGTGAGGACATGAACCCCGCATAGCTTCCCACTCCACGGCTGCGTTACGCAACCGTTTGCGTTACCCACTTTCCATGGATACTATTCGAAACCGGCGTTCATTGCAAGGTAATTCTCGCGCGCGCCGATTTGGTACTGGCAAGTTGTAACGCTGTCGCCCTTGTCTATGGCAGAGCAACTACCCTGTCGGGCATTGGAGCTGTTCGTCCCATCAAAGCGAGGAGCGTGTTGGCGAAGTTAAGACTGTCGTACGGCTCAGCCACGTGCTCAACAGGCAGGCCGGCGCCGGCAAGCATCCAGACGGAGTGCGTGGAGATACGCAACAAGCCGCCGTGATTGCCGCCGGGATTCGGAAACCGGACGTTGAAGTTCCAGTGATCTGCCGCGAACACCTCGATGTCGGGCTGCACCAGCTCGCGCCGGCGACGCTCAAAACGTAGAAGCACCGGACTGATGCCGGCCGGTCCTGGTACATTGGCGCCGACAGGCGAGAAGTCCTCTACGATGCCGATTACTCCATTGGAGTACCGTGTCTCATGGATGGCTTCGAACCACTCACGCTCGGTATGCCAGCAGCTTAGCCATTGGCCGCGGTCTTCATGTGCCGGAATCTGAAGATCGGAATCTTCAAAAAGGTGTAACGGCAGGCCCGCTCTCCACGCCTGCGGCATCCAACGCACGTTGCCGGATTCATCCTGCCGCGTCTGTTTCACTGGGAGAACCAGGAGGCGGCCGCCGGCATCCGTAACGATCATGATCTCGTTCGAGGCGCCCGCATCGAGGAGGTACGCGCGTTCTTCTTTCGCCGAGGGCGCTGTGTAGGCGCCGGGCGGCAAAGCCAGCGCGACGAAATCGATGGGGTTATTTGACAGCTCAGGCTGCGGATTGTTCCGGGCCGTCTGATGCGCGAGCATCTCCAGATAGTCAACGGTGCGGAAAGAGCGCTCCTCGTCGAGGCTGCCGTCCGCACCTGCCGCGAGGCCCGCGTCCGACAAACCGACCACGTAATTCCGGAGCTCTCGCAGGCTGTTCCTTTCGCCGAGCGACAATTCGGGCACCAATCTAGGGATGGCAACGCCCGGAGGTTTCGTTGCGCTGACCTGTAAGTTCAAAAGCCCTTGAAGGGTAGCCGCGTAGGCAGTGTAGGCCGCTTCTTCGTGCTCCCAATGTTCGAGTTCCTCCGAGAGCCGTCTGGCGGCCTTGTCCGCGCCAGCCGCATAATCATCGTGGTTCCACTTCTTGGGAAGGTCCGCTATTATCTTTTTCCGTTCCTCGATTCGGCCTCTCAGCGCCTGCATTTCCTCATGTACTTGCTCCACTGTCTGCCGCCATCCGTCGCGGTGACGCTCAATAACGGCACACAGCGTGGCTGCCGCAGCGGATCGTAACTTCGGGTCCAGGCTTGACCCTTGCAGGCGCTCGAGAAGGATTTGTATCTCATTCAGATCGCTATTACGCAGACCAACGGACGCACGCTCATTCCCATCCATATCAATCCATGCGGTCGGATACCGGTCGGCCTGGCCCTTGAGGTAATACGAAGCGGTGCTGGGAGTGATGCTGCGATGGACGAGTGGGTCGAGTCCCCGGATCTTGTAATCGCTCATCTGTACGCGGTCGGTAACGACGTGATGACCTCCACCGGCCGCGCTATTGAAGAGGTCGGGAAGGCTGAAAGTCTCGCTTACAATTCCTGGTACATTGTTCAAGCCGTGATCTGAGACGACGGCAAACAACGTCTGCGCTGCGAGCGGACTCTTTCGAATCGCACTCCAAATTTTGCCCGCTACCGCATCTATGCCTTTCAGAGTCTCGAGGAGCGCCGTGGGATCGTTTGTCTGGTGCCCTTCATGATCCACTTCGCTCGTGAAGTAATCGAGGTAAATAATCCCCGGATTCGCCAGATTCAGCTCCAATTCGGCTTCCTGCTGTTCGAGCAGTGATGCGCTGAGCGTAGGAGCGCCGCCGCTGTTGACATCAAGCCACAGCGATTTTCCGGAAAATCTTCGCTTTAATGCCTGTTCGAGGGTCATCCAGCGAACCCCTTGTTGAAAGAGCTGAAAGCTTTGATACGAGTGACCGAACCCGAAGCAATCGATCAACAGCGGAATGCCGGCCCGCGTGAGCACTTCGACCCCGGGCATGTCGATGGTCCGGTTGCGTGCATAACCAAGATATAGGGGAAAAAAATTCAGATAATCGTAAATTTCTCCGGTGAATCGGTCATACTCCACATTGCCGCGAATGATGCCGTGCCGGCCTGTATCGAGCATCGACCAGGACGGTGCCGACAGGCTGATGCCGCGCGTGTAGAAGTTGTCGAACACCGTGCCGTGTTCACCGAATATGTATTCAAACCACGGCAGCTCAGGTTTTCCGGTCGCGGGATCGACCTGTCCCATGCTGCGATACAGCAGGTCTGCGTTCAAGCCATCGATTTCGAGAATAACCAGCCGCTTGGCGGTCAGGGCTTGAGGAAACGCGACAGCGGCAGTGCTGAACCAGAAGCTCAGTACGCACAAAACGACTCGCCTGCTCACTGGGTATGCAACATCTTCGACTTGGACATCTCGAATGACATGCCCAGAGCGTCTCCACCGCCACTTGCAGCGGTATCGGGATACGGCTGCCGGATGGAGGCCATGGCCTGCGAACAGTCAGCCCGCAGATCCGTGTCGAGCGACAGTTCGCGGAGCCTCTCGAAAGTGGCGGTTGCACGGGCCCGCATCACCGGTGAAGGAACATCCGAGATCAGCGCGCTGACTTCCGCGACCGAGTTCCGTATCCGTGCGCTTTCATAGGACACCTCAGGCGGCGTACCGGAATTCACAAGCGAGTCGAGAAAAGCCAACTGATACTGTATCCGGCGGTACCGGTCGAGAGCCTCGAGATCCTGAGGAGCGGGCTTTGCGCGGTGCGTGTATGCCCCGAACGTAAGCTCGTGAATCATCTGATCAAACGCGATATGCTTCCCCGTTTCAGTATCCAGCACCAGCTCGTGCCGGCGGTCATTTTCAATGCGGGCCTCCAAGGGGCCGTTCGGCCGCGCCTCCTCCTGAAGCTGGGCGTATCGCTTCTGAGCCGAGGCGATTTCCCGGCTCGGATTGGACTCGAGTGGATTGATCGCCAACGCTTCCATACGCTGCCGCAGCTCTGCCCGCAATTCCGGATCAAGGTGCGTATCGATCGATAGCTCGACACGGAACTGCGAGTAGCAATCGCGCCTCGCCGATTGATTCATTGCCGCTCCATGGCGGCCGGCATAGAAATTGTAAATGTCCGCCGCAACAAAGTAGTACCAATTGGTGAAATGGGAAATCCCGAGAACGCCTGCCGTCACTTCATTGATAGAGCGCTGAGTCATTTCGCGGAGGCGAAGGTGTTCCGTATTTGAGAAATCAACAAGCAGTAATGGGGCTCGCGAGTAATTGAGACTGTAAACAGCGAGCGGAACGAGTCGCGACTCGCCTCCGCAGAGATTACGTGCGGACGTACAAGCCCTTTGGTACGTGGCCTGCACACGCGAATTGCGCCAAGGATCTCGTATATCCAGAAGCTTCCATACGGGTTTCAGAGACGTGCCGGATTTCAGTGCCGGTTCGCCGAGCGGGAAGCTGAGCATGGCGTATTCGCCTGAGGTCGCGCCAACGTTCAATGGCTGAAACACCAGGCCCGTTTTGTCCGCACACTGCCGGAGCTGCTCCCAATTGCGTATACGCGTCTCCTCCTGCTGAAAACTCGTATGCCGGCCGAGGCGAGCCGCCTGCCTCTCGCTGACGAGCCCACCCAGCAGCTTTTTGCGCAGCTCGAGCCGCGCGACAACCGTTTCGATTTGCTTGCGGGTGAGTCCTTCCTCGCCGGTCGAAGCGGGCGACTGCCGAAGATAGCTGACCGATTCTTCCAGATGCAAGCGTTCTTCGTCGACTTCATTTGTTCGGAAGGTACGCGAAACTGCTCGAATCGGAACGGTGCTCGGATCCAGGGCCGCCCACTGCATCAGATCGCGGCGAAACTCCGCGACTGTGGCATGTTCCGGTTCAGCGAGATTCAATAGCGGGCGTGTGTCGCGCTGATGATCGCTGCTCGGGCCCTCATCCGGATGCCAGTAGAAAAACGGGATAGCTGATAGTAAGCGCTGATCGACCGATGGGCGTTCATAAGTCAGCAGCCAAACGTACGTTAAGCGGTCGTTCTCCGGATTAGCGTCGCCAAGGGTATCGCGGAGTACCGCGATGACGGGAATATCCGCGGGACGCGCACGCGTCGCAGAGATGCCGCCTTCGTTTTGGCTCTTTCGCCAAAAAAGTGTACAGATCTCGGCCGTACCGCCGATGTTCAGGTCACGCCAGTAGTACCGGGCGGTATCCGAGCCGCGCCCCGCGACGCCGGACGAACTCTCACCATATAACGGCGTGGACGCTAGCGATAGGACAACTATGAACCACACCGTGAAATGTCGAAACAAACTCATAGATGACCCAGACCGCACGACACAGCAATTCGCGATCCAAAGCATCGCGAACACAACCCGGCGATCGCCGGTTTGATGTTACTGATGCACCACGGGCCCTTATTTTCTCTTTATTCAACGAAGAAATTGCCATGGTAGGTTAGGACCAATGGCGTTCGACACGGCGCTAAACGCGCTTTGGCTACTGCTGGGGGCGCTGGCCCTTGTCGGCACCTTACGTGCGTGCTATCGAACCGCCCAGGACCGTTCTGTAGGACAAATTTCATTGGACGTCATCCGGCTCGCGCTCGTGCTGGCCGCGCTTTTCCCATACGTCTCGGCTACCGACGATGTCCTCAGGATCCAGACACTGAATGACCAGCAGCATCAAAGCCACTCTGGCAAGCAGAACCAAGATCACAACCTGATCCGGCTTTATGAAACCATGGACACCCCGCTGGTGTGTCGCATACAAGAGATCACGCTCGTGCTTTTCTTTGTGGCCCTGGTAGTCGCGCCCGCAACGTACTGCCACGGACGCAAAGAACCAACAGCAAGTGGCCGCCCGCCACCGGCGGTTTCGCTGGCTTAGCCGTCAGGACACTCATTTTCAGCGAGGAGGACAGATGCAGCGCCTATCATGGCGTCTTTGCACAGGTCTCCTGTTCGCCGCCGGTTGTCTGGCTCAATCGAACCTTCCGGCGCGGGTTTTGACATGGCAGGAGGCCGAAGACGTATTTCGAGCGAACAACCCCAATCTGCTGGCAGGCAAGGAGACTATAGACGAATCCAAAGCAGATGAGATTACTGCTTACTTGCGTCCGAACCCCAACATCACGCTGGGTTGGGATCAGATAACCCTGTTCAGCTCAAATCCGTACCGGCCTTTTTGGCAATCCTATATTTACGGCAACGTCGACTATCTGCATGAACGGCGTCATAAACGCGAACTGCGGCTCGCGAGCGCGCGGCAGGCGACCGAAATTGCCGTGTCCGCCCAGTCAGATCTGGAACGTAACCTGATTTTCAATCTGCGGGATGCCTTCAACCGCGTACTGCTCGCCAAGGCCGTGGTGGGAGTGACAAAAGAGAACCTCGAGTACATCGATAAGGAGATCGCGATCAACAAAGAGCGGCTGAGAGTAGGTGACATGGCGCGCGTGGACTACCAACGCATCGATATCCAGCGTGTACAGTACGAATCTGACTTTCAAACCGCACAGGTGAATCTGCGAACCGCCAAGATCGATCTGCAGGCGCTGCTTGCCGACAAAACGCCCACTGACAGTTTCGATGTGAAAGGCGAGTTCGACTACACCGATACTACTATTGCCCTTCCGGATCTCGAGAAGATCGCGCTGAGCGCCCGGCCGGATTTGAAGGAAGCGGAACAATCGCTTGAAAAGTCCCGCACGGATCACCAATTGTCAGTTGCGAATGGTTCCACGGATCCGACCTTCGGCATGGACGGTTCGCATCAGCCGGCCCCACTGAACACCTATATCGGGTTTTCCGTGACCTTCCCCTTGCGAGTCTTCGACAGGAATCAGGGCGACAAGCTGCACACGCTGATTGATATCGACCGCAACCGCAAGCTGCGGAACGCGGCGGATATTTCAGTGCTGCACGATGTAGATTCCGCGTTCGCCACGCTCGAAAGCACCGTAGAGCTGCTAAAGCCCTACAAATCCAAATACCTGGAAGAGGCACGCCAGATCCGCGATACGATCTCGTTCTCCTACGCCCATGGAGCTGCCTCGCTCCTTGATTATCTCGATGCGCAGAAGGAGTATCGCGACACAGAACTCAATTACGTGAATCTGGTGGGCTCTTATCTGGCGGCCGTGAATCAGGTGAATTACTCGGTAGGACGCGAGGTGATTCAATGAAACTCCGGGTTTTGATCGCGTGCGCCGCAACCGCTCCCGCTCTTTTCGTTCTCTGCTCATGCGGCTCTCGCGAAGCAGTGAACGCGCAAAACGCGGCGCCGCCGTCGGCCCAGGTGGTCACCGAGCCGGACCTTAACTTAGTTAAAGTGGATCGCCCCGAGCGCTTCCGTCTCGTCAAGGCCGGCTCTCGGGATGAAGTTCCGGAGCTGCAGGCCACCGGCGTTATCAGTCCGGACGTGGAGAAATCGATTCCCGTAATCTCGCTCGCGGCGGGCCGCGTAGTCGGCATTTATGTGAAGCTGGGCGACGATGTCACCAAGGGTCAACTGCTGCTGAAAGTCATGAGCAATGACATCGCGAACGCCTTCCAGACATATCAGCAGGCGGTTGCCGATGAAGAACTCGCGCACAAGCAACTTGAGCGGGCAGAAACCCTGTACGACCATGGCGCGATTTCCTTGAACGACCTGCAAGTGGCTCAAAACACGGAGAACAAGGCCGCCGTTGCGGTGAAGGCGGGACTCGAAATGCTGCGCAACCTCGGCGCCGACCCGGCTCATCCTGATCCGGTCGTCAGTATCTATGCGCCTGCCTCGGGAACCATCGTTGAACAGAATGTTGTCAGCTCCGCCATCATTCGCACACCCGACAATCAGACGAACCTGTTCACTATCGCGAACCTTTCCACAGTGTGGGTGATCTGCAACATCTACGAAAACGATCTGCCGGAAGTGCGCCTGGGCGACCCGGCTCAAATCCGGCTGAACGCATACGACAACCGCAGCTTCACTGGCCGGATCGTCAATATAGGCAAGGTGCTCGACCCTAATACTCGAACGGCGCCGGTGCGTATTGTTCTGGCTAATCCGGGCATGATGCGGTCCGGCATGTTCGTGACAGCGACCCTGTACGGGCAACACCATCGCACGTATGCGGCTGTTCCGGCACAGGCGGTCCTACATCTGCACGATCGAAACTGGGTCTTCGTGCCTTCGGGTAACGGAGAATTTCGCCGCTCGGAGGTAGCCGTCGGAAAAATCGTCGACGGTGAGCAGATCATCCTCTCCGGTATCACGCCCGGTACAGAAGTCGTGAACGATTCGCTGGCGTTGTCGGCCGAATCTCAGCAATAACCGGAACCAAGGCAATGATTCGAGCACTGGTCAATTTTGCCCTCAGCAATCGCTTACTGATAATCGGCATGGCGGTTATTCTCCTGGTCTGGGGCGGCATAGCGTTCCATAATCTGCCGATCGAGGCATATCCGGACGTCGCCAATAACTACGTACAGGTGATCACGCAGTGGCCTGGCCAGGCAGCGGAGGAGGTCGAGCAGCAGGTAACGATTCCGATTGAGACCGTGATGAATGGCATTCCGCATTTGCAGAGCCTGCGTTCGACGTCTTTATTCGGGCTTTCGAGCGTGATGATGATCTTCGACGACGATTCCGTCAACGATTGGAATCGCGAGAAGGTACTTGAAAGGCTCTCACAGGCGACGCTCCCCGCGGGGCTATCACCGCAGATGGGTACCGATTGGAGTCCGGTCGGCCAAATCTACTGGTACACGCTGAAGAGCACCAATCCCGAGTACGACCTCATGGAGCAGAAATCCATCGAGGACTGGGTGCTGGAAAAGCAGCTCAAGTCGGTGGCGAATGTCGTCGACGTATCCAGCTTCGGTGGGCCCACGCGCGAGTACCAGGTCCGCGTCGACCCGCAAAAGTTGATTGAGTATGGCTTGAGCATCAGCCAGGTGGAACAGCAGCTCACGAACAACAACATGAACGGGGGCGGCAGTTTCATTCAGGAAGGCACGCAGCAGATCAATGTGCGCGAAGTCGGGCTGATCGACCACACGCAGGACATCGCGAACACCGTGCTCACTTCTCAGAACGGCACCCCCATTCGGATGAAAAACATCGCCGTGGTCGAGCAGGGTCCAAAGATTCGTCTCGGTCAGATCGGCAAAGCGATTCATCTCAGAAACGGCACAATTCTTGACTCGCCCGATGTGGTGGAGGGCATCGTCCTGCTACGCAAAGGAGCGGAGTCCGAACCGACGCTGGTGGGTATTCATGACAAAGTCAAGGAACTGAACACACGTCTGCTGCCGCGCGGCGTTCAGGTGGTCCCGTTTCTGGATCGGAGCGATCTGGTCCACTACACCACGCATACGGTACTGCACAACCTGACCGAAGGCATCATTCTGGTAGCCATTGTTCTGTTCCTGTTCCTTGGGAATGTGAGGGGCGCTCTGATCGTAGCCCTGACCATCCCGTTCTCGCTGCTCTTTGCGTCCATCTGCCTGGACCTGAATCATGTTCCCGCGAACCTCTTGTCGCTGGGAGCTCTCGATTTCGGAATGGTCGTTGATGGCGCGGTGGTCATGGTGGAGAACATCGTTCGCCACATGGGCCGCCACCAGGCGGCCGAGAAGACACCGATGATGATGATCCGCGAAGCGGCGCATGAAGTGCAGCGGCCGGTGTTCTACGCGATAGCCATCATCATTACGGCGTACTTGCCTATCTTCACGCTGCAGTCGGTGGAAGGGCGTCTGTTCCGCCCGATGGCGCTGACGGTAGCGTTTGCGCTCTTGGGCGCGCTGCTATTTTCTATTCTGATTGCTCCGGTATTGTCCAGCCTGCTTTTCCGCACAAATGCCAGAGAGTGGCACAACCCGGTGCTTGAATTTCTGATCCGGACTTACCGGCGGGCCCTGCATGCCGCGCTCCGCGTCAAGTGGCTCGTTGTAACGCCTGTGGCGATTCTGTTCGTCGCTGCCATGTGGCTTTTCATCGGCGATTACATCGGCTCCGAGTTCCTTCCGCATTTGGATGAAGGAGCAATCTGGGCGCGCGGCACCCTGGCCCCAAGCACGGGGCCTACTGAGGGAGCCGACCTTATGCGCCGGGCGCGGCTCGTGTTTGCTTCGTTTCCTGAAGTCACACAGGTGGTATCCCAAGTCGGTCGGCCGGACGACGGCACCGATACGACCGGTTTCTTCAATACCGAATACTTTGTCGACCTGAAGCCGAAGGATCAATGGCGCTCCGTTTTTCATGAGGACAAAGAGGAACTGATCGGCGCGATGGATCGCGAAGTGGAGAAGTTTCCCGGCGTGATCTGGAATTTCTCGCAGCCCATCTCGGATAACGTCGAAGAAGCGGTCAGCGGCGTAAAAGGCGAGCTTGCCGTTAAGGTCTACGGGACAGATCTTCACGTTCTCGAGCAGAAGGGCGAGGAGATCGTACGCGTGATGAGCAAGATACCAGGCGTCGAGGACCTCGGGCTGTTCCGCGTCTTAGGCCAGCCGAACTTGAACTTTATCGTGAACCGCGAGAAATGTGCCCGCTATCAGATCAACGTGGCAGACGTTCAGGATGCCATTCAAACCGCGGTCGGCGGGAAGACGGTCAGCGAAGTGCTCCGGGGCGAGCGAGTCTATGACCTCGTGGCACGCTATGAGCGGCCGTATCGCGAATCGCAGTACGCGATCGAAAACATACGCTTGCTCGCGCCAACGAATGAGCGCGTGTCGCTTGCCCAGCTGTGCGACGTAAAAGTCCTGGATGGCGCTTCAGAAATCTATCGCGAGGCGAACTCGCGCTATGTCGCCATAAAATACAGCGTCCGCGGCCGCGATTTGGGCAGCACAGTCGAAGAAGCAATCCGTGATGTCGATCAGAAAGTAACACTCCCTCAGGGCTACAGCATTAACTGGGCCGGCGAATACGCGAGCGAACAGCGTGCCAACAAACGGCTCGAATTGATCGTGCCCGTCACAATCCTGTTGATCTTTGTACTTCTCTACTCGATGTTTAAGTCGTTCAAGTGGGCAGGAATTGTGATGATCACGGTGCTGTTGGCGCCCATCGGGGGGCTCTTCGCGCTCTATCTCACTCATACGCATTTCAGCGTGTCGTCCGGAATCGGGATGCTCGCTTTGTTCGGCGTGTCGGTTCAAACGGGCGTCATCATGATCGAATACATCAACCAGCTAAGAGCGCGCGGCCACTCAATTGAAGACTCCGCGGTAGAGGGCGCGGTGCTTCGGCTGAGGCCGATCATGATGACGATGCTGGTCGCGACCCTCGGCTTATTGCCCGCGGCTATCTCGCGCGGCATCGGCTCCGATTCACAGCGGCCCTTCGCAATCGTCATTGTCGGCGGATTAAGCGCAACGCTGATCATGAGCATCTTCGTGCTGCCGACCGTGTACACATGGGTCGCCCGCGACGGAGATGTGTTGCCCGCGCCCGAACCGGGCTTTGAAGAATGATCGCGTTCGAGCAGCGCGCCGCGCTCAGCTCTTGCCGCCACCGAACAGGCGCTGGAAAAACTGCTTCCAGTGCCATTGCGGCTCCTGACACTCGGGCGCGGGAGCGAACATCAGCGTCTTGCTCCCGCGCTCCACGCCAAGAGACTGCAATTGCGTCCCCCCGGCCTGTACGTTGATCGTGACAAAGCTCTTGCAGCCGTCCACGTTTACGATCTTCCAATCGGACGTGGTCTTTACGCCCCAGTCATCCATGAATCGGTGAAAATCATAATTCGGGCAGGGCTTTGCTTCTGTGCAGCCCCATTGTTCGTAGGCCTGTGGGTAGTGATGTGCATTGACCTGAGCCAGAAACTGTTTCACGGTTTGCTTCGCGGGGTAATTGTGAAAAATCAGGTAGAGCACCCACCACAGAATGAGCACCGCTACGATCGACAGAATGATGTTCCGGATAACGCGGTTGCGGCGCTCTTCGCCCGCCCCATACTGCTGCAGATAGGTGCCCATGGTAGCTCCTTCCGATGACCCGCCCTCGGGCAATGGCTGTCCTCAGAACCGCCGGACGGTTACTTCGCCGGGTAAGCCTTGTCGTATTCCACTGTCGCCTCGGCTGTAATGTCCAGTGCCGGCCGGTAGTAGATTGTATTGGTGATATCGATGACGACATCAAGTCCGCGCTGCTCGGCGATCTTCTTCACAACGTCCGCCATTTGACGGCCTGCCCGGCCCAGGATATCCTGGCGCTCGTTGTTCACGTCACTTTGTAGATCTTCGGTGAGTCTCTGTAGTTGCTTCTGTTTTTCAGTGCCGGTTTGACGAAGCTGCGCTTCCCTGTCCGGGGTCAGATTCTGGCCTCCCAACTGCTGTTGAATGCTGTTGAGCTCATTCTGGAGCGACTGAATCTGCTGCTGCCGGGGATTATACTTGGCCTGCAAAGTGGCTTGCGCTTTTTGGATCTCCTTGGTATCAGCGACGGCCTTCTGGGCGTTGATGATGGCCACCTTGGCGGGCGTTATCGGCGCCTGCGCATAAAGCGTCCCAGACACGGCTGCGATAGCGGCGAGGAGCATCATGCTCCGGACTTTCACAAACATTCGGTACTTTGATCTCCTATGGATTGTAGGTGCGGAGCAGTAACGCGTGAGGCGGGCTCCGGCCAATGGAAGACATTAGCCTACCACGCGAACTCGCAGCATCAGCCATTCTGCTGCTCGATTTGGGAGCAGGACTGAATGCGACCCTGTGCGTCGAGGACCATGATGCTGTCGCGCCACCGGACCTCCCAGCCAGCATAGGATGCAGCCCAAACCGCAAACGAGTACAGATCCCATGCTGGCGCCAACCAGCAAAATGCGGCCATTCGGCTCCGCGTTACGAATGCGGACGCAATAAAGGCCGCTAGCATGCGCGTGGCGGCAAGAACCGCCGCCGGAACCCACGCCCCCATAGTGAGAGCAAGAAGCAGCCAGACACCGGCATGAGCAATCGGCAGACCCGCGTGGCCGCCAGGCTTCGAGGCCCGAATCGTACGTGCCCAGCGAAGTTGGTGCATCCATACCCCGGACCAGGAGTCCTGCCCAAGTGAGGTTTCGACCGTATATGTTGAAAGCAGGGCTCGCTTGCCCAGGCTCGTGAGCCGCTTCGCGAGCTGATAGTCATCGGCAATGTACGCGGCCACCGAGCGGAAGCCGCCGGCCCGTACGAGGTCCGCGGCACGGAACGCGAGTGTCGAGCCGAAGCCGAATTCGCGAACACCCAGCAACTGTGCCACCAGCGCACTCGGGATAAAATCTGTGGCAATTCCAAGCGACTCCCATGCCGCCGGAGCGGTATGCGCCATCGCGCGATACGGGCACGTGACCACGCCGATCGAGGAGTGCTCGAGCGGAGAAACAACCTGCGTCAAGTACTCCGGCGTCACTTTGATATCGCTGTCGTTCACGACCCATACCGGATAGCGCGCATGTTCGCTCAGCCGCATCAGCACTCCCACTTTGCCGTTAGCGGCGGCGTCGGCTCCGGTGATCAGACGAACAGGTGCTTCTGGATGCGCGGCACGCAGGCGGTGAATTTCAGCCGCTGCCGGATCACTCTCGTCACGAACACCGAACAGGATTTCAAATTCAGGATATTGCTGCGCGATCTGCGACGCGAACGCTTCGCGGATGTTAGGATCCATGCCGCGGACCGGCTTGAGAACGGAAACGCCGGGACGGAAATTGGAGGGCCGGTAGGTCGCCCAACGCGTAAGGTGCCGCAGACCGGCAACAATCGCCAGCAACTGATAGGCAATCGCCGGTGCAAAAATGAGCCAAAACAAGCGCACGCTGCGCCGGATCAGTGGGCAAGCAGCAGAACGCCGCCAAGAACGAGCAGCGCGCCGAAAGCCCGCCGTTTCCCTACCGCTTCTTTCAACACCAGTTTCGCCAGCAACGTTTCGAGCACAAAAGTTGCGGCTGACGCCGGCACAGCGAAGCTCAAAGGCGCAATCTGCACGAGCGCCATAAACGCGAAGAAAGAGAATGCCATGCAGATCACGGCAAGAATGAGATAGCGGCGGCTCACCAGCATGCGAAGAAGGCGGCCAAGACCCCGTGCATCCACGCTCTGCTCTCCGCTGAGTTTCATTTCATGACTCTGCAGCACATCGGCCAGCACAGTCGCGACAACGATGATGGCCAGCAATACCCACTTCATTAGCAGGACTCCTGCGTCTTAAATTTCGTGCTTCCCACCAAGGCGGTTCCGGCAAAGATCAGAAAAATGCCTGACCAGTGAACAGCGCTGATGGTTTCGTGCAGGAACATCTTGCCGAGAACCGCAGCCATGACGTACGCCGTCCCAGTAACAGGCAAAACGAAACTCAGATCTGCCCAGCTTAAAAGCGCCATGCGAGTCAGCATCCACAAAACGAGCAGCACGATCCCGAGTTCGACAAAAGGATTCGCCATGGCAGCCAAATACTCGAGCGGGTTCGTTCGGACCGTTGAGCTGTGCCGCATGCCCCAGGCGAGCGCCAGGTCGCCGAACGAATTCAGCGACACGACCACCAACACCAAAACCAACGTTTTCAGCCTTGCGGCCCGTTCGCACAACGGCGAGCCAGGCTCGCCGACCAGGCCGGCGGCGAGGTCCGCGTGAACCGGCAATTAGTCTCCCGAACTCAGCACGGCCGGCTGCTGGCTCTTCTGATCTTTTTGTTCCCTTACGAACTGCTTGCGTTTCGAGCGGAGGGAAAGATACTCGCGCGCCTCTTTATAGAGCCGCCGGCGCTCGCTGTTATCAAACATTGCCTTACCGATCAGGCGAAGAGCGACCTTCGGACGGAAATAAAACTCGCCATAGAAACGCTCAACCCAGTCGACGAGCTCGGCCCGGTCCAGCCCCGGATACTGATAGTTCGGAAGCTGGTGCCCGGCCTCGTCGGTCATGATCTCATCTATGGTGATCAGACCGTTCTTTTTGACATGGTCATAGAATTCCGTACCCGGGAACGGATGTCCGATGGAGACCTGTATCGTTTCGACGTCAAGTTCCTTGGCAAAATCAATGCTCTTGCGAATGGTTTCGCGTGTCTCGCCGGGAAGGCCGACGATGAAGTCGCCGTGAATCGTCAAACCTAGCTTCTTGCAGTTGGCGGTGAAACGGCGCGCCATGTCGATCGTGGCGCCTTTCTTGATGTTCTTGAGGATCTGCTGATCGCCTGATTCGTAGCCGACAATGAGCAGGCGGCAACCGGCATCCTTCATCGCCTTCAACGTGTCATAGTCGGTAGTGACGCGCGACGTACAGCTCCAGGTGAAGTTCAGCTTTTTGAGCTTCGCGCAAAGCTCAATGGTACGGGCTTTCTGATAATTGAACGTATCGTCGTCGAAAAAGATTTCTTTGAGACCGGAAAAATTCTCTAGCGCCCAACGGCATTCGTTTACTATGTCGTCCGATGAACGAAGGCGCCAGCGATGCCCGGAATGGGTCTGCGGCCAGAGACAGAACGTGCATTGCGCCGGGCATCCGCGCGTCGTGTAGAAAGCAATATACGGATTCAGCAGAAACGGCACGTTGTAGCGGCGAAAATCCAGATCTCGCTTATAGACTTTCGTCACCCACGGCAGAGCGTCCAGATCCTCAATCACAGGCGCTTCCGGATTGTGCTGGAAGCCGCCGTTCTTGCGGAACACAACGCTCGGCACCTCTTCAAGCGGTTTCCCCATAGCGAAGTCACGGATCGAATAATCGAACTCGCGTTTCACCACGAAATCGATCGCTGATGATGCGCGCAGGCTTTTTTCCGGCTCAATCGTGACCGGCGGACCCACAAACGCCACCTTCAGTTTTGGGTTTACGTCCTTCATCATCTCGGCGATTTTCACGTCAACATTGAAACCGGGCGTTGATGTGAAGAGCACGAGCAGTTCAAAATCGGACGCCATCGCCACCGTTTGCTCGATGGAAATCTTGTGCGGCGGCGCGTCTACGACTTTGCTATCAGGGATGAGCCCGGCAGGATAGCAAATCCAGACCGGGTACCAATAAGATTCGATCTCGCGAGCGGCCGGCCAGCGCGAACCGGCTCCGCCGTCAAACCCCTCAAAAGAAGGGGGATTTAAAAAAAGCGTTCTCATGGACTCCCTTGGGCTTTAACTTCTAGGTTACTTTGTTACACTCACCGCACTCAAGCGCGTGGGGCCGGGCGGAATCCAGCGGGATTGTGAAGCGGGCAGATGCACTCAGTGGATGCGGGCCCTTACTCAGAGGCTTCGGCTACAGTTGCCGGCGCGCTCTTTCCCGTGTCTTCATCAGAGCCAGGTGCAAAATTTGAGTATTCTACGCTGAGTTCGACCCTGCCAACAATACGGGCTTCTATCGTGCTGGTTAGATATTCGGGTACGGACATGCCCTGCTCGATATTGTAGCCACGCTCGAAATTCACTCTCTTCATGACGAGGCTCGGGCTCTTCACGAGTCGCCCTTTTTCGAGGATGGGCAGGCACGTCTCTGCATCGAGCCAAAGTTCGCCTTTGAATAAGCCAACACGCTTCTTCCTGGGCGTAACCTCAAACACATAAACACTCGGACCCATGTTCGCGTCGCGTTGTCCTTTGAATCTGAACTTGTAATTCGCGGGAACAATAGCCATCTGGTCCTCCTGGCGGACGCCTTGGTCCATTTGCAGGTAACGGGCGATCACCTCGCGCTTAACCGTATCGTCACCCTGGAATGAGAGAACGCGATATGTGCTGTGGCCTACTCTGGATATCTGTTTGAGCACCCGCATATGGCCTCGCTTTTGAAGTCTCGGAAGCGAGGCACTGATATCCATTTGCACGGATCCGCTGGAAGTCCGGGCGTCCGGGTTTCGAGCAGCGGCGACGTATTTATCAAGAATGCTGGCCGCGAACTCTGGCGAAGCGCTATACCCGTTAATCCCGTTTTCGCAGAATGCAACCGAAGACAGAGATAACGTAAGCGCAATAAGCAGTGAAAATAAAGTTTTCAAGTGAATTTGAGACAAACGGCGACATTCCTGACGAAAGCACATATCCGGAAGCGGCGTTACGAATCGCATCGCAGATTACACGCGTTTCGTACTTGGCTTCCCTTGAACTTCCAATGGCTTAGATGTTCGGGAGGCCGCTCAAAGTTGCAAACTCGCCTGCGGCTGCGGCCATGAGCGCCGAGGCCGGTGCAATAGTATGGATTGATGCACTGAGCCGGGCTGCAATTGAGCGCCGGAACTGAACTCCTATGCGCCGCGATTACCACAACTGGTACAGCACCCGGCTGGGTCACAACATGGAAATGCTCGTCCATGGGCACGCCGGAACTCCCGTGCTTGTCTTCCCGTCCTCCCGCGGAAAGTTTTTCGAATACGAAAACACGGGCATGGTTCACGCGGTCTCGGGGAAAATCGATGCCGGACAACTGCAGCTGTTTTGTGTCGACAGCATCGATGGCGAAAGCTGGTACAACCGCAGCATCCATCCTCATGATCGCGTGATGCGGCACATAGCTTTCGAGAACTACATTCTTTATGAAGTCATTCCGCTCATTAAAGGCGTGAATGGGGCGCAGCAGATTACGACGACGGGCTGCAGCTTGGGCGCATACCATGCGTTCAACTTTGCACTTCGCCATCCAGACGTCGTCTGGGCCTGTATCGCAATGAGCGGCTCCTTCGACATGCGCTCCTTTATGAATGGCTACTACGACCAGGACTTCTACTTCAATAACCCGGTGGATTACATTCCGAACATCAATGATCCGTGGTTTCTGGATCGCTACCGCCAGATGAAAATTGTGCTGGCTGCCGGTGATTGGGATATCTGCCTCGGAGACAACTTCAACATGGCTCACCTTCTCGGCAGCAAGGGAATACCACACTGGCTGGATGTCTGGACCGGAGGAGAACGCCACGACTGGCCGTTATGGCAGAGGATGGCGGTAAAATTCTTCTAACCCTGCGCGGGGAAATTTCTAGCGGCGCAACGGCGCACCTGGCCGTTCAAGAAGGAGAGCGGATGAAGAAAATCGGGGTGATCTATGGGATGGAGAATACGTTCCCATCCGCCCTGGTGGAGCGAATCAATAACAAGAAGCTCCCGGACGTGACGGCCGAGCACATCCGCATCGGGGCCGTGAAGATGGCCGAGCCGAGTGGTTACAAGGTAATCGTCGATCGGATTTCACACGATATCGATTTCTATCGCGCCTATCTGAAAAACGCAGTCCTGACGGGAACGTTTGTTATCAACAATCCTTTCTGGTGGTCGGCCGACGACAAATTCTTCAACTACTCGCTGGCGAGCAAAATCGGTGTGGCGGTACCGAAGACTGTGGTCCTACCCCACAAAATGCATCCGCCCGGAACCAGCGTGCAGTCGATGCGCAACCTGGCATTCCCTCTTAATTGGGACGAAGTGTTCGACTACATCGGATTCCCCGCCTTCCTGAAGCCCTTCAGTGGCGGCGGCTGGAAGCATGTCTTCAAGGTAAATAGCCGTGATGAATTCTTCGAGGCTTATGATCAGACCGGCATGCTCTGCATGACTCTGCAGTCGGCCGTCGAATTCACGGACTACTTCCGCTGCTACGTGGTAGGGCAGGAGAAGGTTCGGGTGATGAAGTACGATCCGAAACAGCCCCACCATTTGCGCTACGTGCGCGACGAAGATCCGAGCGCTCATCATCTTTACCAGCGCGTGGTAAAGGACTGCGTTACGTTATGCCGGGCGCTTGGCTATGACTTCAACACGGTTGAGTTTGCGGTTCAAGACGGAATTCCGTACGCGATTGACTTCTTGAATCCGGCCCCTGACGCCGACGTTCACTCCGTTGGAGAGGCGAATTTTGAGTGGGTGGTGGAAAACGTGGCGCAGCTCGCGATCGAAAAGGCGCGCAGCGAGGAGCAGCCGCGAACAGAATACCGCTGGAATTCCTTCTTGAACGGAGCGCGCGAGCACGCCGCCATGGCGGTGCGGTAGCCGTGTTGAAGCAATCGGGGCGAAACGTAGAGGTGATGCCATGAGACCTAGCCTGACGTTAGGGATCGAAGAAGAGTATCAGGTTGTCGATCCTGTCACGCGCGATCTGCGCTCTCACATTGATGCGGAGATCATCTCGAAAGGAAAAACGCTGCTAAAGGAAGCAGTGAAAGCCGAGATGCACCAATCGGTTGTAGAGGTGGGCACGGGCATCTGCCAGGACATTGGCGAGGCCGGACGGCAGATCAAGTGTCTTAGACTACAGATCTGCGATTTGGCGAAACAGAATGGCCTGCGTCTTGCGGCTGCGGGTACGCACCCGTTCGCGGACTGGCGCAAGCAGGACATTTATCCCGACGAGCGCTATCAAATCATCGTTCAGGATTTGAAGATCGTCGCCAGGGCAAATCTCATCTTCGGCCTACACGTGCATGTTGGAGTGGAAGATCGCGAGACCGCGATTCATTTGATGAATGCCGCCCGCTACTTCCTGCCCCACATTCTCGCGCTCTCGACCAACTCGCCGTTCTGGCTCGGGATGGACACGGGACTGAAATCGTATCGCTGCAAAGTGTTCGACAAATTTCCGCGAACGAATATTCCAGACTACTTCCCCAGCTACGGCGAGTATCAGAATTTCGTTAACCTGTTGGTGAAAACTAACTGCATCGATAATGCCAAGAAGATCTGGTGGGATATCCGGCCGCACCCGAACTTCCCGACGCTCGAGTTCCGAATCTGCGATGTTCCCATGCGGGCGGACGAGACGATCGCGATTACCGCTCTGATTCAAGCCACCATTGCGAAACTCTACAAGCTGCACGCCGCGAATCAGGGATTCCGGCTGTACCGGCGAGCTTTAATCATGGAAAACAAGTGGCGTGCGGCGCGCTACGGAATTGACGGCAAAATCATTGATTTCGGTAAGCAGACGGAAGTGCCCGTCCGCGATTTGATCTACGAGTACCTGGATTTCGTCGAAGACGTAGTGGATGAGCTGGGGTCGCGCAACGAAATCAACTACATACACCGTATCCTGGAGCATGGCACGGGAGCCGACCGGCAATTAAGAATCTTCCAGGAGACGGGAGATCTAACAAAAGTGGTGGATTACATAGTCTATGAGACAGAGGCCGGCCTCTCGAGGGAACTCGTCGAAGCCGGCGCAGCCCGACAATGACATCCAATTCGACTAACAGTAGATCGTTCGATCCCGAACTTATCCCAGGCGCGCATAACGCCATTTTTGTGTGCCTTAAGGTGCAACCGGCCGAGAAGGTGACCCTGATCACAGATCATGCCTGTGAGGAGATCGCAGCCAGTCTGGCGGACCAGCTCGACCGTACCGGCTGCCGGTATGGCGTTTATGTGCTGGAAAATCTTGCGCCGCGTCCGCTGACGAATATGCCCCGGGAGATCCTCGACGACATGGAATCGAGCCAGGTCAGCATCTTCGCCGTGCAGGCGCAGCCCGATGAACTGAAGACGCGCATGCAGATGTGCGAGGTGGTGAACCGCAAGAAGCTGCGCCACGCTCACATGGTCAACATCGAGAAGCGAATCATGCTGAACGGCATGCGGGCGGATTTCAATGAGGTCGACGAGTTGACGCTGCGCGTAATGAACATCGTCAACAAGGCCAAGCGTATTCGAGCGGTAACTCCGGCCGGAACAGATATAGTTGCTGAACTCTCGCCCGAGTACAACTGGATCAAAACCAGCGGCATCATCAGCCGCGATAAATGGGGCAATCTGCCGGGCGGCGAGACTTTCACGGCGCCGCTCGAAGTAAATGGCACCTTCGTAGTGGATGGCGTGGTCGGCGATTACCTCTGCGCGAAATTCGGAGATCTGAAGAACAATCCGCTGATGTTGAAAGTGGAACGAAACCGCCTGACCGGAGTCTCTTGCTCCAATCAGGATCTTCGGGACGAGTTCTGGAACTACACCCATCGCGATGCGAACAGCGACCGTGTGGGCGAATTCGCGATCGGAACCAATATCGCTTGCACCGAGGTGGTCGGCAACATTCTGCAGGACGAGAAGATTCCAGGCGTACACATGGCATTTGGCGACCCCTACGGCGCGCACACGGGGGCGCCCTGGAGTTCGACCACTCACATCGACGTGGTCGGCAGAAATTTTGATATCTGGGCCGACGAGCGCCAGATTATGCGAAGCGGCCACTTCATCGTATAAAGAACCGCCGCGTGATACCCCAATTACGCCGGCAGTTCAACGAAAGCTACACACCAGAGCTATATGCCCGCTTCTTGAGCCGGCTCGACGAAGCCGCCGGAACTCATGTCGAGTTCCGCTGCAGCGAAACACCCGTGTTTTTGCCTCCGGCGCTGCTGAACAAAATGGTGCGTTATGGCCAGGAACTGTATCAGCAGTTAGCCGATAACCCGGATTACCGGCGCGCCTCCGATGCAGCCATTCCAAATGACTTCCGGGTGCCGGGCGAATCGGACCATCCGCTTTTTCTTCAGGTGGATTTTGGCCTGGTTCGCGAACCCGGCGGCGGATTGGAGCCGAAACTTGTAGAAATTCAGGGCTTCCCCTCCATCTATGCTTTCCAGGTCGAGATGGCGCACGAATACCAGCGCGCGTATCGCCTGCGCGAGTTCGATGCGAACCTTACGCCATTTCTCGGCAGCCTCGATGACGAGAGCTTTCGCAATCTGCTGAAACGCACGATCCTCGGAGCGCACGAACCGCAGGAAGTCGTGCTGCTCGAGATTGACCCCTACCACCAGAAAACGCTGCCCGACTTTCTCGCGACGGAAAGACTTCTCGGGATCAAAATCATCAACATCTCCGAAGTGAAGAAGCGCGGGCGCGAGCTTTACACGCCAAACGGTAAACCGATTCGCCGGATATATAACCGGGTGATCGTGGATGAACTAATCAGGAAGTCCGTACGATCGGAATTTAAGCTAACCGACGATGTGGATGTCGAGTGGGCGGGGCATCCGAACTGGTTTTTTCGCATCAGCAAGTTCTCGCTTCCCTGGTTTCGTCATGAATGCGTTCCGGAAACCACTTTTCTCGCCAACTTGAAATCATTGCCTGACAATCTGGACGACTACGTTCTGAAACCGCTTTACTCGTTCGCCGGATTGGGTGTGAAGATTGCGCCTTCGAGAGAAGAAGTCGAGCAGATCCCGCACGGCCGGCGAGCAGAGTTCATTCTGCAGCGCAGAATGGATTTCGTGCCCACAATCGAAACGCCTGTGGGATTGACAAAAGTGGAAGTTCGCATCATGTATATCTGGGATCGCGGATTGCAGCCGGTGACGACCGTGATACGCACAGGCCGGGGCAAGATGATGGGAGTAGACTTCAACAAGGACCTCACGTGGGTGGGTGCATCCGCCGGGTTCACTGTGCGCGATTCTTAAAGCTTTGGTCCGCTCCGTTTCAGATGGAAGCGGGCCTTCAAAAAAGAACGTAGAGGAGGTCGCATGCCTATCGACAAGAATGCGGGCAAACCCGCAAACCCCTCACAGCTCATCAACGTTCCGCGCCTTATCGCGAGCTACTATTCGCTGAAGCCTGATCCGCACGAAGTGTCGCAGCGCGTGTCGTTCGGCACCTCTGGCCACAGAGGGTCATCTTACACGGCAAGCTTCAACGAGAACCACATACTCGCCATCACCCAGGCGATCTGCAGATATCGCGAGCGGCAGGGCACAACCGGACCCTTATTTCTCGGCATGGATACGCACGCGCTCTCCGAGCCCGCGTTCATGAGCGCGCTGGAAGTGCTCGCCGCCCACCATATCGAGGTAATGATTGACGAGGCTGGCGGATACACTCCCACGCCTTCTCTTTCGCACGCGATTCTCAAGCACAATCGGCATCGCAAAGCTGGTCTAGCGGACGGAATCGTCATCACGCCGTCGCACAATCCTCCCGAAGATGGCGGTTTCAAGTACAACCCGCCTTCTGGCGGCCCGGCGGATACGGGCGCCACAAAGTGGATTGAGAACCATGCAAACGAACTGCTCGCGAACCACATGCGCGACGTCGTCCGCGTCCCGTTTGAAAGAGCGGTCCGTGCGTCTTCCACCAAGCGTTACGACTATGTTTCGCATTATGTGAACGAGCTGAACTCTGTCGTGAACCTGGATGTTGTGAAGCAGGCTGGCCTGAAGCTGGCGGTCGACCCGCTGGGAGGTGCGGGGGTGGCCTACTGGCCGCGGATTGCCGAACGTTTTGGGCTCAACCTGACCGTTGTGAATACAACGGTCGATCCTACGTTTCGCTTCATGACGCTCGACTGGGACGGCAAGATTCGGATGGACTGTTCATCGCCCTACGCTATGGCAAGTCTGATCGCGCTGAAAGACCGCTTCGACATCGCGTTTGCGTGCGACACCGACCATGACCGCCACGGAATCGTGACGCGCACAGGCGGATTGTTGAACCCCAATCATTACCTTGCGGTCGCGATCGAGTACCTCTACCAGAACCGCCCGCACTGGAAAAAGGACGCCGGAGTGGGCAAGACGCTGGTTAGCAGCAGCATCATCGACCGCGTGGTGAAGGATTTGGGCCGGAAGCTCGTTGAGGTGCCGGTCGGGTTCAAGTGGTTCGTCGATGGCTTGCTCGATGGCTCACTCGGTTTCGGCGGGGAAGAGAGTGCCGGCGCCTCATTTCTGCGCCATGATTGCGCCGCATGGAGCACGGATAAGGACGGTCTCATCATGGGATTGCTCTCGGCAGAGATCACCGCCATCACGAAAAAAGATCCCGGCGAGCTATATGTTGACATGACCAAAAAGTACGGTAATCCGGTATACGAACGCATCGATGCGCGGGCCACCACGGAAGAGAAGGCGATTCTGAGCAAGCTTTCGCCGGAACAGGTCGCCGCAACCGAATTGGCCGGAGAGAAGATCGAAGCCATGCTGACAACCGCGCCCGGCAACGGCGCGCCCCTCGGAGGACTGAAGGTCGTTACGAAAAACGGCTGGTTCGCAGCCCGGCCGTCCGGTACTGAGGAGGTTTACAAGATTTACGCTGAAAGCTTCCTCGGCGAAGACCATCTTAAACGGATCCAGCAGGAAGCGCAGAAGCTGATTTCGCGCACATTTGAAAGCGCGGGGGCCGCGAAGGCCTGACCGAAGCCTGCTGCATCAGCTTGTGTGCGCAGCAGGGTTCTCGCCGCGCTTCGGCCCCGTTACGTTTCCGCATAATACCGGTCTGTCGCTTGCACAAGTAGCCCTTTCCGCACTGTCTTCAACGACAATTTTCTAAATCCGGAAGAGCGAACCGGCTGATCGGAAACAAATCCAAGACTGTACTGGCTGCGCAGTTCGTCCTCGATCTCCTGATAAATTTGCGCTACACTCTGGCCCCGCTTGACTTCAAAATAGCCGCCGCCGGTTTCGCCAGCCAGGCGCTTCAGAACGCCCTTGCCGCTTGGCCCGATCGACAGATGCCCGCCATAGTAAGATTCGTCGGAAAACAGTATGCAATAGACCAGGGTTCCGGCACGTTGCGCCGCCTCAATCGCATCGGTCAGGCTGATTTGACTCCCAAAATCCACACCGTCCGTCAGAACGATAAACGCTTTACGGCCGTTTTGGGAGCGCATGATTTTGATGGAAGTCTCGCGAACCGCATCATAAAGAAGCGTGCCGCTCCCGTTCCGCGCCTGCTCCGCGCTCGGTGTATCGAGCAGCGACAGCGTATCCTGCAGATCCTTGTGCGAACCGGTGAGCCCCTGCCGGATCACAACCGCCTGGTCGAATTGCACGATGACGGCCTGGTCTTTGTTTTCGCGCAGAACCTGATCCAGAAAACGGTAGCTGGCGCCGCGCTCTTCTTCGAGCACCCGGCCTTGGCTCAGGCTCGTATCGACCAGCAGACCAATCGTGAGCGGAAGATCTGAATCGCGCGAAAAATACCGAATTTCTTGCGGTCTCCCATTCTCCAGCAACACAAAATCATCCTTCGTGAGATTCCGGATAATCTCGCCGGTTTTCGTACGAACTGTCGCGAATACATTGACTACCTTGACCTCGGTCGAGAAAGTCGGCTGATCCTGCGCGGCCGGTGCGCGAACGGCTGTTGCACCCGCCGCAAGCAATGCCAGCCACTCCCGCCGGGAGTGCACCCGGCGCCAGGAGGGCGGGCCGCCCGGCGCTGCTCCTGCCGACACGACGCGTGAACCGATTCCAACAATCAGCGTGATTTGAGTTCTCCTACGTAATTTTGAATAACACGACGGCGTTACAGACGAGAAGTCTTCTGTTGTCAGCGGCGCCTCCGTACCTTGAAAAAGGTCCGTCGCGTGCTACAAGCGATGTCACTTCGTGAGTGTCAGGGACTGGCGGTTCGATCACCCAAGCTTCGTTAGCGCGTGCTCGCATGCTTGTGGGCGTTAGACCATAAGTTTCTGCTTGTGATCATATTCGGAGGAGGAATGCGGGGGCGCTCGCGGCGCCTCCGCTCCCCTATTCCCTAAGACCTCATTGGCCGCTCAACGCATCCGCGGCCCGGATCCCAGAGGCAATTGCTCCCTCAATAGACGCAATGCCCGTGTGATCGCCGCAGATAAACAGGCGCTCACCGAGTTTCACCGGCTTGTGCACGGGTGTCAACAGCGGCGCCTCCTGCAGCGGAATCGCGTTCGGAATTCGGTATGTCCGCAGATGCCGCCAGTTCAAGACAGCGTCGCCGTACCATTCGGCGAGTTGCGAGCGTACCGCTTCCTCCAGGTCCGGCCTTTCTTGATACAGCGGGTCCAATATCGTCACAGAGATGAGTGAGTTGCCTTCCGGACCAGCATAGGAATTCTGTACTTGGCTCGGAACACACAGGTTATTAATGGGGCCGGATTCTTCGCCGTTCAACACCAGCCATGGCCCCGCAACGGGCGAAGCCGATGCTGCGAAATACATACACGTAACCGAGGCGCTCGGATCGTTTGCATTCTGCCCAAGCAGGCGCAATGCCTCCGTATGCTCGGTAGCAATCACCACCTGCTGCGCCGTGATCGGGTCGCCCGCGGCCGGATAAACCGTTGCACCGTCCACCTGCTTCACGCGCGAATTCAAGCGCAACATATCGGGCCTTAAGCGCAGAGCCATTTGTTCCGGAATCGCTTGCATACCGAACTCCGGCAACGCCGCATGCCCGAGTGAGAACATGCGAAACACAAATTCGAATTTGCGGCTCGAAGTCGTCAGTTGTGTTTCGAGAAAAATGCCTGCCAAAAACGGCTTAAAGAAACCCGCAATGAACCGTGCGGAAAACCCCATTTTTTTCAGCTCGACGAGCGTACTCGTTTCGGGCCGCTCGAGTACCTCCTGCAGCGGCGGCCCGCACACGCGGTCGCGCAGGCGAAGTACGCGCCACTTGTCCCCAAGTGTCCCAACCTGCGCCAATAGCGTGGGGAGAGCGCTCGCCGGGTGGCGGATCGGATCTGCAAGCGTGTGGAAGCGTCCGCGGAAACGGATAAGCGCACCGGGCAGGAATCTCCTCAGCTTAAGCGTCCCGTAATCGATGACATGCTGGGTTCGCGGATAGGCGGTTAGCAGAACCTGAAAACCGCGGTCGAGGCGGAATCCATCAATCAGATCGGTACGTACGCGCCCGCCGGGCGCGTCGGAGGCCTCCAGAAGTACGCATTCTATTCGTCTTTCCTGCAATCTGAGCGCGCACGACAATCCGGCGAGCCCGGCTCCGATAATCACCACCGGACAAGGAGGCATTGACTCAGTTTAGGAGACCCGGTCAGGACTCCTGTGATAGCGTGGGCCCAGGAGCGTCTATGCACCATTGGAGTCGACGTGATTTCCTGAAATCGAGTGCCGCGGCCGGCGCTTTTGCCTTGGCCGGTGGCAAACTGATTGGCTCGCCAACGAAATCGGCCGCAACTGACTGGGTCACGCTCGGGAAGTCCAACGTCCAGGTCACCAGGCTGGCTTTCGGTACAGGCACATTCAGCGGCCGCGTCCAGCGCGAACTTGGACAGGCGGAGTTCACGCGCCTGGTTCGGTACGCCTACGACCGGGGCATTCGCTTTTTCGAAACGGCAGATTCTTACGCGGGAATGCCGCAGATGCTGGCCGTGGCACTGAAGGGGCTGCCGCGCGATTCGTATCGTCTGATGACGAAATACAACACACACGATACAGAGAATCCGCAGCAGACCATCGACCGCCTGCGCAGCGATCTCAACACCGAGTACGTAGACGTTCTCCTGCTGCATTGCGTGCGGAATCCGAAGTGGCCCGAGAATGACAAGAAACTCGAAGACGCGTTTTCCGAGGCGAAGCAGAAGAAAGTTATTCTCTCGCATGGTGCCTCTGTTCACGGCCTGCCGGCGTTACGTGCATTCCCTGGAACCGAATGGCTCGACGTCGCGATGATTCGCATGAATCAAAAGGGCGTGCGAATGGACACCCCGAGCACGCAGGATGTCGACGAGATTGGTAACGTAAGCGAGGTGGTTCAGCACGTCAAACAGGTTCACTCAGAGGGCAAGGGCGTGATCAGCATGAAGCTGGCCGGCGAAGGCCGTTTCACGAAGCGTGAAGACCGGCAGGCGGCGGTGCGTTATGCTTTCCGCGTTGCCGGCGTGGACGCCGTGACCATTGGCTACAAGAACACGGCCGAGATCGACGAAGCCATCGAGAATATCAATCAGGCGTTCTCAGCGTAGCGGGGCAATCGCGCCGACAGAGCGCTGCAAATTGCCAGCACGCGCTTCGGCACCGTCACCTTTACATTACTTTCATCAAGATGAAAGTTAAATCATCGAATTGCACCGCATCCGCCATCCAGACTTTCAGCGCCTGCATGATGTTTGAGGCCATGTCGTTGATGGGCAGGTGAGCTGTCCGGCGTAGAAGCTCTTTGAGCCGCTCTTCCCCGAACTCTTCGTCATCGGGATTGTGAGCCTCGGTGACACCATCGCTGAAGGCAATCAATACATCTCCTGTGTGCAGGTCAACGTGGGCTTCTTCATAAGAAGACTGTGCGAACATTCCGATTATCGTTCCGCCCGCCGCCAGTTCCTCTATGGGCGCCGCCGAAGCTACGAACGAAACGATGCCGTTCGCGTTGCAGGCCCGCAGCAGAAAAGGAGGGTTATGGCCGGCGTTCACATAGCGAAGGCGGCGCCGCTCTTCATCAAACTGTGCATAGAAGAACGTGGCATAGCTGTTCGAGCCCGTTGATCGATGCAGCAGCCGGTTCATCTTTCCGGCAAGATCAGCAAGCGATGCACCGTCACCGGCTGCCAGGCTTCGCAGCGACGCCTGAACAACCGACATTATGAGCGCCGCGGCGATTCCCTTGCCTGCAACGTCCGCCAGCGCAATGCCGATCTGGTGTTTGCCGAGGTCGAGAAAATCGTAATAATCTCCTCCGACGCCGCGCGCTGGCAGACACATCCCCGCAAGCCG
>JAFAMM010000270.1 GCA_019233375.1 Acidobacteriaceae bacterium
TCCCTGGCGCGCATAGAGTTCGGGCGCAATCGCCAGATAGCCTTCCTTCGCCAGCCGGCGGCAAATATCTTTGATGTGCTCGTGAACACCGAACACCTCCTGTACAACCAGCACCACCGGGAACCTTCCCGTGCCCACCGGCCGCGCCTGGTAAGCAGGCATTTCGAACTGTGCCGACTGGACCGTTACTTCCCTTGCATCCACCCCGATCGCGTCGGTCGTGATTGTGCCGGCCGCGATCGGCATCGTGGCCACGGCAAATCCCACTGGCAATTGCGAAGTCACTTTTGCTCCTTCCCGAATTCGTCTCTGCCCAGCATAAAGGACAAATTAGCCGCCTCATAAAAACAGCGCTCGTGTTTTCTCCGGCCGGCAAACTGGCACACTGAAACAACGGATGCACGTCTTCGAACTGACCCGGAAACTAATCGAGATTGAATCGATCACGCCGAACGAGCGCGCGATCGGTGACTTCCTCTTCGACCATCTCCAGAAACTCGCCGGCTCGCACCATGGAATCGTCGAACGGATGCCTGTTGAAGAGGGCCGTGACAACGTCTTTGTTTATTTCGATGAACCCGTTGTCGTGTTGTCTACCCACATGGACACCGTTCCGCCATTCGTTCCATTCCGCGAGGACGAAGAACACATCTGGGGACGCGGCGCTTGCGACACCAAAGGCATCATCGCGGCAATGATTGCCGCCGCCGAGTCCTTATTGGCCACGCGTGCCCGCCGTTTCGGCCTGCTCTTTGTAGTGGGCGAGGAACGCAACAGCGCGGGCGCGCAAGTAGCAGCCAAAAACCCGCGCGGCAGTAAGTTTCTCATCAACGGAGAGCCCACTGAGAACAAGCTTGCGCTCGGCTCCAAAGGCGCCCTTCGCTATGAGATCATCTCCCACGGCCGAATGGCTCACTCCGCATACCCCGAGCTCGGCGACTCCGCAATCGAGAAGCTGCTGAATGCGCTCGACCGCATTCGCAAAGTTCCGCAGCCCGTCGACGCTCTACTCGGCCCGGGCACTCTGAACATCGGCACCATCTCCGGCGGCCGTGCGCCTAACGTCATCCCCGATTACGCTCAGGCGGAGATCTTCGTTCGAGTGGTCGGTGACGCGGCGGTTCTTCGGCGCGACATCGCGGCCGCGGCTTCGCCGGATGCTGTCGCGCAGGAGATCTTATTTATCCCTGCCATCCGTCTCGGAGCCGTAGACGGATTCGCCACCACCGTCGTAGCGTTTACCACCGATATCCCGGCATTCAAAGGCGCCTGGGGCGAACCATTTCTGCTCGGACCCGGCAGCATTCACCTCGCTCACACGTCTGAAGAGCGCATCCCCAAAACACAGTTGCTCGAGGCCGTTCCGCTGTTCCGCAGCCTCGTCGAACGGTTATTGCTCGGCGGCAACCGATAATAGTAGCTTGGACCCTAAATGAGAACCATTGAAGTAGGCATTCTGGGCGGTACGGGCATGGTCGGCCAGCAGTTCATCCGCTTTCTGCAGGGCCATCCCTGGTTCAAGCTCACCTGGATTGGAGCAAGTGACCGCTCCGCCGGCAAGCGCCTGCGGGATGCCACAGCCTGGCGGCTGGAGGGCGACATGCCCGCCTCCGCCGGCGATCTGATCGTGTCCGATTGCAAGCCGGGAAACGCTCCGCAGCTCGTTTTTTCGGCCATGGACGCCTCCGTCGCCACCGAGATCGAACGCGACTTCGCTCACGCCGGCCACATCGTTGTTTCCAACTCGCGCAATCATCGCATGGAGCCGGATGTTCCCTTAATCGTTCCCGAAATCAACCCGGCCCACCTTGCGCTCATCTACCGCCAGCAAAGAAGCCGCGGCTGGCGGGGAATGATCGTAACGAATCCCAACTGCTCCACCGTCACGCTCACGATTGCGCTCGCTCCTCTAAAGAAATTCGGCATCGAACGTGTTCTCGCCGCCACAATGCAGGCCGTTTCGGGCGCGGGCTACCCCGGCGTCGCCTCCATGGACATCGTCGCCAATGTCATTCCTTACATCGGTTCCGAAGAGGAAAAGATGGAGCATGAAACACAGAAAATTCTCGGCGAGGTCGAGAACGGGCAAGTCGTGCCGCTGAATGCGCGCGTGAGTGCCCACTGCAATCGCGTCGCCGTCGTCGATGGCCACACCGTCGCCACCTCCGTTTCGTTTTCATCAAAGCCCGCTGCCGCCGATGTCCGCGCGGCGCTTGAAGCGTTCCGCGGCGTCCCGCAGCAACGCAATCTGCCCAGTGCCCCGCCCCAGCCCGTCATTTACATGCCGCAGCAGGATCGTCCGCAGCCGCGCAGGGATGCGGGCCGCGAAAACGGGATGACGGTATTCGTTGGCCGCGTGCGCGACTGCCCCGTGCTCGATATAAAATTTGTCGCTTGCGGCCATAACACCATTCGCGGAGCCGCCGGAGTCGCAGTCCTGAACGCCGAGCTGATGGTATCCGAAGGCCTCCTGGATTAATGCCAACGGAATCGGAGGGTGGCCTTTAGGCCGCGCGCGGCTTCAGCCGCGCTATGAATCCTCAATGATCCTGATGAAATTCGGCGGCACCTCCGTCGAATCCCAAGACGCTATCAACCGCGTCACTCGCATCGTCCGCCGTTTTGAATCGCACAGGCCCATCGTTGTTGTTTCGGCTATGGGCAAAACTACTAACAAACTGCTCGCTATTGCGCGCGAAGCGGCCGGCGGCCGCCGTGAACAGGCACTCGCAGTTGTCGATGAGCTTCGCCTGCACCACCTCACTCACGGATTGGCCGTTGCCGGACCATTCGCCGCGGAACTCGATCGGTACATCCGCACCCACTTCGAATGGCTCGAAGAGCTGGTGAAGGGTCTTTCGGTGGTCGGTGAGCTTTCGGCGCGCTCGATGGACGCCATCGCCAGCGTGGGCGAGCGCCTGTCGAGCCTCGTTGTCACTTACGCCCTGCGCGCATCCGGCATTAAAAGCCAGCACGTGGATTCCCGTCGCGTCATTCGCACCGATAATCGATTCACTCAGGCCCAGCCGCTTCTTGAGGAAACCTATACTCTCCTGCAAGACCAAGTAAGGCCGGCAGCCGAGAACTCTGTCGTGGTCATGGGAGGTTTCATCGGCTCTACCGCGGACGGCCATACGACGACTCTCGGCCGTGGCGGATCTGATTACTCCGCATCCATCATTGGCGCGGGTATCGGCGCTGACGAAATTCAGATCTGGACGGATGTGGATGGTATGCTCACCGCTGATCCCCGCATCCTTCCCGGTGGTCACCGCGTGAGAAATATCTCGTTCGCCGAAGCGGCGGAGATGGCCTATTTCGGCGCCAAAGTCCTTCACCCCGCCACCGTCTTGCCGGCCATCGACAAGGACATTCCCGTCGTCATTCTGAATTCACGGCGCCCGGAGGCAGAAGGCACTCGTATCACCTCGCGCGCCGTTCCCTCGAAGAACGCGGTCAAATCCATCTCCTGCAAACCGAGCATCACCATCCTGAACGTGCGATCCACGCGCATGCTGATGGCGCATGGTTTTCTCCATCGCATCTTCGAGATCTTCGATCGCTTTGAGACCAGCGTCGATATGGTTTCCACCTCGGAAGTCAGCGTATCCCTCACCGTCGACGATCGCGAAAACTTGGATGCAATCTGCGCGGAGCTCCGGCAATTCGCCGAAGTGAGCACGGAAGACGGGCAGGCGATTGTCTGTCTGGTTGGCGAAAATATCCGTTACACGCCCGGGATCGCCGGCCGGGCCTTCCAAGTGCTCAACGACTGCAATATCCGCATGATCTCCCAGGGCGCATCTGTGTTGAACCTTGGCTTCGTTATCGCCGGCACGGACCTCAAGGCAGCCGTTTCTGCGCTTCACACAGAGTTCTTCAGCGAACTCGACCCCGCCGTCTTTGATTAATATCCACTGTTCGACTGCGCGCCGCTCCGGCATGCCGCGCGATCACTAACGGTCGACCCATCAGGCCGCGCGGCTCAGCTCTGCTGTCCACGGATACGGTAGGAACCACCTCACGGGGGACGTTCCTGATGAATATGCTCGACTAAGAAGGTGAGCAACTCAGTGCATCGACTCGCGCTCGTTGGACGCGGCAAGATGGGCCGTCTTGTGGAGCAGCTGGCACCCGAGTATGGCTTTCACGTCGCCGTCCGCCTGACGGCGGAAAACAATGCCGGCGGGGCCGCCATAACCCGCGAAGCGTTTTCCACCAT
Organism: Acidobacteriaceae bacterium; assembly: GCA_019233375.1. Taxonomy (GTDB): domain Bacteria; phylum Acidobacteriota; class Terriglobia; order Bryobacterales; family Bryobacteraceae; genus Bog-105. The sequence continues at coordinate 4,223 of JAFAMM010000270.1, forward strand.
TGATGTCGCGATTGAATTCTCCACCCCCGCGTCTGTCGTCATGAATTTGAAGCGCCTCGCCGCCGCGCACATCCCCACCGTCACCGGCACCACGGGTTGGAACGATCATTTGCCCGAGGTGCGCGAAGCCTTCCTGCAAGCCGGAACGGGCTTGGTTTGGAGCCCGAATTTTTCGGTTGGCATCGCCGTGTTCCGCAAACTGGCCGGGCTCGCGGCGGAACTGTTCCGTGATGAAGACGAGTATGGCGCCTGGGCCTGGGAGATTCATCACGACGCCAAGAAAGATGCGCCTTCCGGTACTCTGCAGCACATCATCGAGATGATGCGCAAACGCGGCTATCCGCGCAAAATAGATGTAGCCGCGAACCGTGCCGGCAAACACCCCGGCACGCATGAGATTGGCTTCGATTCGGCCGCTGATACCATTACCTTGCGGCACGCGGCACGCAATCGCGAAGGCTTTGCCCGCGGTGCGCTGAAGTCCGCCGGCTGGGTCGTCGGCCGCAAAGGCGTTTATACTTTCGACGACGTTCTGTTCGGCACTGCCCGCGCATAAAAGATACTGGCCGTAGGAGGTTCTATGTTTACCGGTTGCGGGACGGCGCTCGTCACGCCTTTCCGTTCTGATTCATCGCTGGATGAGCCAGCTTTGCGGACGCTTGTGAAGCGTCAGATTGACGCGGGTATCGATTTCCTCTGCCCTTGCGGCACCACCGGCGAGAGCCCCACGCTCGCCAGAGAAGAACATCTGCGAGTTGTCGAGATCACCGTTGATGAAGCGCGCGGCCGGGTCCCGGTTCTTGCCGGCGCGGGTGGATACAACACGCGTGAAGTAATCGAATTAATCGCCGATCTTCAGAAGTTAGGCGTTACCGGCATCCTTTCTGTCACTCCCTACTACAACAAGCCCACACAGGACGGCCTCTATCAGCATTACCGCGCCATAGCCGAATCGACGAATCTGCCGATCTTGGTCTACAGCGTGCAGCCGCGCACGGCCGTAAATGTAGAACCGGCTACCTTGGTTCGTCTCGCTGGAATCCCGAATATTGTCGGCGTGAAAGAAGCTTCGGGCAGTATCTCCCAAATGGCAAGCATTCTCGCTCGCGTGCCCGATTCGTTCATCGTGCTTTCGGGCGATGATGCCGTTACCATCCCGTTAACCGCGCTCGGCGGTCGCGGCGTCATCTCCGTCGTTTCGAACGAAATACCGGCTGAATTCAAGGAACTGACTCACGCCGCCCTCGACGGTAATTTCGCACGAGCCCGCCAACTGCAGCGCAAATACCAGGAACTCATGGAAATTAACTTCATCGAGACCAGTCCCGGTCCCGTAAAATTCGCTATGGCCCGCATGGGACTGCTCGAGCCGGTTTGGCGGCTGCCAATCGTCGGACCGCAAAAAAGCTCTCAACAGAGAATCGAAGCCGTTCTGGAATCGCTCGGACTTCTCACCGGAGTTCGCGCTTGACCGCGGCGGCCAACACTCCGGAACTGAAACATCGCATCGAAGACCTGTTCGAAGAAAATCCCGAGACATACCCGGACGACGCGTGGCAGGTGTTTGCCGGCTTTCTCGAACTCCTGAATCGCGGTGAAATTCGCGCCGCGGAACGTGACGAATCGCAGCCTACCGGGTGGCGCGTAAACCCCTGGGTGAAAAAAGGAATTCTCATCGGCTTTAGGATGGGCTCAGTCGCCGAGGCCGATGGTGCCGGTTCTCCAGGCCGCTTTTTCGATAAATCTACCTTTCCTCTCAAAGAATTCACCGTGGCCGATGCCGTTCGCATCGTCCCCGGCGGTTCGAGCATTCGGACCGGTTGCTACATCGGCCGCGGCGTCACCTGCATGCCGCCCATGTACATCAATGTGGGCTCGTACGTCGGAAATGGAACCATGATTGATTCGCATGCGCTGATCGGCAGTTGCGCCCAGGTCGGCGCGAACTGCCATATATCCGCCGCCTCGCAGATCGGCGGGGTGCTTGAGCCCGTTGGCGCCCTGCCCGTCATCATCGAGGATCATGTTCTCATCGGCGGCAATTGCGGCGTCTACGAAGGAACCGTCGTGAAAACACGCGCCGTTCTCGGTACCGGCACAATCTTGAATCGCTCAACCCCCGTGTACGACGTGGTGCGCGGCGTCGTTCATCGCGCCGAAGCGGATTCGCCGCTCGTCATCCCCGATGAGGCGGTCGTAGTGGCCGGATCGCGAAATATCACCTCCGGCAAAGGAAAAGACTGGGGCCTGTCCCTCTATACACCTGTGATCATCAAGTATCGCGACAGCCGGACTGAAGCGAAGGTACAACTCGAAGACTTACTTCGATGACGTTTCGAGACCCGAAGCACCCCAATCGGACGGCTTCGTACATCTAGCCTCTCCAAACGGCCGCGAGAGTTCATGGATCGCAAAATCAGCCGTGTTCCCGTGTACCGTTACGAGCGTGTGCGCGAAGAACCAACCGTCTTTGTATTTCTTCGACTCGCGCAGATGGCCGCCTGAACTGGGCATCGACAGATACTGAATCCCGTCCACTTCGTAGTGCTGCATCTGGTGCAGATGACCGGCAATGATGTACTGCACTCCGTACTGATGGGCAACCTGAGCCAGCGGGAAATTCGGATTCGAAAGAATGACATCCAGCAGCCACGATGGACGGTGCGAAAAGATGAATTTCGGCGCCTGCCTTTGGTTCGCCTGAAGGTCATTTCGGAGGAACGCAATCTCTTCTGCGGCCATGCGGTCGCTGCGGCTGTCGTCCAGCACCACGAAGTGCGCCTGCTGGAAGTTAAAGCCGTAATGCAGTGGATGTCTGGTGTACTTCTCGTACGCTTGCGCGGAAGCGAGGGACCACACGTCGTGATTGCCGGGCGTGAAGAAAATTCGATTCTTCCGGTACGGCGCAAGCAACTGCATGGCTTCCTGCCACTGCCGGTCCATGGTCAAGTCGTCTTCGCCCTGAATCGTGTCGCCGACTGTAATCAGGAAAGCCGGATGCTCGGCAACGGCCTCCTTCCACGTCTCTTCGTAAACTCCCGGCTGCGCTTCGCCCGTGCGATCGCCGATGATTTCAAAACGAAAGCCGGTATTTGGGGCGTACGCTCCAACAAACCCGGCAAACGTGAGAAGGAGGAGAATCGAAATTCTGCGCACCGCAGCAGTAGTATCGCAGAGCCGCCGCACATCCCGGCAACTCGCCGGTAGTGTTTCGCGTCCAATGGAGCAGATGTCTCGCAGCAGTTGGGGTCTCCTTCTGTGCTCTCTGTTCTCCATGGCTGCTCTTATTAATGCCGCAGGCCCGCGCGCATCCACAGAAACTCACCGGGCCGAACGAAAAACGGATATCGAATACGCCAACGTCGCGGGCGTTAGCCTGCGCCTCGATGCCTCCATTCCGCAGGATGCCAAGGCTGCTCCGGCGGTAATCATCGTCCACGGCGGCGGATGGGTGGCGGGCAACAGGCGAGTCGACGTCGCGCCGCTGTTCACGCCCCTGACCGACGCCGGTTTCGCCTGGTTTTCAATCGATTACAGGCTCGCGACCGATGTGACCCAATTCGGCATAGCCATCGAAGACGTCGAATCGGCAGTTCGTTTCGTAAAAACCCACGCAAGCGAATTCCATGTCGATCCCAATCGCATCGCCCTCATCGGCGAATCCGCCGGTGGCCAACTCGCCGCCATGGCCGCCCTGCGCGCCGGACCGGACGCCTCCGTCAGAGCCGTCGCGGCGCTCTACGCCCCGAGCGACCTCGTCGCGCTTCTCAAAAATTCGAATTACGTCCCTGCTCAGATTCGCGAGTCTGTGGTCGGCACGCCGTGGGAGCGGATGATTCTTGCAGGCCTCTCCGGTTTGTCGCCCATCGACAACGTCAGGCCTGATATGCCTCCCTTTCTTCTCATCCACGGAACCGCTGATCCGCTCGTGCCGTTCGAGCAGTCGACCGCGATGTGCAGCCGGATGCGGCAAGCCGGGGCAAGCTGCCAGATTTACCCCGTTCAGGGAGCTGGGCACGGCATTCGCTGGTGGGAAACAAACTCAGATATACGAACGGCTTACAAGGAAAAGCTGATTCAATGGTTGAATGCTGAATTGGGCATCCTGGCCGCCGTTCGTTCATGACGAAGTTCGTTTGGCAAAAACGAAGTTCGTTTCGCAAAAAAGCCGTCAGAGATTCCCGCGCCGCGCCTGCTCGCGCTCGATCGCCTCAAACAGCGCTTTGAAATTGCCTTTGCCGAAGCTGCGGCTCCCCTTGCGTTGGATGATCTCGTAGAAAACGGTCGGCCGGTCCTCGACCGGTTTCGAGAAGATCTGGAGCATGTAGCCCTCGTCGTCACGGTCCACCAGGATGCCGAGTTCGGCGAGTTTATGCAGCGGTTCGTCGATGCGGCCGATCCGCGAACTCAGTTCCTCGTAGTAAGTTGAGGGCACGGTCAGGAACTCGACTCCGTTCGCGTTTAGCTGCCATACGGTCGCGATAATGTCGTCAGTCGCCAGGGCGATGTGTTGCACGCCCGGACCGCCGTAGAAATCCAGATACTCTTCGATTTGCGATTTCTTCCGTCCTTCGGCGGGCTCGTTGATCGGGAACCGGATCTTTTCATTCCCGTTTGCCATGACCTTCGACATCAGGGCCGAGTACTCAGTCGAGATGTCTTCATCATCGAAGTGCTTGAACATCCTGAAGCCCATCACCTGCTCGTAAAACCGTACCCAGGTATTCATCTGGCCCCAGCCGACATTCCCGACGATGTGATCGATGTGCAGGAGACCGGTGGAGCGCGCTATAGGGTCGGGCCCTACCGCGGCGAAGCCCGGCAGGAACGGGCCCGAGTAAGAACTCCTTTCGACAAAAGTGTGGATCGTGTCGCCGTAGATGCCGATCGACGAGAGCCGGACGGTTCCGTGATCGTCTTTCGCCTCCTCAGGAGCGCCAACGCTGCGGGCTCCGCGGCGGGTCGTCTCCTCCCACGCTGCCATCGCATCATCCACCCAAAGCGCGACGGATTTGACACCGTCGCCGTGCAGGGCGACGTGCTCGGCGACCGGGCCGGAAGGCCGAAGTGCGGTCGTGAAGACCAGCCGGATCTTGTTCTGCTCGAGAACGTACGAGACGCTATCCCGGGTTCCGGTTTCCGGCCCGCGGTAGGCAACGAGACTGAAACCGAAAGCAGCCCGGTAGAAGAACGCCGCCTGCTTGGCGTTGCCCACATAGAACTCGACGTGATCCGTTCCGTGGATGGGGAGAAAATCACTCGGGGTTGACGTGGTGATTGGAGAATGCTCGGTCGCTTGCGGCATGTGCTGTGTTAGTCTCCGTATATGGTTTGTCGATCACCAGTATACTCGTTGTATATCTGTACCGATGGCGGTCTCTAGAAAGAAGGAACTCGCCCGGGGCACGCTGGTTGAACGTGCGTACAAGCTCATCAAGCACGGCATTCTGCACGGTGAGTTTCCCGAAGGCTCATTCCTGAGCGAGGCGGAGATACTCGCGCGCTGTGGTATCGGCCGCACACCGTTTCGTGAAGCCTGTAACCGCCTGCACAACGAACAATTGCTGGAAGTTGTTCCGCGCCGCGGCTATTACGTTCCGGAGTTGAGTTTCAGGGGAGTGCGCGATCTTCTGGAGATGAGGATTCTGCTCGAAGGAATCGCCGCCGAGCTCGCCGCAGTGCGGGCCGAAGCCGCGGAAATCGACACTCTCGAGGATTTCTATAAGAAAACGCTCTCTGAAGCGCACAGCGCGAATGGTATTGACGCGCTCATTGAAGCAAATCAGGCGTTTCATCTCCAGATTGCGAAAATGACACATAATCGCGAGGTCGAAACGGCGATCCGGGGAATTCTCGAGCGCTCAACGCGCCTGGTATACCTGGCGGCCAGCGGATCGAAGCAGGTGCCGAGCGATATTCAAACGCTTCTCAGGCCGATTGTGGACGCGATACGAAGTAAAGATGCCAAATCCGCGCACGATGCAGTGGTCGCCGACATTACTCAGGGGCAGTTGAATGCGCTTGGACGTGATGTGTGGAGCACCACCCACGCGATCAGAAACGATGGCGCGGTTCTATTGTCACGAGGAGTTTAAATGCCGGTCTATCACCGATTGGGCGAGTTGCCTTCGAAGAGACATAAGATCTACCGAAAGCCAAACGGCGAACTGTACGCGGAAGAGCTGATGGGGAACATGGGATTTATCGGCCCAGCGTCCCTGCTCTACCATTTACGCCGGCCCACGGCTGTCCGAGCGATCCGGTGCGTGAAGGAGCTGAAATATGAAGCTGCACCGAGCGAACCTTTGCGGCATCGCCATTTTAGAACCAAACGGCTGGAGCAAACCGGCGATATTTTCGCAGACCGGATTCCGCTGCTGTTCAACAACGACGTGTCGCTCTCCATCGTGAGACCGCTTAGTGAAACCAGCGATTTCTACAGGAATGCGCAGGGAGACGAGATCATTTACGTCAGCGAAGGAACCGGCGTGCTGGAATCGATTTTCGGCAACTTGCCTTTTACAGACGGCGACTATCTTGTCATCCCCCGCGGTATTCTGCATCGTTATCGCTTTACTTCAACGCAGTGCGCTTTACTGATCATCGAGAGCGCGGGATACGTGCGCACGCCAAAGCGCTATCGCAATGAGTACGGGCAGCTGATGGAATCAAGTCCCTATTCCGAGCGCGACATTCGGTGTCCGCAGGATTTGCAGTCGAAAGACGAGAAAGGCGATTTCAAGCTGCTTGTCAAGAAAGAAAACAGAATAACGGAGATGATGCTGGCATCCCATCCCTTCGACGTGATCGGGTGGGACGGTTACTACTACCCATGGGCCATCAATATTCGTGATTTCGAGCCGCGGGTCGGGCGTTTTCACCTGCCGCCTCCGACTCATCAGACCTTTGAGAGCGACGGATTTGTTATCTGTTCTTTTTGCCCGCGCCCGTTCGACTTCGATCCCGAAGCAGTACCGGCGCCGTATACGCACTCAAACGTCATGTCCGATGAAGTGCTGTATTACGCGAATTCGGAGTTCATGAGCAGGAAAGGCATCGAGTACGGATCAATCACCCTGCATCCCGACGGCCTCGCGCACGGCCCACAGCCGGGAAGAACAGAAGCTTCGATCGGCCAGAAGCAGACGAACGAACTCGCCGTCATGGTCGACACGTTTCGCGGGTTGCACGTAAGCCGCGAGGCTGCGGATATCGAGGACCGCGACTATTATCTTTCCTGGCTTGAATCGTGATCGACGAAACGCATGACCCGGGCCTACGCAGCTGGGTGGAGTCGGCGAATCGCGCTGGTTGTGAGTTTCCGATACAGAATCTCCCGCTCGGGGTTTTTCGTTTAAAGGGCGAAAAGCAGGCGCGTTGCGGGGTAGCCATCGGCGATTTCATTCTCGATGCCAGCGGTTGGCTGTCTTCCGAGACGCTGAATGGGTACATGGCGCTCCCGGCGTCAGATCGGCGCCAGCTTCGGCTCGAATGGAGCCGGATTTTGCGAGCAGGCTCGCCGGAACGTGAACTATTGCCGCAGACCGGCGCGGAGATGCTGCTGCCCGCGAGGATAGGAGACTACAGCGATTTTTATGCCTCCATTCATCATGCGACCAATGTTGGACGCATGTTCCGGCCGGAAAATCCGCTGTTTCCGAACTATAAACACGTGCCGATCGCCTATCACGGGCGTTCCTCATCCGTGTTCGCAAGCGGCACGGCGATCAAGAGGCCGTCGGGACAACGCGGACAAGGCGATTTCGGACCCACGCGTGAGCTGGATTATGAGGTGGAGATCGGCGCATTCGTAGGACCCGGAAATGCGCCCGGCGAACCGATTCCGATCAGCGAAGCTCGCCAGCACATTGTGGGCGTGTGCCTTGTGAACGACTGGTCCGCACGCGACATCCAGCGCTGGGAATATCAACCGCTCGGACCGTTTCTGTCGAAGAGCTTCGCTACATCGATCTCGCCATGGGTGATCACGACAGAAGCGCTCGAACCGTTTCGGGAAGAAGCGGCCACCCATGAAACCGACCCGCTGCCGTACTTGCAAGAGAGCCAGGCTGGAGCGTTCAACATCATGGTGGAGGCGTGGTTGCTTGGTCGCGGCATGCGCCAGCCGGTTCGTTTGAGCAGAAGTTCTTTTCGCGAAATGTATTGGACATTGCCGCAGATGCTGACCCATCACACATCGAACGGATGCCCTGCGCGGCCCGGTGACCTGATCGCGAGTGGAACGATTTCAGGCCCGGAGAAAGAAAACCGCGGCTGCCTTCTGGAACTCACCGAAAAGGGAAAAGAACCTGTTCGTTTGCCGGATGGCGAAGAACGGGTTTTCTTAGAGGACGGGGATCAAATCGTGCTACGAGGGCACTGCAAGCGTGACGCCTTTGTGAGCATCGGGCTCGGATGCTGCGCCGGAACTATTGTCGCTGCGGGTTAGGATTGTTCGATTCGGCCTCAGCCGGCGCATCGGACGGCGGATCGTCTGTCGGACCAGCAGAGGATTTTGTCTGGTCCATTCCTAAATCTGCAAAGATAGCCGCGATGTAGCCTTGAGTCTCAGCCGGGTAGGGGTCTGCACCGTTGCCAGAGTTCGCAGCTGCCTGGTCGGCACGATTGGCGCCGGCATTGTATGCGGCGAGCGTGAGCCGCAGATCGCCCTTATAGCGAGTCAAGAGCTGCTTCAAGAGAGCCGCTCCTGCGTTTACGTTCTGAACCGGATCGAATGGGTCGGAAACCTGGAACTGGTCGGCGGTCGCCGGCATTAGCTGCATGAGCCCAAGCGCTCCTTTTTCGGACACTGCGCATGGTTTAAAGCCTGACTCCTGCTTCATCACTGCGCGCAAGAGAGAGGAAGTGACACCGCTCGTTTTCGCGGCCGGGGTAATAAGTGCATCGATGTCGGCCGGGTTTAGAGGCAAACAGCTGAGAGTGGCCGGGGGGATCAGCGGCGCAATGAAATCATTCCGATCCAGGTTGGCCTGGTCACCGGCACTCTGGGCCGCAAGAGATTGGCGCTGTTTTTCGAGAGAATTCTGCTGTTTCTGCAATGATTCCTGCATAGCGGCCACCGGCGTTGCCGGCGGTGTATCTGAAGCTGCGCCGGCAATGCACGGTCCAAGAACAAGCAGGCTAATAAGGAGCGATTCCCTCACTTCTTAATCAGTGCCGGCTTCGCCGTTTGGTTCTCATGCGTAGCGCTCTTGACCGGTACAGGTTTCGCGGCGGCCTCGGGCACCTCCTCGTGCGGATATTCGACAACAATTGAGATCCGGCGGTTTGAGGCGTCAGCGGGGTGCGCGGAGAGACGGAGACGCTGGTCTGCGAATCCTCTCACCTCCGTTACCTGCCCTGGATGCAGCCCATTTAATTGCATGATTCTCCGGGCGCAGTTCGCACGGTCGGCCGAAAGTTCCCAATTCGAGTATGACGGGCTGTCAAACGGCTTTGAGTCGGTGTGCCCTTCAATGACGATCGGATTCTTCAATTGCCCAAGCTGCGCCGAAAGCTGCCGAAGCAGATTTTCTCCCAGCGGCGTCGGTTTCGACTCGCCGCTTTCAAAAAACACGCCTTTTTCCGTTTCGAGCAACTCGATGCGCAGACCCTCACCGGTTACCGTCATGAGAACGTGATCCTTGAGCTTCGCGAACTCAGGGCTCTTGCGCAGATTCTCTTGCAACTCAGCCTTAAGAAGTTGCATATTACTTTTCGTAATGGTGAGACTCTCTCCGGTTCCTCCAAGCGAACTGCCGGTCTGCGTTCCGAAGCCCTTCGGATCACGAAAGTAGCCGGCGATAGATTTCTGAAGTTGATCGCTCGTGGTCATAAGCCACAGGACGATGAAGAGCGCCATTAAAGCAGTTACAAAATCCGCGTAGGCGACCTTCCAGGCGCCGCCGTGATGGCCTGCATGATGTTGCTGCTTCTTCTTAATGATGATGACCGGCTGGGTAGTTGCTGGCATGGCTATGCTGCCGCGGCATCTGCCTTTCCGCGGAAGCACTCCTCCATTTCTTTGAAAGTGGGGCGGACGGCGGCCGGAATCGAGCGGCGGGAGAATTCGACCGCCAAAACCGGCGCCGCGCCTCGCACGAAGGCGATTAATCCTGTCCGCAGGCAGTGATAGTAGTTCGATTCGGCTTCATTGGAGCCTGTCATGTTGGCGGCAAGCGGGGAAAGGAAGCCGTAGCAGAGAAGAATGCCGAGAAAGGTCCCCACGAGCGCAGCGGCAACTTTCTTGCCGATTTCGGCGGGTGGGCCGCCGAGAGAGCTCATGGTCATGACGACCCCGAGTACGGCGGCAACGATACCGAGACCCGGTAGCGCATCGGCTACGGTTGTCAATGCAGTTACCGGGCGTGCAATCTCTTTGTGATGAACGTCCAGGTCGAGTTCAACCATCTGGTCCAGATCGAAGTGCGAAATAGCGCCGGACATGGCGGTGCGCAAGGTGTCGCAGATGAATTCGATCGCGTGATGGTCGTTGAGGATCTCAGGATAATTCTTGAAAATCTCGCTTTTTTCTGGTTCCTCGACATCGGATTCGAGGCTGGTCATGCCGCCGCGACGCGCTCTCTTGAAGAGATCGTTCAGCATGCGCAGCGTCGTGAGATATCGCGCTTTGTTGTATTTGGCTGGTTTAAAGGTCCCCAGAACACCTTTCAGTACGCTGATGATCACCGGTAAGGGATTTGCGATCAGCAGCGTGCCTATAGCAGCCCCGCCGATGATGATCAGTTCGGCGGGCTGAATAAGGACCATCACGTTCCCGTGTTCGAAGAGATAGCCGCCCAGGATCGCGCCGATCACGACAACAATCCCGATGATTGGAAACATTAGTAGATGAAACCCTTCCCAAAGCACGTATCGGCGCGCGGGAGGTGATCTTGAGGAAGCCGGCTCAAACAATGGACCGCTGATACAACTTTAGAAACATGTGCTGATTCTCTCTAAATAGGCCGCAAATGGCCGATAGAGTAAGCGGAGGTAGCCGCGTGGTCCCCGCAAATCCATACCAAGCTTACTCGGAATCCAGTTTTTCAGGCGCGAACCCAGCCACTCTGGTTGTGGCGCTGTATGAAGGTGCCATTGCAGCCGTCCGCGATGCCCAGACTTTTCTGGATTCTGGAGATATCATGCCGAGGGGCAAAGCGATTACGAAAGCAGTGAATATTTTGACTGAATTGCTTGCTTCTCTCAATTACGAGAAGGGGGGCGAAATCGCGCGCAATCTTCAGCAGTTATATAGCTATCTTCAGCGCCGGCTTATGGAGGCGCACGCACGACAAACACGCGAGCCTCTGGAAGAAGCCGAGAATCTCCTTTGCAGTCTGCTCGTTGCCTGGCAGAAGGTCGCGCAGACGGAAAGTGACGTTCACAAAGGAGCGGCAGATGGGCACACGGCCATCGTGGAACAGAACCCAGAGCCCTGGCAGGCGGCAGAGTACGGGATGTACTATTTCGAAGGAACCGCGACTGCGCCCGGTATCTCGGTCGCTTGCTGACTACCGGAAACAGCACGGGACATGCTTTTTTCTATGACGTGGGCGAGGCCGAGACCGCCGCGAGCGGCCAAGGCCGACGCCAACTGAGATTGGGCCATATCCATCGCGGAGCCGGCGCCGGTGTCTTCAGCATCGCCAAGCGGATCGTCCGAGCTGTCCGTGCGGGCAGCTTTCAGCATCTCGCGAATCATCAACGCTTCGAACTGCTGTGCCGCAGTGTGTAACTTGCTTGAGCGGGACGAAGGCGAGGATGAGAAGTCAGCTTCAGGCGAGTACGCGCCCGTCACACTGATGGCGCTCATGATCAGATCACCTCGACTTCGGCATCCAGCGCTCCAGCCGCGCGCAGGCTCTCAAGAATGGCGATCACGTCACGCGTGGTCGAGCCGATGGAGGCGAGCGCTTTCACGAGCTCTTCGACTGTCGCGCCGTCATTTAACAGCACGTTCCGTGACTTCTCAGCATTCGCATTGATCGCGGTTTGCGGCACTACTTGGCCGGGTTGCGAAGAGTATGGACCCGGCGGCACGGGTATGAGCTGAGTCTGGATTTCAACCGTGAGGTTCCCGTGCATGATGGCCACCGGTCGTATATGCACTTCATTGCCGAGCACTACGGTTCCTGTTCTCTCGTTGATAATGATTCGCGCGATGCGGTCAGGCTCGACCTGGACGTTCTCGAGCTCGGCGACGAACTCGGTTGCTCGACCCACAAATCGAGGAGCGAGCGTTACCGTGACGAGGCTCGAGTTTTCAGCATTCGCGACCGCCCCTGTGGGACCGAAGTGTTTATTGACAGCACTGGAGATCCTGGCCGATGTGGTGAAGTCAGCTTCCTTCAGCTGCAATTTGATGACGCTGCCGAGTGGAATGGACGGCGCAGGCCGCTCAACCGACGCGCCGTTCGGGATTCGACCCACGGTTGGATGATTCACGGTCTGTGTGTTCGCCGACCCGCGCCCTGCGAGGAAGCCCCCTGTGATAACCGGCCCTTGAGCAGTTGAATAGACCTGGCCATTTATGCCGCGCAGGCTGGTCATGACCAGCAGCCCGCCTTGCAAGTTACTTGCGTCACCAATGGCAGCGACTGTCGCGTCCAGCATCTCCCCGGGTTGGGCGAATGGAGGAAGAGTGGCGGTCACGATCACGGCTGCGGTATTTTTCACCGTAATCAGCGTCGGCGAGACGCTCACGCCCATGCGCTGCAGAAGATTCGTGAGACTCTGGGCGGAAAAAAGAGTCTGCTGCCGATCTCCGGTTCCGTTTAAGCCGACGACCAGCCCGTAACCGACCAACTGGTTTGGCCGCACTCCTTCGATCGTCACTAGATCCTTAAGGCGCACGCCCGGATCGCCGCTGGCGGCAGCGATTGTAGTGAATAGAGCGAAGAGACAGCTAATGCGGAATTTCATTGACGCCCCTAGAACGGAAGTAAGCCGAGAAGCAAACGGTACAAGAAGTTGGGCCGGTGTATTGCATCGTTGACGACGCCCTTTCCGTTTATCTGGAGTTCGAGTTGTGCGACGCTCCCGGATTGAACGGTGTTGGCGTCTGAAAGGTCGGCGGGTCGAACAACGCCTCGCAGGGTGATGATCTGGTTTTCGGAGTTAACCAGTACTGTCTTCGATCCTTCGACCACGAGATAGCCGTTCGGCAGTACGTCCGTAACGCGTGCCGTGATTGTGGCGCTCAAGGTTGTCTGCCGTGTGGTAGTTCCCTGCCCATTTAAAGAGGTGTTTGTATTGGTGGTCAAGAGGTTTGCAAGGCGGCCGGTGGCGGGGAGTTTTCCGGCTGCCGACGTAATGGAAGAATTCGCACTCGATGCCCGCGAGGTTTTCGTCTGGCCAACCGATACGGCCGAAGCCTGCTCGTTAACGAGGATGGTCACCATGTCGTCAACGCTTCGTGCACGTACATCCGCAGCCATGTCACCGAGTGTTGCTGGCGGAGACCAAAGCGAGCCAGGGCTGTCCGGAACCGATGCCACGCGCTTGTGAGCATCCAAGATGTATTGCTCAAGCGGTGTTGGAGCCGGCGGGTCTTTCTTCTTGCCAGAGACCTGAGTTCCGGAGCCGGTCAAAACAGCAGCCGCAGCGAGAAATAGCAGAAGGATGCGATTCATAATGAGCTTTGTTCAGTAACGATTTCAACCGGACCGCCCGGAACGACCGTCACCATGCCGGTCTTGGTGACGCGCGCGCGAAAGGCACGGGCGCTCTTCGGGTTCTTGACCGAAATGATGTCGCCGCAGCGGCCGGACTGTTGCGCGATGCCTTGCGCTTCCAGGCGGGCGGCCCCGTTCTGGACGATGACATTCACCCAATCGCCGCGCTGCACGTCCAGAGGACGATCGATCATGTCGTCGGTTATGGGGGTGCCGGCTGCAATGCTGCGGCGGGGAACGGCGCCGACCGCCTTCTCAGGATCCGCGAGAAAAGCCCTGTTCGTAAGCGGACCGGCAACAGATTTGGCTTCGATTTGATCCTTGCGTATAGCCTGATTGGGTGTCAGGTCGGAGGTTGCAATGACGCGCTGCTGTTCAACACTCAGCCGGACGCGTGCCCAGACCGGGAACCGGCGGTGATCGGCGTATTCGACGTAGCCACGCCATAGAACTGGCCCGTCTGAGGCGCTACCTAACCCCTGAAGCGGAAAAATGATTGGCCCCTCGGGCGCAGGCATGAGGCTCTGCTCAACGAACTCTATTGTGGAAACGCGGCTCCCGAGAGCAACCTTCATAGCCGCCACGATACTCTCGGGCGGGAGTACGCGAACAGGCCAGGCAAAGCAGGCGTCGCCTGAGATATCCGCAGTGATGTGATTGGCGGCGGCGATCCGCCGCAAGTCGGAGATGTGAAACACACGAGGCTGTCCGGGAACGGGAGAGAGTGCGATGCGCAGGTCGGGCGCGAGCGTGGCAAATGCGGGAACCGCCGCCGCAAGATCCCGGCCCTGGATCCAGTCGGATTGAATTGGATGGCAGGGCGGCGCAGCGGAGAGCGCCATGAGCAGAAACAGGATCATTGCGTGACCTGGTTCATCTGCTGATACATTTCGTCGGCGGCCTTGACGACGCGCGAATTTGCTTCGTACGCGCGCTGGCTTTGAATCAGATTTACGAACTCTTCGACCACATCGACATTCGACTGTTCGCTGTAACCTTGCATGAGCGTGCCAAGCCCTTCCGGCCCGCCGGGGTTCGCGACTTGCGGGTCGCCGGAGGCGTCAGTCGCGGTAAAAAGCGTGTTGCCAATGCTCTTCAGGCCGGCGGGATTCGCGAAATTCGCAAGCTGGATCTGGCCCGCCTTTTGCGTTGCCGTCTGGTTGGGGACCGTGAAGCTGACGGTACCGTCCTGGGCGATCGTGATGTTCTGCGCATTGCTGGGCAGCGTGATCTGGGGCTCGAGCGGATTCCCATTCGCATCAACGACGTTACCGTTCCGATCGAGTTGGAAGTTGCCGGCGCGCGTATAGGCCAATTCGCCATTGGGCTGCCGTATCTGAAAAAACCCGTTTCCCTGAATGACGATGTCGAGCGGATTGTTGGTCTGCGTGAACGCGCCTTGAGTGAAGATGATTTCGTTTGAAGCGGCGCGGGTGCCGAGCCCGAGTTGCAGGCCTGCCGGTACAGTGGTCTGCTGCCCCGATGCGGCTCCCGGCTCGATAAGACTTTGATAGATCAAGTCCTGAAACTGGGCACGGCGCATTTTAAAGCCAGCCGTATTGGCATTGGCGAGATTGTTTGCGATGTTGTCGACGTTCAGCTGCTGAGCCGTCATGCCGCTTGCGGCGGTGTATAGTGCGCGAACCATGTGAGTTCTCCGTTTCTAGGCTCGAGTTAAGATCCGACGCGGGCGACCTCTTCGATTGCCTGCCGGTTCATATCCGTGCCGATCTTTACTGCTTTCTGCAGCATTTCAAAATTCCGCAGGAGTGAAATCATGCGGGCCGCCGCTTCGGCCGGAGCCGAATTGGACGCCTCTACTTTGCCCTGAAAAACCTGCGCGCCGGCGGCTGGCGAGGGCGTTACGCTCGCGTCGGTAGTTTGGAAATACGGGCCGGAAGCTTTGCTGAGCTGCGAGGGATCAATGAAGTTCACCAGTTCGAGTTGGCCCACAGGATTGCCGTTCTGCGCGATGGTGCCATCCGCTCCGACCTGAATCGGAACTCCGGGCTGGAGTTGCAAGGACTGGCCGCCGAGCATCCGTACTGGATACCCTTCCGCCGTTGTAAGCGCGCCCTGCGGGGATATAAGGAAACTGCCGCTGCGCGTATACAGCGGTCCTTTCGGTCCATTTACGCTGAAGAAGCCGGGGCCTGACAAAGCGAGGTCGGTCGAATTGCCTGTCTCGAGAAGAGTTCCTTGCGCGAAATCGGTCCACTGACGCTGCACCACCGGAGCAGGGCCCACAGCCGGATCCAGCGTAGTGGCGATCTCCGGCGACAGATAGGTGCTGTAAAATTCGCGATCGGCTTTGAAGCCGCTGGTCGATGCATTGGCCAGATTGTTGGCGAGCATGTCCATCGCTTCCATGCGGGACTCGAGCCCAGTGGCGGCAGCTGCAGTGAGCGGATCCATACGACGCGCCTCACTTGAAGCAAGCGTCATTCCACGACGAAAAAAACTCTAGAACCGGGCAAAAAACCTACGATATGCAAGGAAGAAAGCGGGCGCGTCATTGAGCGACGGCTTCTTCCGCCGTCAACATTTCGACTGCTCTCCTGCCCGGAGCGCTAAATTCGTGACGCTTGCCTGAACTGTGACGTGCGCAAACGCAAGTGACAGCAGGGTTGCGCTGTATTGGCGAGCCGAGTGCAGTTAGAGGCATCGCCGATGCAGATCGCCGCCGCACTGCCGCAACTGATTCCCGCCGCTGGTCCAGCGAGCATGCCATCGAATGCCGTCCCGGCTCAGAAGGCAGGCGGCTCGAAATCCCCTATTTCCTTCGACTCCGTGCTGCAGTTATACAAACAGAATGGCGATGGCGGGGCAACGCCGGAAGTGCCGGCTCCTTTGAAAGCGCCGCGTGAGCGCAGTAACGAGACGTTTGCTCTCCTTGGGCGCGTGATTCTGCCCAAAGCCGGCAGGGAAGAAACAAAAGCGGAACCGGCAAAACGAACCAGCAACACTGCGCAGAATGAGCAGCCGGCCGCTTCCGTTACCGGCTCTCTATCAGGAGCCGGGCCGAACTCTCCTCAGCCGCAGGACTCGCCGGCACCCACGCAGGCTCATCCAACGACAGAGCCGCCGGCCGCCATACCTGCGAGACAAACACTCGCTCCGAAACCGCCGCCCGATGGAGCGGGCTTGGCTTTCGCCATGCGTATTGACGCAGGCACGGCACGCCCGGAGAAGGCACCCGCACCCGCGAATGGTTTCGAAGCCACATCAGATGCCGAACCCGCGGCACAGGCGAATCCGTCACGAGCGCTCGCCGCAGCGGCGGGTAATCCTCGCCAGCAGCATGAAGGAGACACGACGAAGCAAGACAATCAGGCGTTTGCGTCTCCTGAACAGCCCAAAATTGAAGCACGGCCAAGTGGTGCTGCGCCGCACAGCAGCAGCTCTGCTTCAGCGGCGACTTTTGACGTCGAGATGAAACACGCGACTGAAGCGGTCCGTGGGGCGCGAGTGCAGGTTATCGGCGCTGATAATCAGCGGGTGGACATACGGCTGATGGAAAAAGGGAGCGGCATGACGATCAGCGTAACGAGTACGGATGCCACACTTACACGCGCACTTCAGGACCATGTTCCCGATCTCGCGGCGCGTCTGGAATCGCAACACTACCACGCAGAAACATGGACGCCGGCCGCGAGCGGTGGGAGCGCTTCGGGCGGAAAAGGCGATGATTCGCAATGGGGCGGAAGCCGCTCCTTTGGCGGCGGAGGCCAGCAGCGTCAAGGTGAAGGCGACAAACCCAAATGGGTGCAGGAACTGGAAAACAGTAAC
>JAFAMM010000345.1 GCA_019233375.1 Acidobacteriaceae bacterium
CGTTTTGGGATGTACTCAAAATCCGCCGGCACTATCTGCTGTGAGGCCGACGTTTCAGACTCGCCAGTAGTCTGGCCGCCACTGGCCGATTGCATTTTTTGATCCCCTTGTTGTTCAGGCCTTCTCGTGCGGCGCGGACGATCGCGAAGCGCCGTCTGGAACGCTCTCATCCCAAAGAACAGGCGGATAGCTACTCCGCCTTCCGCCGCTTCAGCGTGCCCATTCGGGCTTTATGTACGCAAAGAAGACCGTGATCAGCCCGATGGCGCTGGCGAGCAGGATACTGTGTTTCAGCGTAAAACGGAATAGCTTGAACTCTTCGGTCCGGGCGAGCCCCGTCGCCACACCCGCGACCGCGATACTTTGCAAGCTAATCATTTTTCCCATCACCCCACCGCTCGAATTGGCCGCAGCCATCAGCACCGGATTTAAATGCAGAGCGTTGGCCGTAACCACCTGCAAATTGCCGAAAAGGGCGTTCGCGGAGGTATCACTGCCTGTGAGAAACACGCCTAGCCACCCGAGCAGCGCACTGAAGAAGGGAAACGCGATTCCGCTGCCCGCGAATGCCAGCCCCAGTGTTGCGGTCGCGCCGCAATAATTCATAACGAACGCGAGCCCCAGAACGCACGCCGTGGTCAGGATGGCCGCGGCCAGTTGCCGGAGGGTCGAAGCTGTGATCACCGCGAATCGCCGCAGCGGCATTCGCGAGGCAAGCACGGAGGCAAATGCTGCGAACATGCAGGCGGTTCCCGAAGCGGTCAGAAGATTTAATGTGTACACTGCCGCGTAAGGTGCGCTCTTGCGCGAAACCGGCGGCGTTCGCGTTACCAGGTTGTGCAATCCCGGCCAAGGAAAACGATACGTCGCCGAATCGAGAAGTGTCTTTACATCGCTCGTTCCCCATAGGAGCACGAAAAAAACCAGTAGCACGTAGGGCAACCATGCTTTCGCCACGCGGCGGGCGCTGGGCGTCGCGTTCTCAACCGCTGGCGTATCGCCCTGCAGCCGGAAAACCTGTTTCGGCCTCCAGACCCGCAGCAGCACGACTAGCGCCGCAATAGCGCTCACCGATCCGATAATGTCCGTCAGATAAGGGCCTACGAAGCTTGAAATCAGGAACTGGGCGGATGCGAACACGAGTCCGCACAGCGCCGCCGCGGGCCACACGCCAATAAGCCCGCGCAATCCCGAGACCACTACGACCAGATAAGCCGGAATCAACAACGACAAGGGCGCGCACAGCCGCCCCACGTTTGCGCTGAGACCCGCCAGCGGCAATCCCGTTGTGCCCTGCAGGGTTACCAGTGGAATGCCGATGGAGCCGAATGCTACCGGTGAGGTGTTCGCAAGCAGGCAAATCGCAGCGGCGTAGAAGGGCGAGAACCCGAGGCCCGATAGCATAGCTGCGGCTACCGCTACTGGCGTGCCGAATCCGGCGGCGCCCTCAATAAAAGCTCCGAAGGCAAATGCGATCAGTAGCGATTGCAACCGGTGATCCGGCGTGAGACCTGCGACCGACTGTTTGATGATTTCAAACTCTCCCGTTTCAACAGTCAGCCGGTACAGCACAATCGCCCAGAACACGATCCAGACAAGAGGAAACATTCCGAACGCCGCTCCGTAAGCGGCCGCGCTGAATGCCATCACCGGCGGCATTCGATAGGCGCTTATAGCGACCACTAAGGCGGCACCAAGCCCGGCCAGGGAAGCCTCCCACGCGCGCCGGCGTGCCACCCCCAGCATCAGGAGCAGAACGAAAATCGGAATGGCCCCTACCAGCGCGGACAACGCAAGACTTCCGTCAACCGGGGTATAGATCTGTTGCCACATGAGCGGAGTTCAGTTGATCGTAATACTTCGCTCGCCGGCAAAGAAAATCAGCTGACCGCTTGGAATCGTGAATGTCGCTTACTACAATGAAGAACAATCAAGTGCGGCCCTGCAACTAAGGCCGGGGAGGATTCAATGGCGATCTTCAATCTGAATCGTATGCCTGTTCGCGGAACAAAACAGGCGCTCGTATCTTTGTTTAGAGGCATTCTTTCCCTTTGCGCCCAATTCTTCATGGTGCGAATGCCCTCGGACATAGACGCATTCATCTTGTCTCGCGCACGGCGCTAATCAGCAGCCAGCTTGGCGGACGTTGCCGCCAACTTCCCAGCAACTGCATCTGTCCCTCTTCGAACTGCTGATACCGAATCTTTCGGGCTGCCCTCTGATAATAAGGTTAACGTGTGCGGCACCGTGTACCGCGCGTCGAAATGCAGACAACATTGAACATTCTGGAAACCGTACTGCTGGTATTAGCAATCCTGGTCGCCTTCGCTGTCCTGGCCGCCGTCGTCGTCGCCCTGCTGCGCCTTCTGAGAACGAAGCGCACCGCGAAAAAGCATGCGGACTCCGGGTTGGAAATTACCCATCTCGATAAGCAACTTGCGGAGCGCGTCCAGGAGGTGAAGCGCAGCGTATTACCCGAAAAGGAACGCAAGAAGCTCCCGAAGAAACAGGACAGGCAATACGACAGCACTGTGTTTGTGATCGACTTTCATCCCAGTTTGCGGGCGCATGAAGTCCATACCCTGCGCGAGGAGATCGACATTATTACGCAGCTCGCCACGCCCAGGGATGAAGTGGTAGTCCGCATCGACTCGGCTGGAGGAACCGTTAACGGTTTCGGCCACGCAGCGTCACAGCTGTTGAGAGTACGCGAAGCCGGCGTCCCCCTAACCATCTGTGTCGATGAAGTCGCCGCATCGGGCGGATACATGTGCGCAGCCGTGGCAGACAAAATCATCGCCGCACCGTTTGCCTACATCGGTTCTATCGGGGTGGTCGCGGGCATGCCGAACTTCGTCGGGCTCATGAACAAGGTAGGCGTACGCTATCTGGAACTGACTGCCGGTGAGAATAAACGCACACTGACGCCCTTCTCCGACCCGACACCGCAGAAGGAAGCGATCGAGCTCGAGCGCCTGGAGGCGATCCACACGGCCTTCAAAAACCTCATCAAACAGCGCAGGCCGAATCTCGATATCGACAAAGTCGCGGACGGGAACTACTGGCTGGCGGTCGACGCCAAAGAACTGGGGCTGGTCGACATCATCGAAACCAGCGATGAATATCTGAGCCGGCAGGCCAAGGCGAACCGTCGTATCCTCAAGATCAGCTGCAAACCCGAAAAGCAAGGCCTCCTCGAGAAGCTGCTGGACGCCATCCAGTGAACGCGAATTTAAGATAGGCCGGTGCCCAATGGCAAATCAACCGTGATTGGGTTGTGATCAGAGATGCGCTGCGGAATGCTGTGGTTCAGCGTCTTCAGAGTGCGCCCATAGTGGGGCGCAAAGCGCTCCGGTTCGTGCTCGCCTTTTGGCTTCGCCAGATGGGGCGGGCGAATGAACATCCAGTCGAGTTTGTATTGGCCTACCAGCCCGAACGATTTCCCCAATTCATTCGTCGGAACAAATCCCTTTTCGCTGCGCTCGTTCGAATTTGCGAGCGTTCCCTCTCGTTCGTTTGAGGAACAATCCTTGTCGCCGCGAAAATCGAACGCGCCGCCGTCGGAAAACCGGAATTTCTCGAGCATTCCGAAGAATTTTGCTTCCGGATTGTCACCCAGGACCGGGATGCTGGCCCGGGTGGGATCATCCACCTTGCGCACCATTCCAGTTACTCCAACGGATGTGTTGTATGCCCATCCGAACGGCGTCATGTAGCGGGCCGCCTGCGCCGCACCCTGCTCGGCCCACCACTTCGCGTCACCAAAACGTTGTTTCAGGGCTCGCGTAACACTGATGGGAACACCGGTATGCGTTGACGTATTCATGTCTCCGGTCAATATGACTGGGTGATCAATTGGCTGAATCCGGTCAAGAATCTCTTGCAGCTCCTTCTGACGGTTTGCCGGCGCGGTAACGTCCTCAAGATGCGTCGCAACCACGGTGACTTTGCCTGACGGAAACTCCGGATCCGCAATGTCTGCCATCAGCATCATCCGCCCGCCGCGACGTACTTGCCGTACGAGTTGTTCCTTAAAAACCGCGGCGCTAACCTTGCCCTCCAGCTTCTCCGGGATCGAAACCTTCTTTTCGTCCGCGTACCAATCATGAGCGCAGGTCGAAAATGGTATCAATTGCACCTTTTCCAGCCGGTAACGGCTCAGAATCGCCGTTCCGTGCAATCCTTTATAACGTTGCGGGTCAGGCGTCATGATTTTCTTGACGTAAGCAATCATCTCGTCCCGATCCTGATGTGGTTCGGCGTAGGTTTCTTCTACTTCTCGCACCACAACCTGCTGATCCAGCCCCATGGTGATGGGGTCCACCTCGACAAACTCGACTCCGTACGCGTAATTCATCCCGAAGGCGTCCGCCAATTCGGCCGCGACATTACGGAACAGTGTCCGGTTCATGCCCCAATCGACTTCGTTCAAAACGATGAGATCGGATTGTTGAAGGATACGCAGCTCTTCCCTGATCTCGTCTCGCGTTCTGTCATCCGCCTTTGACCCTTTATCCTCCATGAGCGCATTAAATTGCTTGGAATCTGTGAAAGCGAGCCGGATAGCGTCGAACTCCAGGCCCCGTTCGATGTTCCATTGAGCCACGCGAAGGATTTTCCCGACGGCTGGTACGTCCGGCTTCAAAGGTCTTTTGCCGGCATCCGCCGCCGTGTTGCGCACAAACGGCGTAGTCAGCAGTTTGTTGAGCTTTTCCTTCAACGCAGGCGGCGGCACGTCCTGCCGGTAGAGCTGAATGAGCTCATCCCAAGTGAGGAGCTCGGGGTCTTTGGGCGCTTGGGCCGGAAGGTGAATGCAAGATACAAAAAAAGCAAACAAAAGCCACTTGATGGCGTAAGTTTGGTTGCCGCGCATGGATGAGGGTCGGGGACACACGTACTGTGCCCCGCATACATAGAGGCGTTTCAAAGCCCGAGTGTTGCAGTGGCTTTGCCGGCGCTGCCCGGCAGCAGATCCTACGTGCCGCAACGGAGCGTTCCGCCGAATGCGCTCGCAAGCTTGCGTGCCCACGCAAAACTAAAGGCAACCGCGGGCGATCTCGGTCATTTCGGCGGCGGTCAGGCGGATCGGATTTGCCTTCATGCTGCTGGCTTGAGCGGCCTTCTCTACTAGCAGGGGAAGCTGCGCTTCTCTCAGCCTGTAAGCGCGTAACGGCGCCACAGAAAGGCGCCGGCACAGCGAGGCGATCCAGGCGACCGCATCCTGCGGGCAAGCGTGCTCGTTGCCGGTGAGGATTTGCGCTATCTCGGCATATTTCGCAAAAGCAGGCGAGGATGGCTCCCGTTCAGCGAGCGCGGCAATGTTGGCAGCTACGCCGTGAGGCAGAACGGCTGCGCAGAGCGCGCCATGCGGCGCGTGCAACATGCCCCCCAATGGCGCCGCAAAGCCATGGACGACCCCGAGACCCGCATTCGCCAGAGCTAGCCCGCTGAGCAGGCTCGCATAGGACATCGCGCTGCGAGCCGCGAGATCGTGCCCGTCATTAAAGGCCCGTTCGAGCGCGCGCCCGGCACGCGGCAGCCCTTCGCGGCAGAGCATGTCGGTGAAAGTGTTCGCGCGATTGCAAACGAACGACTCGATTAGCTGTGTCAAAGCATCCAGCCCCGTGCTGGCCGTGGCCGCGGGACTGAGTGAGCATGTCAGATCAGGGTCAACGACGGCGGCTTTCGCCAGCATCGACGGGCTGCGCAGACTAGCCTTTAGAGCGTGCTCGGGTGAGCCGAGTACGGCATTACGAGTGACCTCCGCGCCCGTTCCTGCCGTTGTCGGAATTGCGATCCACGACAGGGGTGCATTATCGAGTGCGCGCCCTTTACCGATGACTTCGAGATAATCGAGCGGCTCGCCCGAATTGGTCGCAAGTGCTGCGATCGCCTTCGCGCAATCGATAGCGCTGCCCCCACCGAATCCGATTACGACATCGTGCCCTTTGACGGCCTGCACTCCGGAGCGCACCGTCGCAAGCGTCGGCTCGCCAGGGCACGCAAACGTCGAGAACTCAATCGATGCTTTCCCCAGCGCGCTGCAGAGTGCGGCGGCTCGCTCCGGCCGGCTGCCCGTAACGATCAGCGCCCGTCCGCCAAACTCAGCCACAACATCAGGCACTCGAGCGAGCGTGCCGGAGCCGAACAGAATTCGTCCGGCCGTCGCGAAATCGAAGTGCATCACCAGCCCGTGTCGTCGGGAAATACGTTATCGAGACGGATTCTTGTTCTCGGCTCCGCCATCATCGGTTCCGCGCGGTCACGCCAACTCTTATAGTGCGGCGTTTCCCGGTGCAAAGCGGGAGCATCCGGAGTCCGATATACCTCGATCAGAACAAAGCGATCCGGCTCTTCCGCATGCTGGAGAAAATCAAAGCGGGCGATGCCCGGTTCCTTGACGCTGTTCCGCGCATTTTCGATAGTCGCCGCGCGGAACTCCTCGATAAACTCCGGCTTTACGCGTATGTGAATGTGCATGATGACCATGTGGTCTGCCTATTGTTTTGTTTCGAGAGGATGCTTCGCATTTTCGAAGAACTCATTTTGTAGTCGTAGCGACTCCTGGTCTGATTTGATGGCCCGAATGACATTCTCCGCCTGTTCGGTCCACGCATTCATGTCGAACTGCCCAAGCTCGTGGCTCGCCGCAGAGCCATCGCCGGCATAGTGGTTCGGAAAGCGAGCATACCACCAGATGCCGGTATAGACGCCCTCGGGCAGATCGAGCCGATGGAGGTCTGCGCCGGATTCCTGCGTTGCGCGATCCATGTGCACAAGGTCGGGGCGGGAGATCATCGTATGGGCAGTCTCTGATTCGCCGGCATGCATGTCCGTTTTCGTTTTCAGGGCCGGGCGGCCGGGTGGCATCTGCCCGCGGGTAAACACATAGACCACATAGTCGTGCGGTGACGCAAGTTGCGACTGCGCGAAGTAGGGCAGGAAACTTGCGTTGCCTCCATGCCCATTCAAGATGAGGATCTTCTTGCAGCCGTTGCGGCCCATCTCATCGGTAGTCGCCTGCAGCAGCTCCATCTGTAACTGCGCGCTGTAGGCAACCGTGCCGGGCTGCTGGCGGGCTTCGAAAATCTGGCCGAAGTAGTAAGCGGGGAACACCACTGCGTACTCTTTTTCTGTCGCATGCTCGGCCACATACCGGACGTTAATGAGGTCTGTCCCTAGTGGCAGTTGCGGGCCATGCTTTTCGATAATGCCGAAAGGCAGGACGCATGTCGCCTCGCTTTTCTGAATCGCGCGAACGAAATCGGCGGCCGTGAGCTCCTCCCAATGCACTGAGAGATTTTGCGCGTTCAGAAGGCCTGTGGCCGGAAGTAACGCCTGAAGACAACTTGTGAGAAGAAAACGCTTCCAGAGGCAATTCATAATCATTTACACTCATGTTATCCGCAACGTAGGGTTTTTTATGGAATGCTTCAGCGGTGAGAGGCAAGGCTTCCGGGAATCCGGTCGTCGCGGATGGGAACAATCTTCGTCTCGTGTTGAGCCACCATGACCGAGTTTTTCAGCAGGCTCTTTAGCTCGGACTTCATGCCGCATGGCGGATGTTATTTCTGGCGGCCTGGTCTCGTTTGGCTGCATGCCTCCTCGGATGCGCTTATTGCTGTCGCGTATTTTCTTATCCCGTTCAGTCTCGTCCAGCTTGTGCGAAAGCGGCGAGACCTGGAGTTCAACTGGATGTTTGTCCTCTTCGGGGTCTTCATTCTCGCTTGTGGCATGACTCACGCCATGCAGATCTGGAATGTCTGGCACTCGGCGTATCGGCTCGAAGGCTTGATCAAGCTAATCACTGCGGTGGCATCCATAATCACGGCGATCCTAATGTTCCGTCTGGTGCCCAAGGCTCTGAGTTTGGCAAGTCCCAGACAACTTCAAAGTGAAATTCTGGAGCGCAGGAGGGCCGAAGAGGAAGTTCGCGTGCTGAACTCCGAACTGGAGCGAAGGGTGGAGGAACGCACCGCCATGCTCCTGCGTTCCAACCAGGCTTTGCAGCGTTTTGCTTATATCGCCTCGCACGATTTGCAGGAACCGATTCGCACCGTGCGAAGTCTGAACCAGCTGCTGGCGCGGGATTACCGGGGGCGGCTCGGCGAGCGGGCGGAGCGCTATTTCGAGCTGATTCTGGAGGCATCCGACCGGATGCAGACGCTCGTCAAGGATATACTGACCTACTCGGCAACGCTGGATCGAACGGCTGAAGCCGGCAAATCGGGCAGTACAAAACTCATATTGCAGGAGGCCTTGCACGATCTTTCGGCGGCGATCTCCCAGTCGAATGCGGTGATCGAGTACGGCGAGCTGCCCGACGTGCTGATTGATGCCACCCAGCTAAAGCAGATATTCCTGAATCTCATCAGTAACGCTCTGAAATACCGGAAACCCGGACAAGCGGCCTGCGTGCGGATTAGCGCGGAACAGCACGGACAGGAGTGCATCTTTTCGATCGCCGACAACGGGATCGGCATCGAGCCCAAGTACTTTGAGCAGATCTTTATCGCATTCCGGCGTCTGCACGGTCGAGAGTATCCGGGCAGCGGCGTCGGCCTGACGATCTGTAAGAATCTGGTCGAAGAGCACAATGGGCGGATGTGGGTCAGCTCGACGGTTGGAGAAGGAAGCACTTTCAGCTTCACGCTGCCGCTGGCCGTTCGAGAGTCCGCGAGCGTGGCCGCATTGCAGGCTCAGACTTAGATGCCGAACGACGGAAAACGCGCAATACGCGTGGTTGTCATTGAGGACAACACGCCGGATGTAATCCTCATCGGCGAGTGTCTGAATGGGACGTCGACGCCCTATGAACTCATTCATTTTCGAGACGGCGACGAGGCGCTCGCCGGGGTCAAGTCAACAGTGGCCGGGGGCCGGCTGCCCGATCTCATCGTGCTCGACTTGAACATGCCCAAAGTGAACGGGCTGGAGGTTCTGGAGGCGATCAAGCAGGACCCTGTGCTCGCAAATGTTCCGGTGGTCGTTCTCACCTCATCCGCCGCGCCGGAGGAACGGCAGGCTGCCGAGAGGCTGGGCGCGGACAGGTATCTGCGAAAGCCATTTGATCTCTATGAATTCCTCGAGCAGGTGGGCGGCATTGTTCGGGAATTGATTCCCTTGGACGATACACGGCCCTAATGTCAATGGTGGAGATGTGTGCGCTTTTCGTTCGCGATGGCTTTTTGTTTAGCGTGCTGTGGAAACGTGCTCGCGCAGACGAACGACGAGCCTGTCGTAATCGTTGAGCTTGGGGGCGCGATGGGCCTGAATGTCAAAGGCCCGGCATCCAGTTTCGGTCCGGACATCGCGGCTGAATTTACGCCGATAGAGAATTGGCTGGAAATCGAAGCCGGTGTCACTCCGTTTTTCACACGCAACTCGACAGAATGGGGGACGGACCTTCTTTTCAAAAAGCCTTGGACTCTTTCAAAGAAAGCGGAGTTTATGGCCGGCCTTGGGCCGGAGTGGCTTCATACGAAGGAGTCCGGTGTAACAAGTAACTCATGCGCTTTTGAAGCCGTGCTGGATTTCATGTTCTGGCCCTCCACAAACCGAAAATTCGGATGGTTTGTCGAACCGGGTTACGAGTACAGTTTTGGACGGGGCCATGAACGCTCGATTGGCATAAGCGCTGGGCTTCTGATAGCATTTTTCCCGAGAGACCGCCATTGAGCGGAAGCGTTTCAAGCATCATTCATTTTCGTGTTTTTGGTTGAAAGTCCGAAGAGCATCGAACTAGTCGTCGGGACTAAACCTTCACCGTATCTGCTCCGGCCTCATTCTCTTGAGAAGCTCAAACCCAGCCGGTGTTACTCGAACATAGGATTGGCCGTTCTTGTTCTCAACACGGATCAGTCCCTCGTCGTTTGCATCTTCCCAGACCGGAAGCTTCGGACAGGAAGTACGCCAGGCGTCCATTGTTTCCTCATAAGATCGATCTTTGCAGGACAGCCACTCCAGCAGATCGAGAATGAGAGTCTCGACAGTCTGAGTCACGGCCCTTATTCTAACTCGCGACTGGTCTCATGATGCTCAGATATGGGTGCGGCCGGCCGCAAATACTAGACCACCTCCGCTTCGATCACGCTGAACGGCGATTTTGTCGGAACGACTCGCGATAAACGAAAACCAGCGCCGGCAAACAGATCACGCCACTCGTGCTCCATGCGTTCCCGGCCTCCGGGGAAGAAGAGCATCTCGATATCTATTACTTTCGACGGATGCGGCTCGTTTCCGGGGGGCACGACGAACTCTAAAAGCACAACTTTACCGGTCCGGCTTCCATGGCGCTTGCTATCCAATGCGCGGCGGCAATTCCGCAAAATACATGTAGCCTGCTCGTCAGTCCAGTCATGCAGGATGTGCTTCTAAAGTAAACGTCCCCACCTTCCGGCACGGCCTGAAAAAAATCGCCGAAGGCAGTGCGGCAGCGCTCTTGCAGGCCAAGTTTGCGAATGCGCTCGTCCGCGCCAGGCACAATGTCCTCCAGATCAAAAAGGACACCCTGCATCTGCGGGTACTTCTCTAGAATCGAGCAGATCGCGAAACCGTGGCCGCCGCCCACGTCTACCATGACATTGAAAGGCGAAAAGTCGTAAGCCTCGAGCGCGGCGCTAACGGCCATGGCGCTCAAGTTAGTCATGGCAAGGTGGAAGCGATCAAATTCCACCCGATCGCTTGCGAAGTATTCAAACACTGGCTTGCCGGTAACGTGCTCGACTGTCGGTTGTCCTGTGCGTGCAGGAGTTCGGCAGCGACATTCAAATGGAACGGATCGGCCAGGAACATAACCGTGTCGCGCATGGATTGGGGATGGTCGGAGCGCAGCAACTCGCCTTGCGGGGTGAGGGAAAAGTGGCGAGACTCGGTCTCAGTGAAGATGCCACCCATGGAAAGTAGCCGCAGAATGCGAAAGAGTGCGTCTTCGTTGGTGCTGCTTCGGCTGGCCAGTTCGGCCACTGGTCTGGAACCCGTGCCGATCAAGTCGGCAACTTTGAGTTCCGCCGCCACCCACAGCGCGGCACAAGAAACGTAGGCGGTAGTAAATTGGAGCAAAACTTGCGACGGATCCGCTCCTTGCGATGTTGGCGTCGAAGCCATGTCCTGGACGAGAAAGAAGAATTTACCATTTTGATTCCTGGGTAGTGAGTTGGGCCCGGCAACCTTCACGGCATCCTGCGCGAATAGGAGCGGCGTAGCGAGCGAAAAAAGTAAAGATACTGCCGTTCTTAGTCTTACTGTTGCAGACAACTGAATCCGATTCAAAATATTCATAGCTGTTCCTGTTCCGAATTTAGTCGGGAAAAGGGGGACAAACAATTCTCTAAAGATACTCTTGCGACAAGGCGAGGCGAGATTTGTAAAAAAATTATAAAAGATCCTCTCGCGATAAGCGCAGCGGCGTGTTAAGGAAGTAATCTGAAAGATACCGTGACAGAGAGTGCAAAGTCCGATGGATCTGAGCTATCGCCCAATGCGAGCCAGCGATATCGCCACGTGCGTGAAGCTCATCGAGGGCGATCCAGTTCTCGGTCCACGTTATGGTCCCGCGATTCATCTCCTGCCTGCAGTGTGGTTGCGCCTTCTGGGACGGGAATCGTTTCGTGCATGTGTCTTTGAGAAGTCCGATTCTGGCAGCAAGAAGATAATACAAGTGGGGGTTGCTGTCTTTGTCGCAGACGATTTCGTCCGACGCTTGAAAACGCCTCCTTTTATGTGGATCGGACCGGCGCTGAGCGAGCGCGCAGCTGTAAGTCATTCACCGTTACTTTCCGATCGCGAAGTTGCGCTAGCAAATTCAAATGGCACATTGACCCGCATCACCTGGTCTAGCTGCATCCACCCACAACACGCTACCGACCCCAGAGTGCTTAATTTTGCCGTCCGCGCCTTTATTGAGATGCATTCCGGCTACAACCTGCGCGAGGTCATCGTGCAAGCCGAAAGCGAGCACCATTTGTAACAGGTGCTTGGCAGTGGAGGTTTCCTTCTCTGTGATCGCAATGGAATATATAAGTCCGCTTGTGCAGAGGACAGTTTGGGGCTCTGGCAACGACCGCATGTGCTGGGTAACACCCGAGAATTGGCTGAGCGGCAAATCGGGAGCTGGATCAGTACAATTTTTCGGCATGAACCACCCCGTTTAGGCCTGACTCGCAAGCAGCAGCGGCTCTTGACTACGGCCATGAACGGGGATACCGACGCGGAGCTGGCGGAGGAGCTCGGCGTTTCTGTCGCGGCGGTCAAGAAGTCGTGGCGCGACATCTACGACCGTGTTCATGATTGCATCCCGGGGCTATTTCCGTCTGAGGGGAGCTACGGACAATTAGATAAGGAGCGCGGTAAAGCAAAAAAACACCGGCTGCTTTCCTACGTGCGCGAGCACCCCCAAGGAACTTCGCCCGATTATGCGAAAAACCATCGCCCGTGTTGCCTGATCCTGCGGCGGACGCCGCTTCCAGCCAGTCAACGGTTGAAAACGCTGCGAATTACTCGAGACGCCGCCTCAAGACCGGTCCCGCCCGGTGAGCATCGACCGGAAGAGCGTTCGGCGACCTCGGACGAACAGGAGCACCTGTTGAGGAGAGACCTTTTGTGAGACTGTTCGAGAACGTTCTCCGGCGCCATCACTACGCCCGTACGCTGGCCGTGCATGTAGTGCGTATACTGGTCCTCGTATGCCGTGCCCGCATTTCGAGCCGCAGCGCGTTACGCCACGGCCTACACATGCGAATGCCCGCTTGCCTCTAATCGATGAGTACGAGGGCGTCTGCCATGCGAGCGGCGAACCCGCCGAGGTTTCCTCCGCTGTTCGCTTTCAATTCTGCAATCACGGCTATTCGCGCGGGGCGTGCGGCCGGACACCGAATCCCGAGGGACCCTCCTGCCTGCGCTTCGAAGTGCTGAGCCGCGACGGCTCCTCTTTGGAGGTTTTATGCGTGGAAGAGCAGGAGTATGCACCTCTTCGCTGGACTAAAGTGAGGTTCAGCTTGCCGGATGAGCGTGTTCAACCGGAGCCGGCCGACACGTGTGTTCGCGCACAAATACGAGCTTTTGGCCTAAGTTTCGCACGCCACTTTGCTGATGCGCTGCAGGACTCGCGCCGCTCGTCAAACACGCATGATGGTTGAGAGCGAAGCCCTTCTGAACCCCCGTAGGGTCAGCGAATCACAATCCGAATACTATGAGGTCTGCCTTCCGAACGATGCCAACACCCTGGGCAACATGCTCGGCGGGCGTGTGATGCATCTGGTTGACCTGTGCGGCGCCATCGCCGCGATCCGGCACTCGCGCTGCGCCGTCGTGACCGCCTCGGTAGATCAGATGACTTTTCTGCATCCGGTCCGCATCGGTGAACTCGTCAAGTTGAAATCTCAGGTAAACCGGGTGTTCCGCACGTCGATGGAGGTTGGCGTGAAAGTCTGGGTCGAACACCTGCATACAGGCGAGCAGCGCCACACTTCGTCCGCGTACCTGACTTTCGTCGCGTTGGACAGGGCGGGGAATCGCGTTGTTCTTCCGCAGATTGTGCCCGAGACGCCGGAAGAGCAGCGCCGGTTTGATGAGGCGGCCGAACGGCGTGCTTATCGTCTCGCGTCCAAGGACAAAACCAAAAACCGCCCGAATGATTGAGCTTGCGCCTTAACGGACTGGCCTACCTCGTTCCGCAATCCGTCTAAGAAAGAGAGGATTCAAAACAGTGGCTCAATTTATGTTTGCAACCGGGATCGAGAACAGCTATCCCACCATCGCGCTACCCGACGGCAGATCCAAACGTGTCGACGAGATGGAAAAGTGCGGGCACTACACTTACTGGCGCGAGGATTTTGAGCTTGTGCGCGAGTTGGGCGTTTCGTTCCTCCGGTACGGTCCTCCGTACTTCAAAACGCACCTCGGTCCGGGGCGGTATGACTGGGAGTTCTCGGATGCCACGTTCGCCAGGCTGCGCCAGATGAAAATCACTCCCATCGTCGACCTCTGCCATTTTGGAGTACCCGACTGGGTGGGAGGATTTCAGAATACAGACTGGCCGGAACTCTTCGCCGATTACGCGCAGGCGTTCGCGCAACGCTTCCCGTGGGTCCGGTTTTACACGCCCGTGAACGAGATCCACGTCGCAGCCACGTTCTCTGCGCGCTACGGATGGTGGAACGAGCGGCTCGCAAGCGATGCGGCGTTCGTGAGAGCGCTTCACAACCTCTGCAAGGCAAATGTGCTCGCAATGCACACCATTCTAGACGTAAATCCGAAAGCGATCTTCATTCTGAGCGAGACCTCCGAGTACTACCATCCGAAGAGCCCTGCTTGCGCGGCAGAGGCCCACATCCTGAACCAGAGGCGGTTCCTTTCGCTCGACATGACGTATGGGCATCCGGTGACCTTCGAGATGTATGAATATCTGCTGGATAACGGCATGACCCGCGAGGATTATCATTGGTTCGGCAAGAACCATCGTAAGGAACACTGCGTCATGGGAACCGACTACTACAAAACCAATGAGCACCTGGTCAATGAGGATGGTTCTCTCAGCGAGGCAGGGGAAATATTCGGCTATTACGTGATCACGCATCAATACTTCGATCGCTATCACCTGCCTGTCATGCATACGGAAACGAACCTGCCGGATGCCGAGTGGGCGCCCGCCTGGATCCGCAAGGAGTGGGCGAACGTTCAGAAGCTGCATGAAGACGGTCTACCGATGATCGGCTTCACGTACTACAGCCTCACCGATCAGGTGGATTGGGACACCGCTCTGCGTGAGGACAACGGGCGAATCAATCCGCTAGGCCTCTATGACCTGGAGCGCAAGATCCGGCCGGCCGGAAAGACTTACCAGGAGATCATCGAACAGTGGGGCCGCCTGCTGCCGACCCAGAGTCACAGCTTGTA